>CANBKJ010000076.1 GCA_947369165.1 uncultured Lachnoclostridium sp.
GCCTATAGTCTTATTTTAGATATTTCATTTGTCTACTTGACAAGGGGCTGATCAAGATTTTACTCTCATAATGGCTCTAAATTTTTCTGTTCTACTTTACAATCTCTGTTTTCCCAGGAAATTTTGTCTTAATCATATCCAACATCTTTTTTCCTGGTTCAAAGACCAGCACCGTCTTGTCTTCTTTTCCATCGAGCCTGATTACGATCCCATACTTTACCACTCCTGGCTGGAGAGAAGAATAATCCATAACTGGTAAATGCCTGTAACCGTCCATACGATGAGAATCCATTGGGACAATCACATCCGCATCCTCCAGCTCTATCCTCAGCTTGGTTTTTCTTTTCTCTCCACCCAGGATCTGGTCAAAATCCAACTGTCCATCACAGAATACATATTCCCATTCCACTTTAAATCTCGGCCAGTACCAGATCAATCCGATAATGGCTGCAATAGACAGCAATGTGAGAAGAGTGATTCCACTCAGAAATCCAATGGCAAATAAAAGAATCACACCAATAATTAATACTGTTTTCAGAAAGATTACTTTTCCGGTTGTCTTCTGCTTTACGCTGGACTCTGCATATAATTGTTCCATGTAACTTCTCCTTATTTGTAATCTGCACTGTTGCACGTATTGCACTCTTTCGAACATGCCGCCACAGGCGGCACAAACAATTTGTGAAGAACGCTGCTTTTTGCGTTCTTCGGTGTGAAGAGAGCAATGTGCCGTAAGCGGCACATTGAGAGAGGTTGTCTGGTGAGGTTTCAACCGAACCGACAACCTCCTTCACACTTAGCTCTACGTGCCCTGCACTTCGTGCAGCACGCGCTGTCGCGCTCCCTCACGTTTCGCCTCTCCTTAGCTCTACGTGCCCTGCACTTCGTGCAGCACGCGCTGTCGCGCTCCCTCACGTTTCGCCTCTCCTTAGCTCTACGTGCCCTGCACTTCGTGCAGCACGCGCTGTCGCGCTCTTGCACGTTTCGCTAAGCCACCCGGTGAAACCAAATGCCTGCCCAAAGGGCAGGCGCTTGGTTTCCTTGCGGGTGGCTTACATCATGCCCATGCCTGGGGCTCCGCCAGCAGGCATAGCCGGTACATCTTCTTTAATGTTTGCCACTACAGACTCTGTGGTCAGCAGTGTAGAAGCTACGCTGGTAGCGTTCTGCAGTGCGCTTCTTGTCACCTTGGCAGGATCAAGAATTCCATTTTCCACCATATTTACATACTGCTCTGTCAAAGCGTTGAATCCAAATCCTGGCTCCTCCGCCTTTACTTTATCTATGATCACAGAACCTTCCAGTCCTGCATTCTCTGCGATTCTGCGAAGTGGGGATTCCAGTGCTTTCAAGATGATGTTAGCACCAGTCTTCTCGTCGCCTTCCATATCAGCAGCCAGTTTTTCTACTTTTTTGGAAGCGTGGATGTAAGCAGATCCACCACCAGAGATAATTCCCTCTTCTACAGCAGCTCTTGTTGCAGCCAGGGCGTCCTCCATACGAAGTTTTGCCTCCTGCATCTCGGTCTCTGTCGCTGCACCGACACGGATCACTGCAACACCGCCTGCCAGTTTAGCAAGTCTTTCCTGAAGCTTCTCCCTATCAAAGTCAGATGTTGTCTCCTCGATCTGAGTGCGGATCTGGGATACACGGGCGTCGATCTCTGCCTTATCTCCCTCGCCGTCTACGATAATGGTATTTTCTTTCTGAACCTTTACGGATTTTGCACGTCCCAGCTGATCCATGGTAGTGTCTTTGAGATCAAGACCGAGCTCTTCTGTGATCACCTCACCACCAGTCAGGATAGCAATATCTTTGAGCATCTCTTTTCTTCTGTCACCATAACCCGGTGCTTTCACTGCTACGACCTGGAACGTACCGCGAAGTTTATTCAGTACCAGAGTGCTGAGTGCCTCGCCCTCAACATCCTCAGCAATGATCAAAAGTTTGGCACTGGACTGTACCACCTGCTCCAGCAGCGGAAGAATCTCCTGAATATTGGAAATCTTCTTATCTGTAATGAGAATATATGGATTTTCAAGATTTGCTTCCATTTTATCCATGTCTGTAGCCATGTAAGCAGAAAGATAACCCCGGTCAAACTGCATACCTTCTACCAGATCAAGCTCTGTCTTCATGGTCTTGGATTCTTCGATGGTAATAACTCCATCATTGGAAACCTTCTCCATCGCGTCTGCCACCATCTCTCCTACCTGGTCATCACCGGCAGAAATAGCTGCTACTTTGGCAATCTGCTCTTTGCCCTGCAGAGTTTCGCTCATCTCTTTGATAGCGTCAACTGCACAGTCTGTCGCTTTTTTCATTCCCTTGCGGAGAATGATCGGATTGGCACCTGCTGCCAGATTCTTCATTCCCTCGTTGATCATCGCCTGGGCAAGAACAGTAGCTGTCGTTGTACCGTCTCCGGCAACATCATTTGTCTTAGTAGCTACTTCCTTAACCAGCTGGGCTCCCATATTCTCAAACGCATCCTCTAATTCTATTTCCTTGGCAATGGTAACACCATCATTGGTGATCAACGGTGCGCCAAAAGATTTATCGAGAACGACATTACGTCCTTTTGGCCCCAGTGTTACGCGTACGGTATCTGCCAACTTGTTTACTCCAGTCTCCAGTGCGGATCTGGCTTCTACTCCAAACTTGATTTCTTTTGCCATGATAAAAAGCCTCCTAAATAATTTATTTCATTGAAAATGATCTGTTTACTCCTCTACTACTGCCACGATATCATTCTGGCGTACAACTACATATTCCTGGTCTTCCAATTTCACATCGGTTCCCGCATATTTTGAATAAATAACTTTATCTCCCACTTTAACTTCCATTTTTACTTCTTTTCCATCTACCATACCGCCAGGACCAACCGCGATCACTTCTGCCTGCTGTGGTTTTTCCTGTGCCTGGCCCGGAAGTACAATACCAGATTTCGTCGTCTCTTCTGCATCTAACTGCTGTAATACAACTCTGTCACCTAAAGGTATTAATTTCATTTCTATTTCCTCCAATCATTCTATTCGTTTTTGTTAGCACTCTCTCTAGTTGAGTGCTAGCGATTAATCTAATAATAGTCACTTATCCTTTGTTTTGCAAATCGAAGTGTCTGGTATTTTTTACTATTTTACCGTTTAATTAATATTATCTTTGTTTTTCTCATATTTTCTCACTTTTTTGCTTTTTTTCATTAATCATGTTATAATGAACCATAAAATAAATATTACAGAAAAGAGGTCGTTATGAAAGAACAGCTTTATACCATTCCGGTAAATGATATTTTTGACAAAGACTGTGAATGTCCTGTATGTGCTATAAAAAAATCCCTGGATGACGACGGTGTCGCCTTTGCCATGGGGCCAAGCTATATGGAAGACGATATCCGTCTGACCACCGATAAGATCGGCTTCTGTGCCCATCATATGCAGATGATGTACGACTTTGAAAATCGTCTGGGGCTGGCTCTGATCCTCGACACTCATATGAAGAATATGATAGAAAACATTGAGTTATTACAGAAGAAGGGAAGAAAAAGTTCCGGCGGGTTTTTTTCAAAAAAAGAAGAAACATCTGTTTACAACTATACCGAAATGGTCCATCGCTCCTGTTATATCTGCGACCGGATCCACCACACCTATGAACGCTATATCGCCACAATTTTCTATTTATATGAAAATGATCCGGCATTTCAGGTAAAATTCAAAAAATCCAGAGGCTTCTGTCTGGAGCACTACGGAATGCTGTACCAGACAGCCCCGAAACATCTCCACGGAAACACTCTGGACACTTTTACAAAAGATCTTGACCAGGTCTTCCTCACCAACCTTAAAAGAATGGAGGAAGAGGTCTCCTGGTTTATCGATAAATTTGACTACCGGAATGTGGATGCCCCCTGGAAGACATCAAAAGACGCCCTGCCCCGCGCCATGGTCAAGTGCAATGGAATCTATTTCGACGATGCCCTGTCAAACTATAACGAATAAAGTTTCCAAATAACATCCAGCACAATCCCCCAGACTACGCCGGACACATACAGTATACATAAGATGGAAAGATTTTCTTTCCATCTTTTATTTGTCCGGAATAAAATGAGTAATCCGACACCGGCCCCCACCAACAGTCCTGACATCATCGTACCAAAGCTGATCATACCTCCAAGAAATAGCTGCGTGATCACTACCGATGAAGCACAGTTCGGGATCAATCCTACGATCCCGGCAAGAAGAGGTCCCAGAACCGGACAGCCTGACAAAAATTGTGCCAAACGGGCTTCTCCTCCCAGCTCTATTAGGAATCCCAATACGATAGAACATAAAAATACGAAAAGAAAGATCTTCACTGTATGCTTCAGCGCCGAGGGGAAGATCCCCTCCTCACAGCCACAGTGTTCACTCTCACACATACTGTGGATCTCCTTATACCGGATGGGAGAAGGACGAAAACGAAATAGAAAATCTACGAAAAATCCAGTGATCATCCCCAGTACCAGCTTAATACCGAGAACAGCCACGATCAGCCGAAAGGGCACCGATTCCGAGACAAAGATCGGAAGCATCTCGTCTGAGGTGGATAAGAAGACCGCGATCAGCGTTCCCGTGGTGATCACACCGCCAGCATACAGATTAGAAGCTGCAGCTGAAAATCCACATTGAGGAAAAACCCCCGCAATACTGCCCGCCAGCGGTCCCAGCTTTCCCGCCCTCCGAACCACGGCACGAGTCTTCGTGCTGGTCTTATGCTCCAGATATTCCATGGTAAGATATGTCAGAAATAAAAAGGGTACCAGTTTGAGACTATCCAGCAATCCATCCAATAAAATATCCATCAGCATATCCATCGACATGTTCTAAACTCTCCATCCGTTCATTATTCATCTGCATCCTGAAGCAGTTCCTTCAGGGCAAGCGCCTTATCTTTTATCCGCTTATTGGCATCTCTTGCCACCAAAACTTTGGACACCCAGCGCTTTGCCTCTTCATTGTTACCAATACGTCTGGCAAGCTCTGCTACCATATACATCACCGTATACTGGTCCATGCCGCACATCGGAAAGGCTTCTTTGGAAAATGCTGCCTCAAATCCCTCGTGAGCGCTCTCCAAAAATTGGATCTCTTCTTTTAAATCCTCTGCCACATCCTCTTTTGACGCACCATTTCTCAGCGCCTCTTCTCTCTTGCCACGGAACAGCCATGCCAGCTTCAGACAGGTATAAGCGCGCTCACTGGTCTTACCTTTCTTTACTACCGTGTTCAACAGTGCCATTTTATATCTCATGATCGCCTCATCATAGGAGTAGACCTTATCTTCCTCTGATTCATATTTGAAATTCTGTGAAATCTGTTCCTTGATCAATTTTGACTGGGAAGACATCACAAAGTTAAAATACCGGTTCAGAGAAGCATACCCGCATTTGGGGCACAGGATCGCATCGTACTTTAAGGGATCGATTCCCTGATATTTTGGACGCAGATCCGTATCAGCTGACACCAGCTTTGCCTTTCCTGTACGCACCATCTTACTCTTGAATTCAGAATCACACACCGGACAGGTATAGGATTTTTCAAACAGCAGATCCTCTTCTGCCATCTCCTTCGGTTTATTTTCATGTTCCTGCCCACTATTTGTTTCCTTCTTATCCTCGTCATACACGTCAATATTTTTTTTAATATTTAGTCCCAGACTCTCCAGCCCAGCAAACAAATTACTCATAATTACCCTCTTTTCTGCGCTGCATTTTTAATATACGCAATGTTTGTGCAGGCAGCGCCCCGTCACAATATCTGCATAGTTCATGTTTTATCCGCATTACTTATCTGTCAAACTATTTCCCAGGACGATAAGAACTCTTAAGCGAAACAATACGGTTAAATACTTTATGTTCTGCTGTTGTGTCCTTAGAATCCACATTGAAATAGCCATTTCTCATAAACTGGAATTTATCTCCCGGCTCCACATCCAGCAGCGCCGGCTCCACATAACATTCCTTTAAGATCTTTAATGAATCAGGATTGATATTTACTGAGCCATCTTCGTTATAAACACCCTTTTCTTCATCCACAAGATTTTCATACAGACGTATCTCTGCTGTGCCTGCTGTCGGTGCGGCAACCCAGTGTATCGTTCCCTTCACCTTTCTTCCGGTAAAGCCCAGACCACTCTTTGTCTCCGGATCATAGGTACAGTGCACCTCGGTCACATTGCCATTCTCATCGGTGACATAATCCTCACATTTTACAAAATAAGCGCTCATCAGGCGGACTTCATTACCAGGAAACAGCCGGAAATACTTTCTCGGAGGTTCGATCATAAAATCTTCCCTCTCGATAAAAAGTTCTCTTGCAAATGGCACCTTTCTCGTACCCATCTCAGGATTTTCCTGATTATTCGGCACCTCCAGATACTCTACCTGTCCTTCCGGATAATTGGTAATCACCAGTTTCACCGGGTCAAGGATCGCCATCATCCGGGGCTGCGTCATTTTCAAATCTTCACGAATACAGTATTCAAGCATCGCATAATCGACGGAACTGTTGCTCTTGGATACTCCGGCAAGCTCCATAAACTTACGGATAGAAGACGCTGTAAATCCCCGGCGCCGCAGCGCTGTTATGGATACGAGACGGGGATCATCCCATCCATCCACGATCCCATCCTCCACCAGTTTTTTAATATACCGTTTCCCAGTGATCACATTGGTCAGGTACATTTTCGCAAACTCGATCTGTCTTGGCGGTACCTCAAACTCACATTCCCGCACAACCCAGTCATAAAGCGATCTATGGTCCTCAAATTCCAGTGTACAGATCGAATGGCTGATCCCCTCCACTGCATCCTCGATGGGATGTGCAAAATCATACATCGGATATATGCACCACTTATCTCCGGTGTTGTGATGGCTGACATGCGCCACCCGGTAAAGGATGGGATCACGCATGTTCATATTCGGCGATGACATATCTATTTTCGCCCGAAGAACCCTTTCTCCATCCTTGTACTCCCCATTTTTCATCCTCATAAACAGATCCAGATTTTCCTCTACAGTACGCTCCCGGTAGGGGCTGTTCTTTCCTGGCTCTGTCAAAGTCCCGCGGTACTCCCGGATCTGATCCGGCGTCAGGTCGCACACATATGCCTTCCCTTTCTTGATCAGCTTCACTGCACACTCAAACATTTTATCAAAATAATCCGAAGCGAAATATACAGGAGGGGTCTCTCCTCCACAGATCCACTTCACATCTTCAAGAATCGAATGTACAAATTCTTCTTCTTCCTTCTGAGGATTCGTATCGTCAAACCTCAGATTAAATGTTCCTCCGTATTTCTTCGCCAGCCCCTGATTTAAAATTATGGATTTGGCATGTCCAATATGTAAGTATCCATTTGGCTCCGGCGGAAATCTCGTCATAATATCTTTGTAAATACCTGCTTCCAGATCCTTGTCGATCTCCTGCTCAATAAAATTTTTAGAAATAATCTCTTCTTCTTTCTGTTCTGCCATCGATGAAAAGGCCTCCTTAATACACATATATTGTATATGATACCACATACGGAGGGAGATTTCAATCAATTTTCTGTTATCATGAATTTATATATATATGCAGAATATATGCAGACATAAAGCCTGCTGAATTCTCAGCAGGCTTTATGTTACTTGTAATTTGAATGAGGTGATGCGCAGAACGAAACAGGGTTCAAATTGGCGCCATCGAGCTAAGTTACACAGCTACATATTTTGCCTTAGAAGAAATCTTTCCTTTCGTCAGCATCTTTCTATATTTTTTAACAACTTTTCTCCCCAGTTTCACCCTTATTTTTTCATTTGTCTTATAAAAAGCCTGTTTCCCAACACTTTTTACTTTCAGGGATTTTATAATGACCGTTTTCAGCTTCTTACAGTTTGCAAATGCCTTCTTTCCGATCTTTTGTATATTCTTACCAATCGTTACCTTCGTTATCTTTCTACCGGAATAAGCTTTATCAGCAATAGAAGTCACGGAATACTTTTTGCCTGAAACGGTGATCGTGTCCGGTATCACAACACTCTTTTTCAACGTACGCACTTTTGTTAACTGAACCGCTGCAGAAGAAGTGATTTTATACACCACGCCTTTCTTTTCCACCGTAGAACCAATTTTCATAGATTTTTTTTCATTACGGACAGGTAGCCCGGAAGCCGTTGGGGCAGGTGTCGCTGTTGCTGACGGAATATTGTCCGGCGAAGCAGAAGGTACAGTCGATGGCGGTGCCGTCACCACTGGCAAAGATTCGTCACTTGTGAGAATGTATACAGCTCCTGCTGTCGTGGAAAATTCAAGGGTATTCTCTGAAGCCTCTGCTTTTACATATTGCTTATTTGTCTCGTCATATACTTTCAGGCTGCCAATTCCATTGTATTTGATTTTACATGAATTTCCGCTGTTAGATGTGATACGGCATTCACTTATGCTGCCATTTTCCCAGGAGAAATCCATCTCAAAATTTCCTCTTGCCTTGATTCCGTCTACGGAACCTGTATCCCAACCAGAAGGAAGAGCCGCCAATGGTTCGATATAATCGCCCTGGCTCTGTAGCAGCATCTCCGTTATACCGGAGGCCGCGCCAAAGTTTCCGTCGATCTGGTACGGCGGATGGGTATCAAACAGATTAGCCAGTGTTGAGCCGGTGAGCTGTTCGCCCAGAAGCTTTCTCGCGCGGTCTCCATCGCGCATTCTCGCCCACATATTTATTTTCCACGCCTTACTCCAGCCGGTTCCGCCATCTCCTCTTTTTTCCAGCGTAACCCGGATTGCCTCCAGCATTTTATCATCCCACTCAGATCTTCCTGCTGCCACGTAAGTGCCGGGATGAAGAATAGATACATGATTTTGATGCCTGTGGTTATCTGAATTTGTAACCTCTAGAGTCGTCTCGTCTTTCCACTCTGCCAGCTGTCCGCCGAGACGGTCTGCCTCCGGCATGTATAATTTTTGCTGTGCTTCCTCAATCTCTTTGATTTCGGTCTCATTTTCTTTTCCAAGAACCCGGCTGGCAAGTTTTACTTCCTCAAACAATTCCCATATGATGGCCTGATCGCTCGTACATCCCAGGGAAAACACGCCGTGCTCTGGCGAATAGGATGGGTTAGCCACCAGTGTTCCATCCCGCTCATCTTCCCATAAATTGTCCACCCAGAACAACGCCGCCTGCAGCATTGTATCAAAATTTTCTGCCAAAAACTCCTTGTCGCTGTTAAACTGGTATTTATCCCAGATATCCTGGCACATCCACGCCGCGGCAACTGGAAAATAAAATGCCGTCGTCCAGTTGCTTGGACTGGTATTTCCCCAGATATTATTCTCATGATGGATCACCCATCCCCTCACATCGGACCCATCCTGCTGGCAATAATACTTTTTCGCTGTTACCTTTCCCTTTTCCACCAGGCTGTTTATGTAATCGATCACTGCCGTGTGGCACTCAGTCAGGTTTGTCTGCTCCGCAAGCCAGTAATTCATCTGTAAATTGATATTGGTATGAAAATCTGAATTCCATGCCGGCGCCAGTCCCTGCGCCCAGATCCCCTGAAGATTAGCCGGAAGCACACTGTTTTCCCTGGAGCTGGAAATCAAAAGATATCTTCCGTACTGGAAAAACAGCATCTCAAGATATCTGTCTTCTTCGTCAGTGTTGTCTTTTCCATATCCGGAAAGCAGGTCATCCGTCATCTTTTCCGGCATATCTGGAACATTCAAATTCAGCGTCACACGGTCAAATAAGTTTTTGTAATCTTCTATGTGCTCTTCCCGTAACTTGTCATAACCTTTTTCCACTGCCGCCCCGATCACACTCTCCACATCATCAAGAGGTTCGCCTGGCTTAAAATAATCGTAGGTTGTACCGGAAGCGTCAACCTGATAATTAGTCGCAGCCCCCATCAAGACAATAACAGAATCCGCACCCTCCACCAAAAGAGTTGAGTTATTGGATTTCTGAATTGTGCCGCCCTCTGGAATGATTTTGATCTGCTGGGCGAATTTTAAACCATTCTCTTTCTGATCCGATGGCTGCCCCGTCATCGTAACTGTTCCATTTTCTTCATCTACAACGATTTCTTTGTTTTTCTGCTCAGATTCTAATGAGAATTTTTTAGTAATGGCACCGGGCTGATCTGCGGTCAGCTTTATGGCAAGTACATTCGCCGGGTTGCTGACAAAATACTCCCTGTCATAGGTTATCTCATTCCACAGATAATGCACGGTTTCCATGCCGTTATTCAGATCCGATTTACGCACATAACCGCTGTATCCTTTGTCAGAACCCGAAGCCGGATCATTTATGATAATATTTCCAAGGGTCTGATAAGTTCCAAAATTGCTCTTGACGCCCTTTAACATATCCAGATTTTTAGAAAATACGGAGTCATTTAACAGATCCTTATAATTGTGGGTCACAAGCTTTCCGCTGTCATCAAAGTAGGCAGCATTCTTTGAGGAAAAATCATTTACCATATCCTGTATCAACTGTCGGACGTTTTGAAGTGCGGAATGTACCTTTTCCGAAGAATGCGCGTTATCCCCTCCTTTATAAGATGCATTCGCTCCTGGTCCCCCGGACCAGAGTGTTTCCTCATTGACCTGGATCTTTTCTTTTCCCACACCGCCGAATACCATTGCCCCGATTCGGCCATTTCCCATGGGCAGTGCCTGGGACTCCCAGTCTGCAGCCGGCTCGTCATATTGAAGCTGCAACTCTGGCACCCCCTGGCTTTTTGCATAAGATTTCTTCAAGTGATTCCCCCCCTCAACAATTCCTGAAAATGATATACTCGTCAGTGCCAATGCACCCAGGAGAAAACAACTGCCGATCCTTCTGGCATAGTTTCTGCTCCTTTTGTTTCCTTTCCCATTCATAAGCCTCCTCCTTATCAGACGGTTTTAAAACCGTACCTATTATACTTTCATTTTACCTGTTGTACTTTTATTTTTTTATAGTATAATAGGACATGTTATCTTTATTTTTGTCATATAAACGCAAGTTATAACATTTTCATCCGAGGGAGGTATTTCCTGTGAAAATAGAGAATTATAGCTTTACATTGGAGGACACATTGATTCATGTGCCCATGATCAGTTACCGGCATTTTACAGAACCGCTCCCACGCCACTCCCACAGTAAAAATGCTTTTGAGCTCCACTATGTGACTGCCGGGAAAGGGTCCGTGGTTTTGGAAAACAAAGCATATCCGCTTTTCCCCGGAGTGCTCTACATAACAGGGCCTAATATCGCCCACGAACAGATCCCTGACGAGTTGGAATCTTTGACTGAGTTCGGACTCTTTTTCCTTATATCTGAATCCGGGTCAAAAAGTCCTTTGGCTGATCTGTTTATGAAACATGACCTTTGGCTTGGAGACGCCGGAACGGAAGTCGACACTTTGGTGCGGGCAATTCTTTGGGAAAAAACGAACCAAAAGCCTGGATATAGTCAGAAAATTCCGCTGCTTCTGGCAGAGCTTATGATCGAGTGTGTGCGGAACTTTGTTTCTGACGGAAAAATTTACGATAACAAACTACCGGTTCCATCTAAAAAACTTAGTGTTGATCTGCTGCAGGAAGAAAATACGCTGCTGGTAATTGATGAAATCTTTCTCTGCCAGTACGCGGATATCACACTAGAACAACTTGCTGACAGCATCGGTCTAAGCACCCGGCAGACACAGAGGCTGTTGGAAAAGAATTACAACAAATCTTTTTCTGCTATGAAACTGGAAGCCCGTATGGCTGCCGCCGAGACACTGCTTCGCAACAGTTCACTGAAAATAACTGAAATCAGCAACCGGATCGGATATTCTTCGATAGAGCACTTTTCAAATGCCTTTAAGAAATTTTATGGAGTCAGCCCTGGTCATTACCGTAAGGGGTAGCTCGGTCTGTAAAGTTTTCTTCTCCTGGTTCAATGACGCGAATATGTCCTGTACCATTGAGCTAAATTATAAAAGCAGCTGTCTCTGCCTGCAAGCGAACTTGTGCAAAGACTGCTGCTTTTCTTCTTCTCTGTTATTTTCTCTTATTTGAACTGGTGACCTCCGATTCTAAGTTTCGGACGGGATAACCTTCCACTGAAGAAATGATATTTTCTCATGCTGAGCTTTCTTCCTTTATAGGTCACGCTTCTCTGACCTTCCAGTACTTCCTGTGCTGCCTTCATACAGCTTCTTCTTGCTCCGTAAGCGTATTTTCCTCTATTTACGTTGCGGACCTCTCTGGAAAACTTACCCTGGCGCACTGGACTGAACTGCCCCTTCTGCTTAATCACCCGCAACACCGTATTCGGGAACCTTGAAGATTTCACCCGGTTCATAACCACACATCCCACTGCTACTTTTCCTGCGTAAGACTGGTTGCCCGCCTCACAGTAAATAATCGCTGCCATATACTTTAAATCTTTGTCCGTATAAGGTTTCTTCGCTGCCTCTGCTGTTGTCCCCATAAGCAGTACGCTTAATGCAACAGCAAAAACAAATGGTATAATAATCTTGAATGCTTTTTTTGAATTCATGAGTATCTCCTGCTTTTTTGTAACCGTCTGATTTTTTTCTTAATATTCAAACAGATTACGTAATATTATCCGCTACAATTTGTAACAAATATGTAACATATTATAGCATATCTAAAAAAAAAATCAACCCCTTTTGGCAAAATAAAAGACTGTCCCTCCA
>CANBKJ010000077.1 GCA_947369165.1 uncultured Lachnoclostridium sp.
GTTCCACATTATTTCTCCGTAGTAAACCAGGTGTAAGAACTTTTTCCGGTACGAATCCGGTACAATACAGGAGTGCTGCCTTTGTTTACGAGAACTGCTTTGGAGCATTTGGATGAAGTACCTGGAGATAGAGATACATCACTCAGATCTTCCATAAGCTCAAAGTAAAAGCCCCAGTCGATGTTTTCTAACTGTGTTGTTCCCGTGGAGTCAAATATATTATAATAATAACTGAACAGATCCTTTGCCTCTACTACTTCACTGCCAGAGACATATTTGATCTGAAAACGGAAATATAAGTATTCCTGATTATTGGCGGGAACGGGATTCTCTTTGTTTTTCAAAACACGGTTTTTGGCAGAATTCCCAGACTGGAAAGTTTCCAGCTTGATCTTAAATGTTCCGATCTTTTTCCCATCATCATAATAACTAATTGTATGTTCATCATAGGCGGAAAGTGGATTCAACCGACCGCCGGCTTTCGTGTCTGCGGAAGATCCTGTAACGGATACTTTGCAGTACAGTTTTTTGCCGCCAAACTTGGCATAGATCTTAGCTGTTCCCATCTTTTTTGCGGTGACGACACCAGAAGAATTTACCGACGCCACTGATTTTTTGGTGGAGCGCCAGGTGATTTTTGACTTCGTGCCGTATACCTTAAGTCTGCATGTTCTTCCAATCCGCAGCGTCGCAGTTTTTTTATTCATACGGACAGTGGCCGCAGAAGATTTTGATGTATCCGGCATCCAGAGGGAAGTACAGAGACAGAGGACCAAAAGCAGTGACAAGATACGTTTCGTAATTCTCATAGTTCATAAATTCCTTTCTGATCGTAATAACAGGGCAGCGCCATGTTGTAACCAGTCCGACGTGCACCACATAAAACGTCGAACTAAAATTATTGTACATCAAACTTTGTAAAAGTGCAAGGCTAACCCGCCTGCCAATTTTACGGTGGAAAAAAAGTTTCCTTTATGATATAATTCAAATCAGTTTTATTCTAACGGAAGGAATGCACAAAAATATGTCAACCATCAATAAAAAAAATATTCGTAACTTTTGTATTGTCGCCCACATTGACCACGGAAAATCTACTCTGGCAGACCGGATAATTGAGAAGACGGGGCTTTTGACAGAGCGGGAAATGCAGGCTCAGGTACTGGATAATATGGAACTGGAAAGAGAACGGGGAATCACGATCAAAGCACAGACGGTTCGTATCGTGTACAAGGCAAAGGATGGAGAGGAGTATATCTTTAACCTGATCGACACGCCGGGCCATGTGGATTTCAATTATGAAGTGTCGAGAAGTCTTGCAGCCTGTGAAGGGGCGATTCTTATCGTGGATGCCGCACAGGGAATCGAGGCACAGACGCTGGCAAATTGTTATCTGGCGATTGACCACGATCTGGAGATCATGCCGGTAATTAACAAGATCGATCTACCCAGCGCGGAGCCGGAGAGGGTAAAAAATGAGATTGAGGATGTGATCGGCATTGAAGCACAGGATGCACCTTTGATCTCTGCGAAGATGGGGACGAATATAGAGGACGTACTAGAGCAGATTGTAGCCAGAATCCCGGCGCCCCAGGGGGATGAAAAGGCACCTCTCAAAGCGCTGATCTTCGATTCCATCTATGATTCTTATAAGGGAGTAATTATTTTTTGCCGTATCTTTGACGGAACGGTGAAAAAGGGGAAAAGGATTTATATGATGGCCACTGGCATGGAAGAAGAGGTGGTAGAGGTGGGCACCTTTGGCGCCGGTCAGTTTATCCCCTGTGAAGAACTGACTGCCGGTATGGTGGGATACATTACCGCAAGTCTGAAAAATGTAGAAGGAACCCAGGTAGGAGATACGGTGACGGATGCGGCAAACCCCTGTGAGGAAGCACTGCCTGGTTATAAAAAGGTACAGCCGATGGTATACTGCGGGTTGTACCCGGCAGACGGCGCCAAATATCAGGATCTCCGGGATGCGCTGGAGAAGCTGCAGCTCAACGATGCCGCACTCCAGTTTGAAGCGGAGACTTCCATCGCTCTTGGGTTTGGATTCCGCTGTGGATTTTTGGGACTGCTTCATCTGGAGGTCATCCAGGAGAGACTGGAGAGGGAGTACAATCTGGATCTGGTGACCACAGCCCCCGGAGTGGTGTACCGTGTCTATAAGACCAATGGGGAAATGGTAGAGGTGACCAATCCTTCCAATCTTCCGGATCCCTCTGAGATTGAGCATATGGAAGAGCCGGTAGTCAACGCGGAGATTATGGTGACCACGGAATTTGTAGGGGCGATTATGACACTGTGTCAGGAGCGCCGGGGGGTATATCTGGGGATGGAATATATGGAGGAGACGAGAGCGCTGCTTAAATATGTTCTGCCTCTGAACGAGATTATTTACGATTTCTTTGATTCCCTCAAATCAAGATCCAGAGGCTATGCTTCTTTTGATTATGAATTGAAAGGCTATGAACCTTCTACCCTGGTCAAATTAAACATTCTTATCAATAAAGAGGAAGTGGATGCTCTGTCCTTTATCGTACATGAGAGTACGGCTTATGAGCGGGGAAGAAAAATGTGTGAAAAATTAAAGGGTGAGATTCCGAGACATCTGTTTGAAATCCCGATCCAGGCAGCCATTGGCAACAAAATCATTGCCAGAGAAACCGTCAAGGCAGTGCGCAAAGATGTGCTTGCCAAATGCTATGGTGGTGATATTTCCAGAAAGAAAAAGCTGCTGGAAAAACAAAAAGAAGGAAAGAAGCGGATGCGTCAGATCGGAAATGTAGAGATTCCACAGAAAGCATTTATGAGCGTGCTGAAACTGGATGAGGATAAATAACATGAACCGTCCAGCAGGAGTCTATATTCATATTCCCTTTTGTGTCAGAAAGTGTAATTATTGTGATTTTCTTTCCTGGCGGGCAGGAGAGAGCGAGCGGGAGGAGTATACCCGGGATCTGGTCCGGGAAATCGGTCTTTCAGACCGCTGGTTTCCGGAGATTGACCAGGTGGATTCTGTTTTTATCGGCGGCGGGACACCGAGTATCCTGTCTGCCGGCCAGCTGCAACGTATCTGTGAAGCGCTTGACCGTCGTTTTTCCATCCAGGAGGGATGTGAATTTACTATAGAGTGCAATCCGGGTACGGCGGACAGACATACTTTTGCCGCCTGCCTTAACATGGGGATCAACCGCATCAGTTTTGGCCTCCAGTCGTCCGTGAAGAAAGAACTGCAGCTGCTGGGGAGGATTCATTCCTATGAAGAGGCAGAGCGGTCTTTTCAGGAGGCCAGAGAAGCTGGTTTTCAAAATATAAATATCGATCTGATGAGTGGCATTCCGGGTCAGACTATAGAGAGTTATGGGAGGACACTGGACCGGATTCTACATCTGGAGCCGGAGCATATCTCAGCTTATAGTCTGATCATTGAGGAGGGAACACCTTTTTATGAACGTTACGGAGAAGAGCCGCCGGTGGACGAGGAGACCGACCGACAGATGTACAGGACTACGGGAGTGCGCTTGTCTGAATACGGCTATGAGAGGTATGAAATATCGAATTATGCCAAGGACGGATTTGCGTGCAGGCACAATCTAAAATATTGGTCTGGCGGGGAGTACATCGGCTTTGGTGTCGGCGCCAGCTCCCGGGTGGGGAACATCCGTTATCATAATGAGGAAGATCCGGCAGCGTATACAAAACGGATCTGGCAGGAGAGAAGGACAGCGGATCTGGAGGAGGCTTTGGACAGGGAGGCACAGATGTCAGAATTCTTTTTTCTTGGGCTCCGCAAAACGAGAGGAGTCAATTTAACGGAATTTGAGCGTTTATATGGAATCAGTGCCTTTGATATTTATGGACGACAGATACGGAAATTGGTGGAATACGGATTACTAAAGCAGCAGGGGTACCAGCTGTATCTGACAGATTACGGGTTGGATGTCAGTAACCTGGTTTTTTGCGAGTTTGTGTAAAGAGTGCAGCCCTGGCATTGTGTGACAGAAGATGGAAAAAGTATGCAATTTTTTATAGACAATCCATGAAAAAACAGTTACAATAATAATAATCAAATTATAAGATTAAGGAAGTGAAAAGTTTGAATCCAGTGTACGAAAAAGTTGAGATTTGTTTTAAGCAGATTCGGGCAAAAGTAGCCTTTGTACCGAAAGTAGCCATTGTATTAGGAAGTGGTCTGGGGGCGCTGGCTGATGTGATTCAGGTTGTGGATACCGTTGATTATTCGGATATCAGTGGATTTCCGTTGTCTACCGTTGACGGGCATAAGGGAAGATTTGTTTTCGGTTATATTCAGAAGACGCCGGTTGTGATTATGCAGGGGCGCGTGCATTTTTATGAGGGATATGAGATCAGTGATGTGGTACTGCCGATCCGCGTCATGCGCAAGCTGGGGGCAGACATTTTATTTTTGACCAATTCCGCCGGCGGATTGAATACGATGTATCGTCCTGGCGATTTTATGATGATCACGGATCATATCGGCAGCTTTATGCCTTCACCTCTGATCGGGGAAAATGTGGAGGAATGGGGAAAACGCTTTCCTTCTATGGAAAATATATACGATGCCCAGTTGTGTGAATTTATCCGTCAGTCCGCGAGAGAGTGCAACGTTCTTTTGCGGGAAGGCGTCTATGTGCAGATGAAAGGGCCGCAGTACGAGACCATCGCTGAGGTCAAAATGTGCCAGATTCTCGGAGGAGATGCGGTGGGAATGAGTACAGCCATCGAAGCAGTGGCAGGGCGGCATATGGGCATGCGGGTGTGCGGGCTTTCCTGCATTTCCAACATGGCATGTGGCATCAGCAAAATCCCATTGAACCATATGGATGTCACGGAAGTTGGTGAGAAAATGGCGCCTCTGTTCCGCCTTTTAGTATATAAATCCATTAGTAAAATGACAGCAGATATGGTGGATCAGCAGGATTCTGCTGCACCTCAGCAACAAAAGATGTCAACAGGCGCTATAATTGACGATATGTAGACGGAGGATCTATATGAACATACGATTTTTTAATTGTCGAATACTTACAATGGAAGATGGGAAAGATATTATCGACGGTGAACTGCAGGTGCAGAGCGGGAAGATTACGTACATTGGAAAAAGGGACGAGGCAAAAAGCCTGGACATCCACTGGGACAGAGAGATTGACTGTGAAAGGAATCTGCTTATGCCAGGGTTCAAAAATGCCCATACCCATTCTGCCATGACCTTCCTGCGATCCTATGCAGACGATCTGCCACTGCAGGAATGGCTTTATGATAAGGTGTTTCCGATGGAGGCAAAGCTTACAAAAGAAGACCAGGTGCTTCTGGCAAAGCTGGGAATGTTAGAATATATCTCCAGTGGCATTACTGCGAATTTTGACATGTATCTGGATAATGCCTGCCACGCAGCGGCTTCGGCTGAGATTGGATTTCGTACCGTATTGTGCGGGAGTATGAATGACTTTGGCGGTACGGTGGAAGAAACAGAGGAAGAATTTTACCGGCTCAATGAGTATTCGCCGCTGGTAACAGCTAAAATCGGTTTTCATGCTGAATATACGACCAAAGGCGAGACTCTTGAAAAACTTGCTAAGATGGCGAATCGCATCAAGCAGCCGGTTTATACGCATATTGCAGAAACAAAAAGAGAGGTTGATGAATGTTATGAGAGGTACAATGTTTCACCATTTGAGTATCTGGATTCTATTGGGATGTTTGAGTATGGCGGCGGCGGCTTTCACGGTGTATGGATGTCCGAAAAAGACAAAGAAATCTGCCAAAAAAAAGGTGTCTCGATCGTATCCAATCCGTCGTCCAATCTTAAGCTCGCCAGCGGAATAGCGGATCTTTGCGGGCTGCTGGAGAAAAACATTACGGTGGCGCTGGGAACCGATGGGGCTGCCAGCAACAATGCGCTGGATATGTTCCGGGAGATGTATCTGGCATCGGTGCTTCAAAAAGTGACCAGACAGGACGCAGCAGCCATGAATGCAGATGATGTCCTCCGCATGGCTACCGTGGGAGGTGCTCTCACGATGGGGCTTGAAGATTGTGATGTTCTGGCAGAGGGAAAATGTGCGGATCTGATTATGATCGATATGCACCGTCCCAACATGCAGCCGGAGAATAACCTGACTAAAAATCTTGTGTACAGTGGCAGCAAAGAGAATGTTAAGCTGACGATGATAAACGGAAAAATTCTCTACGAAGATGGCAGGTTTGAAATAGGAGAGGATGTCGAGCAGATTTATTCCAGAGCAAACCGGATCATAGAGAGAATGCGCTGACTTTGAGTTAGATAGACGGCATCATAAGACCATATGAAAGGGTTTGAGGATACGGATCAGCAGAATAAAATTATATTCTGCTGATTTTTGCTATAAACTATTTATGGATGTAAACCGATATAATAAATGAATGAGGAGAATTATGCTCAACAGGAGGAACATATGGCGGAAAAGACACCGAGCGAAAACGAATGGATCATTATGGAGATTTTGTGGAATCAGGATACAACTTTGACTGCCGCTGAGATCATTCAACGGTTAAAGGGAATTAAAGATGTCAGTCCCAAGACGATACGGGTATTGATCAACAGGCTGTTAAAAAAGGGAATCATTGATTATCAGGTAGATGCAAAAGATTCCAGAATATATCATTATTTTCCGGTGAAAAGCAAGGAGACCTGTCTGGCGGAAAAAAGTGAGCAGTTTTTGAACAGCTATTTTGGTGGAAATCCCATGGGAATGGTGGCAACACTGGTACGACATGAACATTTCTCCCAGGAGGAACGGAATGAACTGATACAGATTCTTAAAGAGGGACAGTCAAAGAACAGATAGCAGAGGGGTGAAGAGTAATCATGGCAGCTATTTTGGTTCATGTGGTTAAAAGCCTGGATTAT
Organism: uncultured Lachnoclostridium sp.; assembly: GCA_947369165.1. Lineage (GTDB taxonomy): Bacteria > Bacillota > Clostridia > Lachnospirales > Lachnospiraceae > Eubacterium_F. The sequence goes on from CANBKJ010000077.1 coordinate 6,911, forward strand.
GTTGTTCGTTACATCACATTGAAGGCCGGACGCACCGTTTTGATTTCTATCTTTGTACTATTTTTGATTCTGTTCTTTCGTAGGATCCTGGATGGAAAAAAGAAGGGGAAAACCAGCGGGGCCAGACTTTATATGAAAGTTTATCTCTGGGCGCTTTTGATCCCGGTGCCATTTATGGGAACACTTATGATTTCCCAGCAGTCTTTCAGGTGGAGAATACACACTTATGTATTTCTTTATGAAAATATTATGGGGAATCCTCTGTGGGGATGGCTTTATTTTATAGGGATGACAGGGATGGCACTCTGGTTTCTGAGGCGTAAGATCCGGCTGAGACGAAAAGTAAGAAAGCTTCAGGTATTTGCTCCGGAGTACAGCATTCAAGTTTATCCTGAAAAATGGAAGCATGTTACGATCCGGTTGAATCCGACACTGACTACTCCCTTTTCCATGGGAATTATTCGACCGGTGATTGTGCTTCCAGAAGCGATGATACGCCAGTTTAGTGAGGATGAGATACAGGGGATTCTGCTGCATGAGTACAATCATATCCGTCATGGACACCTGATCCTTTATTTTGTATTTGACTGTTTTCGGATCATATGGTTTATGAATCCATTGATCCATTTGTGCAGTAAATGGATGAAGGATGATCTGGAACTATTGTGTGATCATGATACGATCCACTGCGGAAAAATTTCTCCGGATGCCTATGGTATGCTTCTGATCCGGTCGTTGGATTGTATTGATGGGAACCAGGAAAAGACAGAAAAAATTAAGGCGATGCCAGCTCTGGCTGCCAGGCGTTCTTTTCGGGTGATGAAAAGACGGATTCAGATGATTGCAGGATATAAGGAAGGAACGAGGATATGGCCAGCTGTTCTGGGAGCAGCTACCAGTGGAATTGTCCTGATTCTGTTTGTTCTGGTAAATCAGTTTTCCTATCCATTTTATACTCCTTTCGATGATTTTTCCCTGTACAGTTACGATGCAAAACAGGTCATATTTATGGATGATCCGGAATTTAACTCGGCAGTACAAATGACAGGGGATGGTCTTCAGGTACAAAATGATAAAGTGAAGAAATTATTAGCCAAAACCGATAAAAAGTATGAAAAGGAAGACAGCTTTTGGATCTACTATGGAGGCTATATGAAGCAGCCCGGAGTCGGCGGTGGCGGTGGTATCGTACAATATCAGCCCTATGGAACAGAACAGTCCGTAGTCTATATCAGCTATAACAGACTGCATTGGACAGATGTTTTGAGAGACTGGGTTTACAGATATATGTAATAAAATCAGTAATACATAAAAGGAAAGGATTGGTGATCATTATGTCATTCACAATACATGCAGGAAAAGCAGTAAAAAGTTTGTTTGTGACCAATGAAAATGCAGTGGCAAGACGTCAGGCTGAAAAAGAGGGCAACAATAAGAGATCAACGGTTTTCGCAGGTAATATCGGGGTGCGTCCTGACAGTATAACGATCAAAAAGAAACAGGCCCAGAAGCAGGCGATGAAGGTTCTTATGGACACCTTTGATTCAGAAAAGAAAATTGACCAGAGTATGGATGATATGTCGACTCAAATGCAGGAATTAAAAGATGCCAATGTGGGGTATTATAAGGAACTGGATCAGATCCGTGGAGAAAAACAGGAGCTAATGGAGCGCTATGGCGTGACGGAAGACAGTACAGAATATCCCGAGGAATATCAGCAGCAGCTTCAAGAGCTGGAGGAGCGGGAAAACCTGTACAGTGGATATATTGAGAAAAATAAAGGTGGTATCAAAGCAATCAGCAGTTCCCTTGGTGATACGAGAATCGAGCGGCTCAAATCGCACACGATGGTCGATGCCGAAAAACAGTCGGAGGAGATTCTGGAGGCTGCCAATAAAGATATTTTCGGTGATCTCATAAACGAAGGCAAAAAGCATATCGAGGAAAAAATGGAGGAGGCAAAAGAGAAAGCAGAAAAACTTGCTGAGAAGAAAGAAGAGGAAGAAGAGCGCTTAGAAAAGAAGGAAGAGAGCGAAGAGAAGCTGGAAGATTCACAGAATAAAGAAACAATTGAAACGATGAATTCTTATAATGATCCAGATTCCCAGATAAAAAAAGAGATCGATGAGATTCTGGATGAATTGAAGCTCATTCAGGAAGATTTAAAAGGTGTAAAGGTAGATAGTAATATATAAACTGATGGAAGGAGGTATGAATATGAACATAAATTTTGGGAATTACGGAATGTACCGTAGTATGTTTGGTGGCGGTTTTGGAAGCAGTTTTTACGGGTCGCTGGGGGATTATTCCAGTATTCGCAGTGGCAGTTATAAAAAACTTCTTACGTCGTATTATGCGAAGACAAGAGAAAGCCAGAAGGTTTCACAGGGCAGTAATAACAGTACTGGTACAAAGAGCAATTCTGTTTATCAAGATCTTTGGAAAGCTTCATCGTCATATTCCTATGCGGGAAAGGCATTGAATAAAGTCAAAGAAGAGACCGACGATCTGTCAAAATCAGCAGCAGCTTTGACTGCAAAAGGAACCAACTCACTTTTTAATGAAGTAGTTACCACCACAAAGGATACAGAGACCGGAGTGCAGACGACCACACGTGGCTATGATATGGATGCCATAACAAATGCCGTGAAAAATTTTGTCTCGGATTATAATACGGCGGTGAAGGCAGGCAGTGAATCTTCCAGTACCAATGTGAAGAGAAATACCCAGTATATGGTGAGACAAACGGCAATCTATGAGAAAAGTCTGGCGCAGGCCGGGATTGCAATCGCAAAAGATAACACACTTTCTCTGGATACCGACAAACTGAAAAATGCTGACATTGACACTTTAAAGCGGATATTTAATGGCAATACGTCCTTTGCGGCACTGACTTCCAGCCGTTCCCAGAGTATCGGTCAGGCGGCGGTAAGGGAGGCAGCCACAGGCACCACTTATGGAAGAACCGGAACCTACAATATGTTTCAGAATCCTATGAGTGCCTGGAACTGGTATCTGTAACTGGAAAATGATATACCGGATGTAATTTGCTGTACATAACATGCATAAGACATAAACTCAAAAATCTGCCGGTCCTTCAGGGCTGGCAGATTTTGTGGTTTATAAGGGCAAAGCGGGCTTCTCATCGGTTTAATATAAAAACTAAATTATAAAAAAAGCATTACGATACGGATTTATTCCGTATCATGTTCAAGAGCTTCCAGTTCCTCAGCATAAGTTTCCCATTCTGTCAGAGCGGTATTCAGTTCTGCCTCCAGGGTTTCTTTTTTTCTTGTAAGTTCCGTTAATTTTGCTACATCGGAGGCATATTCCGGAAGTGCAGTCTCTTCATCTATTTTGTTGATCTGTTCTTCCAGCTCCTGGATCCTGTTTTCTGCATTTTTATAATTATTCTCGATCTTACGTCGGTTTGCTTCCCGTTCTTTTTGTTCCTTCCAGTTTAATTTTGCTTCCGACACGGTTTTTTGGTCTGGGGAAGAAGGATTCGCAGTATCAAGAAAAATCTTTTCCATCGTCTCTTTTTTTTCCAGATAATAGGAATAATTTCCCTGGTAGGAGAGTAGCTTATGTTCCGTGAGTTCCATGATCCGGGTTGCTGTTTTATTGATAAAATACCGGTCATGGGATACATAAAGTACCGTTCCCGTGTACTGGTTCAGGGCTTCTTCGAGAATTTCCTTGGACTCGATATCAAGATGATTGGTAGGCTCATCCAGCAGAAGAAAGTTTGCCTTTGACAGCATTAATTTTGCCAGGGATACCCTTCCCTTTTCTCCACCGCTGAGCAGGGAAATCTTTTTGTACACATCATCTCCGGTAAATAAAAAGGCAGCCAGGACGTTACGGATTCTGGTGTTGTTCAGGTCAGGATAATCGTCATGAATTTCGTCAAAAATAGTTTTATCATCGTGCAATACGTTATGTTCCTGGTCGTAATAACCGATCTCTACATTGGTTCCCAGTTTAGCACTGCCGCTGTCGGCTGTTTCCAATTCACAGAGTATTTTTAAAAGTGTTGTTTTTCCTGTACCATTTTTTCCAATGACCGCAGCCCGTTCTCCCCGATGGATGTCAAAAGAGATATGTTCAAAAAGATGTTTTTCTCCAAAGGATTTTGAAAAATCATCCACATGTAAGACGTCGTTTCCACTGGTTTTTTCTGGAGTAAGTTCAAAACGCATGGTTTTCTGGGTCTCCACTGGTTTTTCCACAGGCGTCATTTTTTCCAACATTTTTTCACGGCTTTCTGCTCGTTTTATAGATTTTTCACGATTAAAAGAACGAAGTTTTTCGATCACTTCCTCCTGATGCTTGACATTTCTTATATAATTTTCATATTCTTTGAACTGGATATGACGCAGCTGCTCCTTCTTTTCGGCATAGGTGCTGTAATTTCCGGTAAAAGAAACCGCTTTACCATGTTCGATCTCCACAACTTTTTCTGCGATGCGGTCCAGAAAATACCGGTCATGGGATACGATCATGACACCACCTTTATAACTGGACAAATAGTTTTCCAGCCATTGGATGGAAGGCAGATCTAAGTGGTTGGTAGGCTCGTCCAGGATCAGGAGATCTGGTTCAAGAAGAAGTAGTTTTCCCAGCGCCACTCTGGTTCTCTGTCCTCCGGAAAGTGTATTGATGCACTGCTCCATATCCCTGCCGCCAAAGCCAAGTCCATTGATGATGCCCATAATCTGACTTTTGCAGGCATAGCCGTCTTTTGCCTCAAATTCTGTCTGCAGGCGATGGTATTTCTCCAGAAGTGATTCCAGCTCTTTGCCGGAGACATGCTGCATTTGTTCTTCCATGTTTCGTATGTTGCGGTCCAGTTCCGTGATCTCTGACTTTACTTCGAGGAGCTCCTCATAAATGCTGTTTTCTGAGTGATATCCCAGCTGTTGGGGGAGATATCCGATGGTTTTATCCTTTGCAGTGGTGATCTCTCCGGAATCGGCAGTTAGTTCCCCGGCGATAATGCGAAGAAGAGTGGTTTTTCCGGCGCCATTACTCCCCACTAAGGCAACCCGCTCCATGTCATTGATATGAAAGGTGACATCTGAAAAAAGGGGGACATCATTAAATTTTTTGTCGACGTGACTGCATGCAAGTAACATATTTTCCTCCATACGGTAACTCTGTTTCGTACAACTATTGTACTATTGTATCATAAAAAGTTGACTTTTACATCTTTTTTTATCAGAAAAAATGTAGTATAATTAATAT
>CANBKJ010000078.1 GCA_947369165.1 uncultured Lachnoclostridium sp.
ATTATTAAGTAATTGCAAACAATAAATTAAATCGACGAATGGTCGAGCTAAAAATGATTTGGAGGAAATAATTTATGGCAGCATTAATCCCTACATTTTTACTATTAATCGCAGGTTTTGTGCTTCTGATCAAGGGTGCGGATTTTTTTGTGGAGGGAAGCGCGAGTATAGCCAGAAAACTGAGAGTTCCCTCCCTCATTGTTGGAATGACCATCGTGGCAATGGGAACGAGTCTTCCAGAGTGCTCTGTCAGTATCAATGCCTCTTTGACGGGAGAGAACTCTCTGGCAGTCAGTAACGTACTGGGGTCAAATATATTTAATCTGATGGTGGTATGCGGCGTTTGCGCATTGTTTGCACCTCTGATTGTCAAAGCAGAAACCCGAAACCGTGATATCACATTTTCTATCCTGTGTGCTGTTTTGCTGGGGATTCTTGGATTCTTTGGAATGGAATTGGAGCGGATGGACGGATGGATTTTTCTCGTGATTTTCGTTTTGTTTTTGTTCTATATGGTGATGTCTGCCCTAAAAGCCAGAGCGGCGGGGCAGGAAGTAGATGAAGGGGAAGAGTATGCCGTGATTCCGGTCTGGAAAAGCCTTCTGTTCATTGTATGCGGCGCTGCAGCCATTGCCTTTGGCGGAGATTTTGTCGTGAAATCTGCTTCTAAGATCGCCACTACTTTCGGAATGAGCCAGACGCTGGTAGGACTGACGATCTGTGCCATCGGGACAAGCCTTCCGGAACTTGTCACGTCAGTGGTGGCGGCGAGGAAAAAGCAGGTGGATATGGCGCTGGGAAATGTCATCGGCTCCAATATTTTTAATATTCTGTTTGTGCTGGGTATCAGTTCTGCTATCAGTCCCATTGCTGTTATCAAAGAGAATCTGGTTGATGTCGTGCTTTTGATCCTGATGAGTCTGATCGTCTGGATCTTTTCCTGGACCAAAGAGCGTGTGAACCGCGCCGAGGGTGCCTGTATGGTTCTTCTCTATCTAGGGTACTGGGTGTATATTTGTGTAAGGTAACTGATTTATATTTTTTTCGTCGAGTTACGGAAAGGTGTGAGAATATGAAGAAAAAACTATTATGTCTGGTACTTGTGTCCGGGTTGATCCTGGGAAGCTGGCAGACAGTAAATGCTGCTAAAAAACCATCTCTATCATTTAAAAAACTTACATTGAATGTGGGACAAAAGAAAAGGATTGCGATCAAGAACAAAAATAAAAAGGCGTCCTATACGTTTCGCTCTTCTTCTAAGAAGATCGCGGTGGTCAGTTCAAAAGGTGTGATCACAGCTAAAAAACAAGGCAGGGCGAAGATCACGGTGCAGCAGAAATTAAAAAAGGGTGCTAAAAAATCATTTAAGAAGATAGGGGTAATTACCGTGATCTGTAAAAAGAAGAACATAAATAAACCATCCACAAGTCCGCAGCCCACAAATACACCTCAGGTAACACCGCCGGCGGTGCCTCAAAATACGCCATTGACTTCCCCGCAGACCACACCCGGGGCGACGCCGCAGCCTACAGAGACGCCGGCACCGACCCCTGACCTGTATACCAAAAAGGTCATGACGGTAACCGTATCTGATAAAGAGTTACATTCTGTGGAAGGAAATACATGTCATGTAGATATGCAGTATTTCACAGGCGAAGTGGCCGGGGAATATCTGAATGGTAAGATCATGGGAGAAGGTACGGTTGTTATAAAAGACTATAAAGAGGGTGAGATACGTCTTTGTTCGAGATATATGATCTCCGGCACGGACTCTGAGGGCAAAAAATGTTCGATGTTTATCGAGGACAATGGAACTGTTGACGAGAGCGGAAAGGCTGTCACAAGACCAATTATAATAACCGACAGCGATGCATTGTCCTGGCTTGAAACAGCTGATCTTCAGGGGCGCATAACGGACCAGGGCGATGGGACAAAGACCATTGATATTCTGTGGAATGAGTCAAATACCGAGCCAGTGGCCCCGCCACAGGTGATCCGGCCGGATGAGAGCCAGTCCTATACGAATGAGATCTTTACCTTTGCGATTGATATTGGCAGTACCACATCTGTGACAGGAAGTACAGGGAAAGCTTCGATGATCCATTTCGGGGGAGCATCGGATTGTGCGAATTTTAAGGGGAAGATTGTTTCAGACTGTGTGGATACGAGATTGAAATTCAACGGGCAGATCGAAACACTGTCTGCCAGATATATTCTTTCCGGAACGGATGCCAATGGAAATCCCTGTAAGATATATGTAGAAAATAATGGCATCGATGATAATGGAATGGTTACCGAACCCATTATTATTACGGATAGTCCTGATTTTGCATGGGTGGAAAGTGCGAAGCTGCACGGAACGGTGAGCTGGAATCCGTTTCTAATTCATATAGCAGCTGCGGAATAGTAATGGTATTCTGTCAAAGTTTTGCTTGCATTTAGAAATTAATTGTGATAGAATGTGTATAATTTAGTCAAAGGCATTGAAGGAAACGATTGCTTATGCAGTGAACTTACGACAGGAAGAGACGTCACCGACTGAGAGCGTCTCGCGGGAGCGGTAAGCAGGAGAACATTCCGGAGCTGGTATGCTGAACCATACAGTAGGCTTACCCGGCAGCACCGTTATATGCAGATTGAGAGGGAGATTATCTTTTAAAAAGTAAGATGATTTTCAACGCGGGTGGTACCGCGGGTTATGAATAAGAGACGTTCGTGCCCGTCCCAGGCGAAACATTTGTTTCACTGGGGCGGGTTTTTTGTTATGTTTGTCCCGGATGGAACAAAACCTCAAAAAACAAAGAAAGAGAGGAAAGGATCATGGAATTTGTTTCAGGACAGACAAAAAAAGATGCAGTGGAAATCTCAGACATTCTTACCGGCGACTATGAAGGCAGGGACATCTCCATGAACGGAGCGATACACACCATCCGCGATATGGGAGAGGTCGCTTTTGTCATTCTCAGAAAACGGGAAGGGCTGGTGCAGACCGTCTTTGAATCCGGAGCGGTGGATCTGCCGCTGAAGGACTTGAAAGAGGCCGCCACCGTGGAGATTCAGGGAAGGGTGAGTAAGGAAGAGCGGGCACCCCATGGATTTGAGGTCCGGCTTAAGAAGGTCAGGATCTTATCGGAACCGAAGGAACCTGTGCCGATTCCGGTGGGTAAATGGAGACTGGATACCTCACTGGAAACCAAACTGGAACTTCGTCCCATTGCTCTCAGAAACATCAGGGAGCGGGCAAAATTTAAAATTCAGGAGGCCGTTGTCAGAGGCTTCCGCGATTATCTATTTTCACAGGGATTTACGGAAATCCACACACCGAAGATCGGCGCCAAAGGTGCGGAGGGCGGTGCAAATATCTTTAAGCTGGATTATTTTCACAGACCAGCCATTCTTGAACAGAGCCCACAGTTTTACAAACAAATGATGGTAGGTGTATTTGACCGGGTTTTTGAAACGGCACCGGTATTTCGTGCAGAAAAACACAACACCAAACGCCATCTGAATGAGTATACATCCCTGGATTTTGAAATGGGATACATCGAAAGTTTTCAGGATATTATGGAAATGGAAACTGGATTTCTGCAGTATACGGTAGAACTTTTGGAAAAAGAATATGCAAAGGAATTAAGCCTTCTTGGGGTGAAACTTCCGAAGGCAGACCGGATCCCCCAGGTACGCTTTGATGAGGCGAAGAGACTGGTCTCTGAGAAATATGACCGAAAGATCCGCAATCCCTATGATCTTGAGCCGGAAGAGGAGATGCTGATTGGCCGGTATTTTAAGGAAGAATACGATGCGGATTTTGTGTTTGTGACGCATTATCCGTCGAGAAAACGTCCTTTTTATGCCATGGACGATCCGTCGGATCCGGCATGCACCCTCAGTTTTGACCTGTTGTTTGGTGGGCTGGAGGTAACGACCGGAGGCCAGAGAATACATGATCTGGATATGCTGAAAGAAAAGATGGAGAGCCGGGGCATGACAGAGGAGGGAATGGAACATTATCTTATGATCTTTAAACATGGCATGCCGCCCCACGGAGGACTGGGAATCGGCCTGGAACGGATCACGATGAAACTTCTGGGAGAAGAAAATGTCAGAGAGACAACACTGTTTCCCCGTGACCTGTCACGGCTGGAACCATAACAGACAGGCGGCCGGGTATTTATATATTGAGGAGGAAATTATTATGGCAAATATAATTTCAGATGAGACGATTGAATATGTGGGCATACTCGCCAAGCTGGAGCTTTCCGGGGAGGAAAAGGAGCAGGCAAAGAAAGATATGGGAAGTATGCTGGATTATATTGACAAATTAAATGAGCTGGACACGGAGGGAGTGGAGCCGATGTCCCATGTATTTCCGGTTCATAATGTGTTCCGGGAGGATGTTGTGGCAAATGGGGACGACAGGGAGCAGATGCTTGCCAATGCCCCTCAGAAAAAAGAGGGAACCTATATGGTGCCGAAGACATTTGACTAATCCGGGGAAAGGAGTAAGCGGCCATGAGTATAATGAGTTTAACAGCAGTAGAACTTGGCAAAAAGATAAAGAGCGGTGAGATCGGAGTGGCAGAGGCAGCAAAAGCTGCTCTGGAAGAGACCCGAAGGTGTGAGGACCAGATCAACAGCTATGTGACGGTTCTGGAGGAAGAATCCATACTGGCACGGGCCGAGGAGGTCCAGAAGCAGATTGACAGCGGAGAACTGGACAGTCCCCTGGCGGGAGTGCCGACAGCGATAAAGGATAATATGTGTACGAAGGGGATTCTGACTACCTGCAGTTCAAAAATCCTGGGGAATTTTGTACCTTCTTATTCTGCGGAAGCGGTTCGGAACCTGGAGAAGTCCGGGGCAGTCATAATCGGAAAGACAAATATGGATGAGTTCGCCATGGGAAGCACCACGGAAACGTCGGCCTATGGTATCACGAGAAATCCCCACAATACAGAGCACGTTCCGGGAGGGTCTTCCGGCGGGTCCTGTGCGGCGGTGGCGGCCTGTGAATGTTCCTATGCACTGGGCTCTGATACCGGTGGTTCCATCCGCCAGCCCAGCTCCTTCTGCGGGGTGACAGGAATCAAGCCCACCTATGGTACCGTTTCCCGGTATGGACTGATCGCCTACGGCTCTTCACTGGATCAGATCGGCCCCATCGCTAAGGATGTGACAGACTGTGCGGTGATTTTGGAAGCCATATCTTCTTATGATAAAAAGGACAGCACTTCCATCCAGCGGGAGGATCTTGATTTTACTTCCGCTCTTGCAGCAGACGTCAAGGGCATGAAGATTGGGATTCCCAGAGATTATTTTGGGGATGGGCTGGATACCCAGGTAAAAGCTGCGATAGAAAAGGCGGCAGGAGTTCTGGAAGAAAATGGGGCACTCTTGGAGGAATTTGACCTAAGTCTTGTGGAGTATGCGATCCCTGCTTATTATGTGATCGCTTCGGCGGAGGCGAGCTCGAATCTGTCCCGCTTTGACGGGGTAAAATATGGATACCGCACCAGAGATTATGAGGGACTTCACAATATGTATAAGAAGACTCGTTCGGAAGGCTTTGGCCCGGAGGTTAAGCGGAGAATTATGCTGGGATCTTTTGTTCTGAGCAGCGGTTATTATGATGCGTATTACCTGAAGGCGCTGCGGACCAAGGCATTGATCAAAAAAGCCTTTGACCAGGCCTTTGAGAGATATGATATGATACTGGCTCCGGCAGCTCCCACTACAGCGCCGAAGATCGGGGAAAGCCTGAGTGATCCCATTAAGATGTATCTGGGAGATATTTATACCATCTCTGTTAATCTGGCGGGGCTTCCTGGAATCAGTCTTCCCTGTGGGAAAGATGACAAGGGGCTTCCTATCGGAATGCAGCTTATCGGGGACTGTTTTCAGGAGAAAAAGATAATTCGCGCAGCTTATACATTTGAGCAGAATCGCTCACAGGAACAATAAAAGGAGGGGAAATCATGGCAAAACAATATGAAACAGTGATCGGACTGGAAGTTCATGTGGAACTTGCCACAAAGACAAAGATATTCTGCGGCTGCAGCACGGAGTTTGGCGGCGCACCAAATACACACACCTGTCCCGTCTGTACCGGTATGCCGGGATCTCTTCCTGTATTAAATAAGCAGGTGGTGGAATATGCCATGGCAGTGGGACTTGCCACTAACTGTAAAATCACCCAGTACTGTAAATTTGACAGGAAAAATTATTTTTACCCGGATAATCCACAGAACTATCAGATATCCCAGCTGTATCTGCCGATCTGCCGGGATGGACATGTGGATATAGAGACTGCGGCAGGAAAAAAATCCATTGGGATCCATGAGATTCATATGGAAGAGGATGCTGGAAAGCTGGTGCATGACGACTGGGAGGATTGCTCATTGGTAGATTTTAACCGCTCCGGGGTGCCCTTGATCGAGATCGTGTCTGAGCCGGATATGAGAAGTGCCGAAGAGGTCATCGCCTATCTGGAAAAGCTTCGTATGACCATTCAGTATCTGGGAGCCTCGGATTGTAAGCTCAATGAGGGCTCTATGCGGGCGGATGTCAACCTTTCTGTCCGTGAGGCGGGGGCAGCTGAGTTTGGAACCCGTACCGAGATGAAGAATCTGAACTCCTTCAAGGCGATATCCAGAGCCATCGAGGGAGAGCGGGCACGTCAAATTGAACTGATCGAGGAGGGAAAAAAGGTAATTCAGGAGACAAGACGCTGGGATGATAATAAGGAATATTCCTTTGCGATGCGCTCCAAAGAGGATGCCCAGGATTACCGCTATTTTCCCGATCCAGATCTGGTGCCTGTCAGCATCAGCGATGAGTGGATCGCGGAGGTGAAGGCGCGTCAGCCGGAGCTTCAGGAGGAAAAGGCGGCGCGGTATAAGGTAGAATTTGACATACCCGAATACGACATTAATATTATTACCAGTTCAAAGAGTCTGGCAGATATGTTCGAGGCGGCCACGGCGATCTGCCACAATGCGAAAAAGGTATCCAACTGGCTTATGGTGGAGACCATGCGTCTCTTAAAGGAAAAGGAGATGGAGCCGGAGGATATCACATTCACGCCAGAGAACCTTGCGGCGCTCATTAAACTGACCGATGAGAATGCCATTAACTCTACTGTGGCGAAGGAAATATTTGAAAAAATGTTTTCTGAAGATATTGATGTAGAGCAGTATGTTGAGGAAAATGGACTGAGGATGGTCAGCGATGCGAGTGCGCTCCGGGAAACGATAGAGAAAGTGATCGCTGAAAATCTACAGTCGGTATCGGACTATCAGGCAGGAAAAACCAAAGCCATCGGTTTCCTGGTGGGCCAGACCATGAAAGCGATGAAGGGCAAGGCGGATCCGGGAATGGTAAACCAGATCCTCAAAGAATTGTTAGCGTAACGGTTCGTTGATAACTGCATTACAGTAGTCCTTCAGATTGTTCAAGAAAGTTGTTGACGTAAAGCAGTTTCTAAGAGATAATAGTAGTAACAGTTGGGGATCATATATGTTGGACCCAGAATCATTAATTTGAATGTTAGACAGCTCTAAGAATGCTGTTTTCGGAGGTGAAGGGGGACTAGTCATGATTGAGATGAGAAGAGAAAAGAGATGGCCGGCGAAGCTGGAGCTGGAGATTTCTTCATTGTTTAAACAGGATCATGTAAAAGTAGAAAATATTAATGCACCCATCGAGGTGTTTGATGTTTCCAAGGTGGGGATCGGATTTAAGACCCAAAGCGTTCTGCCGGTGGGATATTATTTCAATGCCAGGCTTGTACTCTGTGACAGTGGTGCATTGAATTGTGTGGTACGCATCGTGCGTCAGCAGGAGATGGAGGATTATAATATCTATGGATGTGAGATTGTGGGAACGGCATCCATTATGGATTATGTCTTCAATGATTATGCAGCTACGTTGAGTTAGCAGGTGCGTGTTGTTTCTGCTGACACGTTAATATCTGATTAATAAAAACATGGGCATTCCGGCAGAGTCGGGTGTCCATGTTTTGTCCGTTAAAAATAAATGAGGGAGTGTGAAACAATGCAGAAAATTTGAATATAATATTTAGTCCTATAAGAGAATTAGAAATGCAAATAAAAGATTTTAATTTACTTATAGGTGAACAGGCAACTGGGAAAAGTACAGTGGCAAAGGCAACCCAGTCATAACAATATACCAATCCTGAAAAAAGGCTTGTCCTGCCTGTTTTCGTTGGTCTGCGCTTGTGTTTCCGAAGCTCCTGCACCCTCAGCCATTGTTCCTCGGAGATGATGGCTTCCTGCCGCATACGGTCTGTTATTTTCCGCCGGTCTGCCTGAATGTCGTTTTTCTGTCCCAGCCCCCATCTCAGGCGGCGTTGTCATGCTCACTCTCCGAAAAGAGAGGTCATCGAAAATCATATCCCATTCATCCGGTCATTCAATTTTCAATCGGCGTTTTGGGCAACAAAAAAAGCCGGCACACCAATGTGTACCGAACATCTGAAAAAGGATAGAATATCCCCCTTGCAATGTTGGTTTCACATTCATGTAACCGGCTTTGAAATTCAAAGTCTTGCTTTGTCATTTTCCGTTTCCGCCCCAAAACAAAAGGTATTGGAAATGGTAGCAGTATTTTCGTCAGCATACTGCTGCGTTGTCGGCTTGCGCCGTCCTTCAAAATCTGTGTAAGTCAATATTCAGTTGTAACTCTCCAAAAAGAGTATTTTATTATATATCAGCAAACAAGTGTTTGCCAATACTTTTTCAGAAATTTTTGCATATTTCTCAGAAAATTCGGGAATACTATTAAATTTGACCGTTGAGTGCATATATAAGGACACTATAAATTACACGCAAAATTCAAAAATCGTCTGTTAAAAAATATTGCAAATTTTCCTCTCATATAGTATAATGATAGCAGACAATATTTTAACTTTGCGTGTAGAAAGTTGGTGTCTACTTGAATAAAAAGGAAATTGCACAAAAAGTAATTATAAATAACGGCGGCATTGCGAAAACCGCTGACTTTGTCGCAGAGGGCATAAAGAATTATGAAGTTGCAGCGCTTTGTAAAGACGGTTATATTGACAGAATCCGCAGGGGCTTTTATCAGCTTCCTCACAGCACTCAAATAACGGAGGAACAATTGCTGCAAGAGCTTCTTCCACAAGGAATTGTTTGCGTTGAGTCCGCATTGTTCCACTACGGATATAGCGATTTCGCTCCCCGTGAATGGTCAATTGCCGTTCCGAGAACGGCGTCCCGTTCTGTAAAGAAAATAGAGGAATTTCCGATTAAGGCTTACTATATTCAAAAGGATTTTTTACAAATCGGAAAAATGGCAGATAGCTTTAACGGTGTAACTCTTGCTGTGTACGACCGAGAAAGAACGATATGTGATTGCTTCAAATATCGCACAAAGCTGGATAATGAAACCTTCAACAAAGCCGTAAACGCCTATGTCACTGATAAAAATAAAAATCTTGCGAACCTTTCAAAGTACGCAAGAGAAATGAAATTATATGCAAGAGTTATGAATGTGATGGAGGTGTTGCTCAATGGCTGATATTGCAGTGTCTGTACTGGCACGATTGAAAAATAAGGCGAAAGAAAGCGGACGGAGTTATCAGCTTTGTTTGCAGCTTTTCTGTCAGGAAGAGTTTCTGCGGCGTTTGGAACATTCCCAATATGCTGAAAACCTCGTACTTAAAGGTGGGCTGTTTATATATTCCGTTACTGACTTTGACAGCCGTGTAACGGTGGATGTGGATTTCCTTCTTCGGAGAGTACCCAACACACCTGAACAATTGAAGCCTGTGTTAGAAGAAATCATTAACACGCCCACCGGCAATGATTTTATTACATTTGAAATCAAGGATATTGCACCTATTGCTGTCGCAAAGAAATACGCCGGTATTGGTGCTTCCCTTGTGGCACGAATCAAAAACACAAGAACGCCGTTCAGTATTGATTTTGGCGTTGGCGACGTCATTGTACCGGAACAGGAAAAGAGGAAAATTCCAACGCAGCTTAATGATTTTACGGCTCCGACGGTAAACACCTATTCTCTTGAATCAACGATTTCGGAAAAGATTGACGCTATCCTTAGCCTTATGGAGTTTTCCAGCCGGATGAAAGACTACTACGATATTTACTATCTTGCCAATAAATTTGATTTTGACGGAGCGACGTTTACGGAGGCGTTAAGGAAGACCTTTGAAAACCGTCAACATATTTTTACGGCGGAGCAGTTTGAACAGGTTATGAATTTTGACAGCGATGAAGCAATGCAAAAGAAATGGAAAGCCTTTTGTCGAAAGATTGATACAAAAACGGATGATTTTAGCACAGTGCTGAGAACAATAAAAACTTTTCTTATGAAGCCGTTTATGGCGGCAACTGAAAACAAAGAATTTGCTGAACAATGGTCGGCTCAAAACAGCAATTGGAAATACGGAGGAAATAACAATGGCTAAAATACAATCGGTCGAACCCAATATTGCAGATCTTGCAAATGGATGGCTGAAATCATATAAACTTGATTATAAGTTAGAGCAGGAAGCGTTAAACGTCGAAATCGATCAGGCACTTAATGATTATTATTCTAAGAACGGCGGCGTCGGAGGAAATCGTCCCGATGCTAAACTGCTGTTGCAGGATAAGAATTTGGTTAATTATCCTATTTTGATTGAGTATAAGGGCTACAAGGACAAGCTTGTTATGCTCGATGCGGACGGCAAAGTAGCAACCTAACGGTAAGCGGTCTGAATAATTACGAATTATCCAGCGAAGAGGAAAACGCTCTCGAAAACTATCAGTCGCTCAAATGGGATACCTATAATCTTGAAAAGCTCTTTGGCAAATCGACACGAGGAAAACGTTTGAAGGGTGATGACCGTATTGCCGGAACATTACCATTTGTTACCGCAGGAGAAACATCTGAGGGTATTTCCGCATACATCAGCAATAAGGTAGAAATCTTTGAAAAGAACACGACAACCATTGATATGTTTGGCTCTGCTAAGTATCGTAATTATCGGTATGGCGCAGATGATCATGTAGCGGTAGTACATACTGAAGCCGTTCCAACGAAAGCATCTATCTTTGTAACCTCTGCCATTCACAAAGCTGCCCATACTGGAAAATTCGATTATGGACACAACTTTTACGCAAAAGATGCGGATGCACTTGACATTATGCTGCCAACCAAAGATGGGAAACCAGACTATGAAGCAATGGAGCTATTGGTTTCTGCCATTCAGAAGTTGGTTATTAAGGACGTTGTTCTTTATGCAGATGAGAAGATCAAAGGAACAAAAAAATAATGAAACAAGAGGTATAATATGTACTCACCATTTTTCGACAAAAAGGGGCGACCTTTGCCTATTGAAAAGGTCAAGTTAAGCCATCTTTCTCAGCTTGTAGATTGTGATGAAGGTCATCACGTAGAATACAAACTGTTGCTTGAAGATGGCGGAAAGGCTCAGCTTGCAAAAGAAATCACTTCCTTTGCAAATTGCGAAGGCGGATGGCTGATCATTGGTATAGACGATAAAACAAAAGAAATTAAACCAATAGATAAACATGATTATAGTCAACGTATCGGAAAAATTGCCACGAGAATATCTCCTATGCCTGAATTTAGCACTCGTTTCTTGGCTTTGCCTGATAATAAAAATGCAGGAGTGTTAATTGTTTATGTTTATGAAGGAAACAATGCACCCTACATATGTAACGGCAGTATTTATGTCCGTAGCGGAAGCAGTAAAGAACCCATAAAACCTGCCGACAGAGGAAATATTGAATATCTTTATGAAAGGTCAAAAGAATACCGGAAAAGTATCGAAAATTTTTGTAAAAGAGACTTTTATTACGCCTATAATAATATCTTGCAGCGTAAAGTAACCTATCCGATAGCTAACATTTATTTGAAAAATATCAGCTCCAAATGCAGTAGCTTTTTCAATTTCTATGCTAACAGGGATAAGTTTATTGAGTTCATTAAATCAAATAACAATGTTTTTGAGCATATTAGTTATTC
>CANBKJ010000079.1 GCA_947369165.1 uncultured Lachnoclostridium sp.
GAGGAGCGCATCTTATGAAAATGACATATGATATTAATTTAGACCACACAATACCCTTTCACAACAATGTGACCTACTGTGTGGGCACAGGGCGTATGGGACTGGCACTTCACAAAGAATATTGGGATCAGCTGGCATTTGTCCAGAAAAGGATAGGATTTTCTTACATACGGGGACACGGCCTTTTCTGTGATGATATGGCGATTTATCAGGAGTATAAGGACGAGGATGGGAACATTAAGTCTGAATATAACTTCACTTATCTGGACAGAGTTGTTGATAGTTATTTGGAACTCCAAATCCGGCCTTTTTTAGAACTTGGCTTTATGCCCGATAAACTTGCTTCCGGCACTCAGACACAATTTTACTGGAAAGGAAATGTGACGCCGCCAAAAGACTACGATCGGTGGTGTGCACTGGTTCAGGCCACACTCAGGCATCTGCTCTCCCGATACGGTGAAGCGGAAGTGCTCAGCTGGCCGATGGAAGTGTGGAATGAACCAAACCTGAAAGGTTTTTGGGAAAACGCGGATATGCCGGAATATTGTAAACTCTATTCTCGGACGGCATACGCCGTCAAAGAAGTCCATCCGGATTTTCAGGTAGGCGGACCGGCAATCTGCGGAGGAAATGACGAGGTATGGATGCGGGGATTTTTAACTTATTGTAAAGAAAACCAGACCCCTCTGGACTTTATCTCCAGACATCACTATACCATTCATTTTCCAGAACGGGACGGCCACTATGACTATGCGGACCTTCAGTCCAGTGAATACTCTTTTAGTACACTGAAGCGTTGTCGTGAAATTATTGGTGAATTTGAAGAATATGAAAATCTTCCTTTTTACATTACAGAATTTAATACCGCCTATGTACCCAATTCTCCACTTCATGATACAAACCAGAATGCGGCGAGTCTCGCCCGGATCCTATCGGAGATCGGTGACTACTGTACTGGTTATTCTTACTGGACTTTTGGAGATGTATTTGAAGAACAGGGCGTGCCTTTCACTCCCTTTTATGGGGGGTTTGGGCTTCTGGCAAATAACAGTATTCCCAAGCCCACTTTCTGGACCTTTGAATTTTTCAAAGAATTAACTGGAACATGTATTTTCCGCAACGATCACGGTGTCCTTTGTGAAAATGAGGGGACAATCCGGGGTGTATTATGGAATCTTTCCTGTGAAACAGACAGTGACGCTCTTACAATGGAGTTTAATCTCCCGGTTCCTTCTGGTGAATACTGCTGTATCCAAAAGGTCGTAGACGAAACCACCTGTAATCCACAGAAGGTATGGCACGATCTCGGTGAGCCGGCGAATCTCACCAGCGGCCAGACACAGCTGCTTCGAGAAGCGGCAAATCCACTGATCCTGACAGAACGAAAAACCCTTTCAAAAGATAACATGACTATAGAATTTACATTAACTCACGATGCTGTGATTTATTTTGAAATCTTTCCTTCCAAAATGACTACAGACCGGGGATTCCGATATGGCTGGAACTCCTCTGTTACAGAAAGTAATGATTGACCAACTTGATAGCCACGGACTTCATGATTCATTCAACTTATATAAGGCGGCGCCGAATTGATTTTGTTCAATTCAGCGCCGTCTTATTAACTATACTGTTATGTAACTATTCAAACATTGATAGATCAATGGCATCTGCCATTGCACTATAGCCATCGTAGGGATGAAGTCCATCTTCATGAGTATATTTTTCTAATATATTTTTTGGATTGTTGGGATCTGCCACCGCACTCTCAAAATCAATAATACCATCCACCCCTGATTCTTCCGAACGCATCCAGTCATTGATCATAGTTCGTACTTTTTCCGAAGATTCTGTATAACTATCACTTGTTCCGAATGGGAGAATCGGAGCTCCATAGACCTTAATTCCATTTTCATGACACAACTGAATCATCTTCTTGTACTCTGGAATCAGCAGATTATATTTACTGGTTTCCCATAGGTTCGTAATATCGTTTACACCAAATAGAATAATACAGTATTCTACGCCATCGTGCTCCAGGAGATCCCTGGCAAATCTATCCTTTCCAGCATCCGTCGGGTAGGAGCCAAGGATAGAATTTGCACCAATTCCCTCATTGATAAGAGATACATTTGTTGTTCCCTCATTTTCCTGAAGTCTTTTCGCAAAATAATCGATCCACCTCGTATAACTGTCCGGCTTTTTGCCAAGGTACGTAGCATCCGTTCCATAACCATCTGTAATGGAATCACCAAAACATACTACTGCCCTGCTGTCCTCCGGTGACCATATAGATGCATCTGCGAGGAAAAACCAGCTTGTTGTCGTTTTAGCTGAAGAAAATCTCTCTTCTGAAACCTGATTGCCGGAGACCTGATACGTAGTCGCCCTTGCACCTCTGTGACCTGTTATATTATCTCTCGGCGCCTCGCCAAAATATGCAGAAACGGCAATATTTTCAAGAGCATCTACCGGAAATTCTACTTCATCGGTCAGAATAACTTTTCCTTTTGGGATTATAAACTCTTCTTCCCCATTTACAGTCACCGGCGTATCGGTAGATACATCTATGGTAGAGGCATCTGCTTTGATCTGTTTGGCCAGATGAAGGGATTGGATCTCCACATCACTTTTCCCATATTGATTCGACAATCGGAGACGAAGTTTATTTCCACCTGTGGTAACCCGGATGATCTGACGAACCGTTGTATCCGTGAGTGCCATTTTAGGCATGGCAGAATCCGTGGCGTCACATCTTTCTTCTGCGGTTCCCCAGGTTGTCACCCATTTAAACGCCTGTTCTGGTACATCAGGCGAGGTAGATGCATCTGGTGTAGTGGAGGGAACCGGCGTATTTGATGCCGCGGTTGCTGAAGGAGAAGGTGATGCCGTCACTTTGACAGTACTTTTACCTTTGACTACAATTTTACAAGACAGCGTCCTGGACTTCTTTCCCAATTTGTAGGTTACTTTAATTGTGGCTTTCCCAGCTTTTACGCCTTTTATCTTAGCCGATTTTCTTGTAGACTTCATAATTTTTGCAATTTTTTTCGACTTGGAAGTCCACTTTACCTTAGCCTTCTTAGCAACATTTTTTAATTTCAAAGTAACCGTCTTTCCAACGCTGACATTCACTTGGCTTTTACTCATCTTTGGCGATTTTGCCGCCTCCACACCAGTCGGCGCTGTTAATGATAACACCATCGCAAAACTAAGTGTTAAACCCCCAATTGCCTTTTTCATTTTAGATCTACAACCCCTTGAATTCATTCTGAATTCCTCCTCCTAATAAACATTTTTGCGTTAGGCGTTATCCGTCGTTTTATTGGGTAGAAACTTCTTTTCCCACATAATAACTTTCACCAGGACCCATATAAGAGTTCTTTAAGTTTTTATTCGTTGGGTGTAAGACAAACTTCTGCAATACAATCTCCGGGTCCATAGAATAAATGCGAATTTTATGTACACCTGCACTTAATTTTCCCAAACTGATCTTTTTGGTGTGAATTCCATTTTTGACACCATTTGACCAGAGTGAATCCCTCCATGTTCCGGCAATATAGTTCTTAGAAATCGTGTCTACACTTTGTACTTCTCCCTCATCCACGGATACGCCAAATTTCATCGTTACATAGTTCCAATCTACATTGTTGGATGGTGCCATATATGCCATTAAGCTGTACTTAAACTTTCTTTTTCACAGTAACTTCGCAGACTGCTTTTTTGCCCCAGCCATCCGCCGCAAATACGGTAATCTTCGTCTTTCCATTTTTTTAGCTTTCACCACACCCTTTTTACTCACAGATACAATATTTTTATCTGTTACTTTATATATAACATTTTTCACAGTTGCTTTCTTAGGTGATACTTTAGCAGTAAGAACTGTCTGTCTCTCTTTTTGCTCCCCACCTACATATAATACCACTTTTTTAGCACTAAGTGTCACTTTTTTTACTTTTTTTAATGTTTTAACTACCTTTACCTGGACATTGGCCTGGCTTTTCCCTGTAACAGATTTCACGCTAATGGCCGCTTTCCCACATTTCTTCGCCCTTAGTTTTCCATCTTTTGAAACAGAGACCACAGAAGGCCTGCTCAAATGATACCTAAGACCTTTTCCTGAAGCTGTTTTGGAACCTGCTTTTGCCTTCAACTGATATCTGGTCCCTTTTTTAAAGTTAATGAAGTTATCTCTGGTTTTATGAGAGCAACAACCGAAGAACCGTTTTCTTCGTCACAGCCACCCTTCCTCCCCATTTGTATCCCAGTACACGCCAACAGTACAGGATATTGTAAACTATTTAGAAAAGAACTTGCTGGAAAATATTTCACTGGACTCTCTTGCCCAGACTTTTTCACTCAGCACTGCTTCCCTCTTCCATCATACCTAGCTGGACGGTATTAATCGAAAAAAGTGCCCCACGCCCATATTCAGGCATGGGGCACCCTTCTTATTCTCCATTATTGAAAAATCTGAAGAGCGAAGTTATAAAGTCCATGTTTCCACACTTTAAAATCATGTCCACCCTCTGTCACATAAAACAGATGAGGCATCCCATTCTTTTCAAGTACTTTATGGCACTGGCCACCCAGCGCATTTTCTCCACCCTCGCTGATTCCATTGTTGAGCATAAGCAACGTATGATCTTTGTACTCATCCGGCAGGAGGAATGTCTCCTCGGTAAAGAGTCCGTCCTCTTTTACGCCATTGGCCTCATAAGCAAAAACTCCAAATCCCGGACTGAACGCTGCGATGTATCCAAACGTCTCTGGCATATGCAGACCGATATTCAATGACTCCCTGCCACCCATGGACAATCCTGCGATCGCCGTATTTTTTCTTCCGGTCGCTATAGAATAATTCTCCTCTATATAAGGCATCAGATTGTCGCGAAGATCATTGATAAAATTATCAAATGCCGCATAATGTTCCAGGGAAAATTCCGTTACTGCCTTATCGTTGGCACGGGCTCGGCAGTTTGGTATAACAATAATCATCTCTTTGGCAAGCCCCTCTGCCACCAGGTTTCCAACCACATAAGCAGGATTTCCCTGCAGCCACTCGTCCTCGTCTCCTCCGATTCCGTGAAACAGATATAACACCGGATACTCCTTCTCTGTCGTATAATCCGGGGGAACAATAACGTTTACATTCCGCTTTTTACCTGTGGTGGTTGAATAATATTGTTTCTTTACAACCTTCCCATAGGCTACACCATCCTGCTTTTTATCAAAATCTGCGGGCACATCATAGGTAATGGGCTGGAGTTCTAATGGCGGTTCCGTCGTCGCTGCCGGAGTCTCTGTGACCATTGCCGGCGGCTGCGATACGTTGACTGGTGGAGTCTGGGTCGGCACTGCTGTCGTCTGGGCAGGCGGCTGTGTCGCACTTCCCGTCTTAGAAGGAGGCAGCACATACTTAGTAATGGATTTCACCGTTACCGTTATCGTCCCCACTTTATTCGTTTTCTTTTTATAGATTTCCTTCACCGTGATCTTAGCCGTTCCCGCTTTCACTGCCTTCACGACTCCCTTTGACGTAACCTTTGCAATCCTTTTGTTAGACGATTTGAATGTATACTTTGCTTTTTTATTCTTTTTGGCAATCTTGATCTTTCTGGTTTTTCCGACATTTATCGACATTTTTTTAATGGAAAGCTTTGCTTTGGTCTTCGCCCCAGCGGTGATTCCGCCCTGACAGACCATCGCCGCCATCAGCAGAAAACTAATCCCCCGAAATACTTTCTTTTTCATTTTCATCCTCCATTTCTCTAAAACAAATATCTGGCAAAGTTATAAAATCCATTTTTCCAGACAACCCAGTCATGACCACCATCTAACGTATAAAAAGTATGGTGTACTCCGTTTGCCTCTAATGCATTATGGTAACGCTGTGGCTCTTCTTTCACCATGCCATCCTGATTTCCATTATTTATAAGCAGATACGTGCTGTTCTTATAATGATCCGGCAGAGTAAAAGTCTCGTCTGTAAACAGCCCCTCCTCTGTCAATCCATTATTGGTATAAGGGAAAATACCGTAAGCCGGGCTGAAGGCACCGATATATCCCACCTGATCCGGCAGGGAAATACCGATGTTCAGTGCCACACGTCCACCCATGGACAGACCCGCAATGGCGGTATTATCCCGCCCCGTGGCCACAGAATAGGCACTTTCTATGTAAGGCATCAGATTGTCTCTGAAATCATCTAGAAATTTGTCAAAGGAGTGAACATGATCCGGTGCAAATCCGTCTGAAGGGTTAGCAGCATCATTTTCACGGCAACGGCAGTTTGGCATGACAACGATCATCTCCTTCGCCTCACCTGAGGCGATCATGTTGCCTATCATGTTCTGTACCTTTCCATTAATCCAGTCATTCTCATCCCCCATTCCTCCATGGAACAGATAGATCACCGGATACTTCTTTTCCTCCGTATAACCATCTGGAAGGATGACATTCACATTACGATTCTTTTCTGTTATCGAAGAATAATACTGTCTCTTAACAACTTTCCCATACTTTACCCCACTCTGGGTGCTGTCAAGCTTTGCCGGTGTATCTTTAATCTCAGGGTTTACCGGTGGCTTAGGTGTCGGCGTCTGCGGTGGTTCTGTCTGCACAGGATCCGGTGTGGGAGCCAATGGAGAAACTTTTGGCCTCTCATTTGCCGGCGTCACAGTTGGTGTACTTACAGGCGTCGGTGTCACCTTCTGCTCCGGTGAAGGTGCAGGCTGCACTGCTTTTTTCACGGTAACCGAAACGGTGCCGATCTTTTTGGTCTTTTTACCCAGCTTTTCTTTCACGGTGATCTTCGCCTTTCCCGCCTTCAATGCTGTCATTACACCTTTTTTAGAAACTTTAATGATCTTAGTTTTGGATGATTGGAATAAATATTTCGCTTTTTTCTTTTTATTCTTGAGCTTAATACTTTTCTTTTGTCCGGTATTCATCGTCACCTTTTTTGTCTTGATCCCCGACTTTTTTTCTGTTTTTGCGTTGATCAGGGAGTTTCCGCTGAACAAAATGGAAACCACCAGGGTGACGGCGATAACCCCCGTCATCTTTTTCATTGTGCCTACCTCCAGGATATTATTATATAGTTTTAAAACAAGTATAACATATCTGACACAAAACAAAAAGAAAAAATTTACTTTTACGAATGTCAATACATATAAAAATCAAACTTTATTTCTGAATCATCCAACCTATATCTTTCCCTCAGCTCTGGCCCGCAGCTGTGGGAGCCGAGACCGCTCACCTTATAATCGATGCGAACATGCACATATCCGTCTTCCTCTAATTCATCGGTGTGGGAAGCACTGGTCAAGCTCCTGGAACTGTAGCGGGATACATTAAATTCAAACGGCCTGTCGGCAGCAAATTTCATTCCTCCCACCTCCAGCCATCTGACACCGGTATGGTTTCCATGCTCCTGAGGTCTCACGTAAGGCACATACTCCAGCGATGGACGGCTTTCATACATTCCTGTCCGGGTGTGGCAGATCATATCCACATAATTTTCCTTTTCACCCCGTCCAAAATAACGGAATACATCATCATTTTCCGGAAGCCGGAATTCAAACCCCAGCCTGGGAAGAAACTTGCTTCCCTCCCGCTTTTCTCCATGGAGAGATACCTTTATCTGACCATCATAACCTATGGTAAAAACGGTCCGATAGCGCAGGAAAGGCATTCTCGATATACCGGCAAGACTTCCCTCGACTATGATCTGATTTTCCTCTCTCACATACTGGTATACTTTGTTCCACAATTTGTGATAATTGGCTGCTTCCCAGTCCTCACTGTCCATTTTATCATTGTCCGTTGGGGCACGCCAGACAGTGAGGTCCACCGGTTCTTCGAAAATCACTCTGCCGCCTCGTTCCATATACTCAAAATTTCCGTAATGGGTGTTAAACACATACTGAAAATCTTTTCCTGATATCAGAAGCTTCTCTCCATTTTCCTCGAACCGCACTGTGTCTTTCTGACAAGAAACTGGTGGCAGTTTCTGGATCTCTACCGGAAGTTCATGCTGTTCCATCCCGATCTCATCCTCTCCGTCCAGCAGAAAAATGTCCAGATAACAGCCCAGCTCACATTGATCCGGAAGCTGCAGTTCAAGAGGATAGTCCTTGGTTTCCTTTGGAGCGATATCACATACTATATGCCCTTCCTGTTCCACTTTCCCATCGATGACCAGTTTCCAGATAAGGCAGTATTGACTCAGGTTCGTAAAATCAAACCGGTTTGTAACATAAAGTTTCCGATCCTCATAACTTGTTTTTATATTCTGGTATACTGCTTTTATATTCAGGCTTCCTGCTTTGAGAGTACGGTCTGCAAATACCAAACCATCACAACAGAAATTGCCGTCATGGGTCTCTTCCCCAAAGTCCCCTCCATAGCGCAGTACTCCGTCCTTTAACACTCCATGATCCGCCCATTCCCATATGCAGCCACCAATACATGACGGAGTTTTATATATAATATCCCAATAGTCCTTTATATCTCCCGGTCCATTTCCCATGGAATGGGAGTATTCACAGAGAAAATAAGGACGTGTCTCCCCTTCTCTCTGGATCAATTCCATCATCTGTCCTTCATCACTGTACATGCGGCTTACCACATCTACATCACATCGGTCCTCGATCAGAAATGCACCCTCATAATGCACCAGCCTTGAGCGATCCCGTCTCTTTGTCCAGGCGATCATGGCATCATGATTTTTTCCATATCCGCTCTCGTTTCCCATGGACCACATAATGACCGAGGGGTGATTTTTGTCCCGTTCCACCATACGTGCTGCCCGGTGTACATAAGTCTCCTGCCATTGTTCCTGATGACAAAGCCAGTCCCCACTCTCCATATCATAACCATTTTCTATATTCCTCGTGCAGAAACCATGAGTCTCCAAATCGGTCTCGTCTATGACATAAAAGCCCATTTCATCACACAATTCAAGTAAATACGTTGAGGGCGGATAATGAGACATCCGGATCGTATTTATGTTCAATTTTTTCATCTGAACTAAGTCTCTGCGTATATCCTCTTCCGTAAGAGCATACCCCCTCACTGGGTGGGTATCATGATGATTAACACCCTTTAACTTCACAGAGGTCCCGTTTATGAGCAATTCTCTGTGAGGGCTGACACATAAATCCCGAAAACCAACCTTTATGGGAATGTACTCTCCTGCCTGCTCTGCCACCAAAGTATACAGATAAGGCTTCTCTGCATTCCACGTTACCGGGTCTTTCAGATCCTCTACAGGTGCCGCCCCATCATATAGAGTATAGGGAACGCTGCAGGTAATGTGACTACGGTCTGTCGTTATCTCGATATCCCAAATGTGCCCTTTGTTTCTTGACAGCAGATATACATCACGGAAAATTCCAGAAAGCCGCAAAAAGTCCTGGTCCTCCAGATAGCTCCCGGCACACCACTTTAAGACCTTTATCATCAACCGGTTTGTACCCTTTTTCACATAATCTGTCAGCCGCAGCTCACTCTGCATATGGGACACCTGGCTGAACCCTACATAATTACCATTCATGTAAAGGTAAAAACAGGAACCCACGCCTTCCAGCAGGATATATGTCTCCCTCTCCTCCCATTCCTCAGGAATCTCGATATCCAGAGAATAGATCCCACAGGGATTGTCGTCCGGCACATAGGGCGGATCCACGGGAAAAGGATAGTTTAAATTCGTATAATAAGGTTTATCGTATCCCAGCATCTGCCAGTTCGAAGGCACTGGGATACTGTCCCATTCCGTAATCTCATCGGGTACATCGATATCACGCTCAAAATACCTGAATTTCCACTCCCCGTTCAGATTCATATAGTAGTCCGAGGTTTCTTTCTTTCCCGCCAGAGCCTTCTCCAGTGAATCATAGGGAATATAATAGGCTCTCTGGGGCTCACAATTTTCCTGCAGCAGCTGAGGATCTTCATAATGTCTCATCTTCTCATCCCTCGTATTATAAAGTAGTAGTGTTTATAGTCCCTCTCCAAGGACTGTATGCTATACTGTTGGAGATACTGTGGATTGTTTAATCACTCCTACCAATTGATGGTTTAAGAAAGGCTACAACCACAGTCTCTTTGTATATTTGTTAATCAGTTAGATACCGCATGACGGTTTATTTAGAACGAGGTTACAATCGCAGAGAGTACCAGTGGTTCCAAACAGTATCCAATTTATTCAAAGGAGGATTTTTATGATCTATGTTGGAATTGATGTTGCCAAAGATACGCATGATTGCTTTATTACAAACTCAGATGGAGAAGTACTATTCAAAGCTTTTACCATCTCTAATAACCGGGATGGTTTTGAATCCTTATTTCAAAGAATCGAATCTGTTTCAGATGATTTTTCTAAAGTAAAAGTAGGACTGGAAGCCACCGGACACTACAGTTACAATCTTCTGGGATTTCTTCTTGATAAAGGTCTGACCACCTTTGTTATTAATCCGTTACATACCAATCTTTACAGAAAAAGTCTAAGCCTTCGAAAGACGAAAACGGATAAAGTTGATTCCCGTACTATTGCTACTATGATGATGTCTGATATGAACTTAAAGTCCTACTCAGACACATCTTACCACAACGAGGAGCTAAAGTCACTCACTCGTTATCGCTTTGATAAGGTTAAAGAACGGGCAAAGTTGAAATCGTCTGTTTCCAGACTGGCAACCATCCTCTTTCCTGAACTGGAAAAACTGGTTCCCACACTTCATATCATTTCTGTCTATGCTCTGTTATCTGAGTTTCCCGGTGCTTCCCATGTGGCTTCTGCACACCTTACAAGGCTTTCTAATCTGCTTGCAGAGGTATCAAAAGGACGTTACGGAAAGGATACTGCTATTCTTTTCAGAGAAGCTGCCAGAAACTCCATTGGCTCTGTTATGCCGGCTAAATCATTGGAACTAAAACATACTATCAGACTCATCCAGGAACTAACTGCTGAGATTGATGAAATCGAATTAGCTATCAAACAGATCATGGACGAAGAAATCCAATCTCCGATACTTACTATTCCCGGCATCAGCTACCGAATGGGAGCCATGATTCTTGCCGAGATTGGTGATTTCAGCCGTTTTGATTCTGCGGATAAAATACTTGCATATGCCGGGATGTCCCCCTCCACTTATCAATCGGGACAACTGGATAACTGTTATTCCCACATGGAAAAACGCGGTTCCAGATACCTTCGGTACGCTCTTTACAATGCCACCAAATACGTCTGTCACTGGGATGAAGCCTTTGGTGCATATCTGGAAAAGAAACGTTCCGAAGGCAAACACTATAATGTTGCCTTATCCCATGCCACAAAAAAACTTGTGCGATTGATTTTTGCAATGGAAAGATCTGGACAACCATACAGAGCAACCATTTAACTTTATTCTGTAAATATCTCCTTTTAGAGCACCTGCAAAGATGCTCTTATTGTCATGCAGTTTTCAAGGTTCTAAAATATCTGAAATGCATTTCTGCAATTCATTCAAAAACGTTCATTTTAGACTTGACTTTTAATAGTTAGTCTTT
>CANBKJ010000080.1 GCA_947369165.1 uncultured Lachnoclostridium sp.
AGGAATAAATGCTCTTGTAGTTCCTGCAGAGCAGCTTCATATTCTGTTTTTCCCAGGTATTCTGCAATTACTTCTTTATCATATTTTTTTATCATAATTTCCTCCAAACAAGACGTATGTCCTGTTATTTGAAATTATTTTACCTTATAATGGTCTGGAATGCAAGAAATAGTAAACGATTTCAACGGAGGTTTTTACCATGACATCAGTATTTGAAGAAGAAAATATTTCAAAAGCCATTATGAGGGTTGGGCTGCCTGCTATGCTGGGGCAGCTTACTACTTTGATTTACAATATTGCAGACACGTACTTTGTATCTTTAACAAAAGAACCTGCAATGATTGCAGCGGTTACACTTTGTACTCCTATACTTCTGATGATAATGTCCATAGCTTCAATTTTTGGTATGGGCGGAAGTAGTGTAATTGCAAGGTTATTGGGAGAACAAAGAAAAAAAGAAGCAGGCAGGACACTGAATTTCTGTATATATGGAATCGTATTGTCCGGGATTGCCATTCTTTTGTTCGGAATGATTTTTCTAAAACCATTAGCTAAGATAATAGGTGCGGACTCAGAAAATATGGTTTATACCTGTGATTATCTAAAGTATATTTTTATCGGTGCGCCGTTTATTATGCTTTCTAATGGAGCCGTTCATTTATTTCGTTCCGTCGGTTTTATAAAAGAAAGCACAATCGGGCTGGCTCTTGGAAATTTCATAAACATTCTCTTTGATTTTGTATTTATTGTATTGCTGAAATGGGGAACTGCTGGTGCCGCATTTGCAACATCATTTGGCTTTTTCTGCGCGGCAGTATATTATATTATCTGTATGGTGCGTGCGCAATTAAAGGGAAATGAGTTGATGGAATTAGCACCTAAAAATTTTGCACCTGATAAAGAGATGGTCAGTAAAGTTATAAGTATTGGTATTCCCGGAGCACTTATTACTGTGCTGCTTAGCGTTTCAAATATTGTTCTCAATAATTATATGGGCATTTATGGCTCGGATGCTGTTGCTTCGTATGGTATTGCATACAAAATTGATATGGTTCCGATTATGTTGTCTGTAGGTCTGTCACAAGGCGTTGCACCCCTGATTGGTTATTATTATGGAGCTGAAAAGAACAGCCATATGTCATGGGTGATGAAACTTTCGATTCTATATGGCATTCTTTTAGGGGCAGCTTTTTTGGTCGCATTTCTGCTGTTTGGCAAACAATTTACGGGCCTATTCCTGCATGATACTGCTCTGATCAATCAAGGAGGGTATTTTATTCAGGTTTTGTCTTTGTCAGCACCAATGCTGGGAATCATCAATATGGTAACCAGTTATTTTCAAGCATTAGGAAAGGCAGCTAAATCTCTGCTGATTACTGTTATGAGAAATGCTGTATTGTTCATTCCTGCAGTGATAATTTTCAACTATTTATGGAAATTAGACGGTATCATTGCAGCGCAGCCAGTTGTAGAAACCATATTAGCAATCGTATGCGTAATTATGTATGCCAAGGAAAGCAGACACACGAAAAAGCGAACATCAGAATCAGAAGAATCTTTTTAGGTATATTCAGTCTGTCCTATGTCCTGAACACTTATTCCCGACGAACCCATTTTCCAAAAAAGGTTTTCTTATAGTGCAGAAGTTCCTCTTTGGCCTTATCGAAGTTTCCAGCCTTTTGCAGATACCAGACACCTTTTTTGATATCCTCCGGCACACCACCCAAGCCCCTGGCGTAGATGAAGCCCCGCATATAGTCCGCCTCTGGATTCTCAAAGGTCATTTTATTCATGAACTCCATGGCTTTACCGTAGTCCTGAGGGGTTCCCCAGCCGTTAAAGCTACATTTAGCCAAGTAGAACACGCCCCAGGTGCTGTCCTGTTTGTAGTAAGCAGTGGAAAGATAATGGTAAGCCTTGGCGTAATCCAACGGAATACCCCGTCCAAAGAAATACGCTTTGCCCAGTAGATTACAGGATCCTTCGTGGATGGGATTTTTAGCTAGCTCCTTCTCAAAACACTGCACAGCGTAAGCATCATCCTGCGCTGCGCCCTCGCCGGTGAAATAGCAGCGGCCTACATCGTACCACGCCCCTGGATGGCCTCCTTCAGCGGCTTCCTTGTACCAGCGAAGTGCCTCTTCCTTCCGCCCCTCATCAGTCAGATTGTCGGCGTGGATCGCCTGCATGATGGGGTGTCCGGCTTCTGCACCGATCTTATAGAGATCCCTGGCTTTCTCCGGTTGTGGAGCGATGATGTCCTCATCGCCTTCGTTATAATACTTGTTCAGATTGTTGGCGGCAAAATACATACCACCCCGAAAGGCTTTCCAGAACCAGTCTTCACATTTGGAGATATTTTCCTTCAGATACGACTTGAAGGCAGCATGATTGGGAAAGGAGTCTTTGCCCTTGTTCTGGATGCGCAGAAAGTCCCACCAGAAGTAGGAGTTTGCCACTACGTACTGGGAAAAGGCATCGCCTCCTTCTGCCAGTTCCACCGCTGTGTCCAGAGCCTCCTGCAGGTTTGCAAAGGGCATCCTCTTCTGCACAGATGGGGTCAGCTCCCCGGAACGCAGAGCCACCAGAACTCCCAGGGCGCTGCCCTGCTCTACAGATTTATGAAGTAGTTGGGTGGCTTTGTTGTCGTCTTCTGGAAATCGGTGTCCTGCCCACACATACTGCCGCCCACAGTAACACCGGGCCAGGACACAGGTAGCGTCCCCGTCCCCGGCCTGTGAGGCCTTCTCCAGAAGAGCGAGGGCTTCTTTACCCCGGCCTGTGCGTTCGTTGTAGTAAATATCCTGTAGTGCCTGTTTTACTTCATTGCTCAAAACCGTTGCCATAATGCTTATTCTCCTTATGTATGATTTATTTTTTAATCTGTTTCCAATCCCTTCCTCCAGGCAGGAACCGTCCGTAGGGATAACCCGTCAGCCATGCAGCCGCCTCTTTTGGCGGCAGTTTTGCTTTGTAAAACTCCAACTTTTCTCCGCCTGGTTTTGTGGCCTCCACAGTACAGCGCATATCCATCTTATCTCCCACTGTAACCCGAATCCACAGATAGCCCACAGAATGGGTCAAATCCACTAACTGATATGTACCATTCACGATCCCCTCTGCTGCTATCTGGACATCTTCTTTGGTGAAGGTAGTGTGATTTTCGGCGGCACCACTGGCATAGACCAGAGATAGCCTTGTATGGGACTGCTGGACCTGTACAGTGGTACCCTGCTGATTGTCAGGGGTATCGACCCGCCGGAGTTCCCAGGAGACAGTATCAGGTGCTTCCCGGCGGAACCAGCCAGATAGTATTCTTCGGACATCCCTTTCATCCAGCGCTTTGGCCATACCATAGCCTGGCTGGTTTTGGAGCTCCAACAGAAGCCAGATCGTCCCTTCCGAAACGGAGACATGCAGTGCCTGGAACGAATAGCCTTCTGTCTCCACTGGGTGGCTTGGAGTCAAAATGAAGCGTCCTTCGCCCTGCTCCATACATGAATGAAGCTGCGCATCCACCAGAGCCTCAGTAACGCGGGAAGTTACCTGGCCATCTGTCTGACGGAGGATCATATCCTGAGAACCACCATCCAGCGCCTCCCGCTGGATTCGCTCCGAAGCCCGCCGGTTTTTCTTCTGGCGGAATTCCCGCTCGAAGTTCGCCCTTGCCACCTCATCCATGGTCCAAAAGTCCATGTTTGCACTATTGACGCCACGCAGCGCCTCCGGGACACGGAGAGCCAGGCAGTCTGCTGCCGCCTGTAGATCCTTCAGGTTATTGAAACTGGTGACGGTCCGCTGCCAGCGGTCGTCAATCAGCACCAGTTCCATATTCCGACTGGTGCGGATACCGGTTTGTGTGTGGTGTTGGTGGATTTCATTGACCACAAAGATGCCCCGGATGCGGTCGATCTTGTTCGCCCCGTCTCCCAAGACCCATTCCTGACCAATGCCCACTGGACCAAACCACTGGGCATTTTCCATTAAGTCTTTATCCACCATGGCAAACAGTTCATCCACTGGCGGGGACGCGTCCGGATAAGGCAGCTGATTCCGGATGGATTGAGCCAGGGCGCTTTTTGCCGGAAAGAATGTATCCCGGACAGCGGTATAGCCCAGGTAGAGTCCGCCGATCAGCAACAACGGGCCACCGATGCCGCAGACAGCCAGTTTCACATAGTCCATGGTCTCCCAATAGGTCTGATCCTGCTCCAGCCATACCTTGAACGTACAAAAAAGAGCTACAGAAATCATAAGTACCAGAAATGCCCAAATCAGCCAGGTGAGTCGTTTCCGTGTGCGGCTGAGACAATATCCTTCCGATATGCCGTGGGGATTGTTCTTCCGCTGAATCCATATCAAAATTAAAATGACGGGGACAGCAAAGATGCGCAGCACCAGTGCCAGCAGTACATAGACCACCACATTCCAAGGCCAGCGCAGGAAACGGCCTTTTTTCTCTTCCATCACTTTAACACACCTCCTCTGTATATTTTACTACCTAATTATAGCTTTGTCCAGCCTCCCCCCTAATTTATCTTTCTGATTCCTGCGATACTCTCTGGGTGTAATTTTGTATCGTTCCTTAAAAACACGATTAAATGTCCGCTGGCTCTCAAAGCCACTGTCCAAACAGATCTCCAGTATTGTATCGTTCGTGTTCTCCAGTCTTGTAGTGGCATAGCTCAATCGTGCTTCATTGAGATACTGATTAAAATTTCGATGAAATGTCCTGGAGAAAATTCTTGACAATACATATTTACTAACACCAAGATCTCCTGCCATTTTTCCCAACGAAAACTGCTTTCGAAAATTGCCGGATATATAGGAGACTGTCCTGTAAATCAGATCGTCACTCCCTACACTGCTTTTTTCAACCAGTTTTAAATTACCCATACATCTTGATAATATGATTTGAACATATGCCTGTACGATCATTGGTTCCCTTTCTTTTATCTGCATGATCGCATTTATGGCATGATATACATCCGGTTCAATCCGTTCCGCTTTTACGACCGGACATTCTGGTGCGCCACTCTGTATTTTATCCGCAAATATGCCAGTGACAGATGGTGGAACTGAAATATAGTCCGCTTCGTTTACTCCACCAGAAAAGACCTGGTAATGATGAATGATATCGGAAAAGACAAGACCAATATCTCCTTTTTCCATATGATACAACTCCTGTCCAACCCCCAGTTCCAATGTTCCTTCTGTAACACATACAATCTCCAATGCATTATGCAAATGTGGAGATATGTGTTTTGAAACTCTCCGGACTGCAAAAATATCTTCCTTCGTTTCCATAAATGTTAAGTGCATCGATCCGTCTCCCCCTATTTTTCTATTATTTAACTCCTGTATTTACATCCTTTTATCCCTGCAATACTTGTCTATATTTTCTTTTGATTTGGCAAGCATTTTTTAAAACTATGCTATATAATGAACTTACAAACGAGGAAAGGAGGAATACAAATGAGCAAATTCAAAATTTATTTAAATAACCTTTTAGCTTTCTACGAAGGATATTTCAACCATGTATATCATCCATAAAAAGCTAAAAGGGCTAATTTGTGAAAACTAAATGTTTTAAAAGCAGACCACTTCACAAATGTGAAATGGTCCTTTTATTATATTCCTTTTGCTTTTTTAATCTTTTCATTGGTTTCTTCTACATTCATCCTGGATAGAATAAACATAATAAGTACATCGAAAATCAATGGAAGCCACAAATACATAAACTGCATCATGTCCAGAGCTGACTGTGTCTGTACTGCATTAGTCCCTACGTAACCACTCAGTTCAAGCAGCCATCCGACAACAGCAGTTCCGATCCCGCCGCCAATCTTCACTCCCAGAGATGTACAGGAATACATGGTTCCATCTACTCTCTTGCCCTGGGTAAGGAATGTATATTCCGAGCAGGAAGCGATCACTGCATTCATATCTCCCTGCCAGGGGCCCTGTCCTAATGCTGCCAGTGCTGTAAATGCCATCATCAGAGGAATACTTCCCATATATCCTGCAACAACTACCAATGCTCTGCCGATCACAGCAATGATATATCCTCGTAAATTCAGCTTGTACATGCCCTTCCACTTACCTACCAGCGTTGGTGTGAAGATCAGTGCAATGATAAGGGGAATATTAACAGCCCATGCAAACTGTCCAAACAGGTTCTTATTCTTTAAAACCCATGTCATATAGTAGATACCTGCACCAATCATAGCGCTGTATAACTGCTGCAGAATGTAAGTACCACAGATCATCAGATAAAACTTATTTTTAGCAAGTAACTTAAAGGCCTGCACAAGTCCATACTTTTCTTCGTTATCTTCTGTCTCTCCTTCATTCAGTTCATTTTCTGAAAGTTCCTTCACAGAAAGACCGGAAATCGTATTTACTATTAATCCAATCACTGCATAAATAATGGCTACCGTTCGCCATGCTGCTGCACCGCCGCCGCAAAAACTAACAAATCCAACAGTAACAGACTGAATCAGAAGGCTTGTTGAAAAAGCGAAGATAAAACGATAAGATCCCATCTGTACACGCTCTTTGCTGTTCTTTGTAACCAGTGACGTAAGTGCTGAATATGCAATGTTGTTTGCCGTATAGAACACACCATTTAACAGCGTATAGGCAATAAAGAACCATGCATACTGTGCTGTCTTACCAAGACTTACCGGTACTGCAAAACACGCCACCAGCGTTATGGCACATCCGATATAGCCATATATCATCCACGGTCTTGCCTTGCCCAATCTGCTGTGTGTCCTGTCAATCATTGAGCCAAAAAAGATGTCTGTAAATCCATCAAACAACTTGGACACTGCAATCAATGTTCCTACAATTCCTGATGACAGGCCAATCGTATCTGTCAGATAGATCATGACAAAGGATGTCAGGAAGGCATATACCACATTACCTGCAATATCGCCCGATCCGTATCCCACTTTGTTATACCACTTTAAATACTTCTTTTCCTCCATAAGTATCACTCCTTCATAAATATTTGTTTAGAATCCCCAACAGCTTTAAGTTAACGTATATCTGTTATTACTCTTTGACAAAGGGAATCAGTTCAAACCGGAACCGGAACGCTGTATCATCAAACCGGTATTTATCTAAAACTACCGGTCCACAGCTGTTAGAACCGATGCCGTTTAGTGCATAATCAATGCACAGCACAGTACTGTCAGATTCCTCAAGTTCATAATTATGCGCTGCCCCCTCCAGTGACTCCTGGGTATATAACGATGCGTTAAAGGAAAATGTCTGCTCGGAAACTGCAGCGATTCCGAACTGTGCATTTGTCACTTCCACATAATCGCAGTCATAATGACTTCCATTCTCCTGGGGACGGATATAGTCTTCATGCATTTGATTTACTTTGGAATGATAGCATCCATGGCTGGAAGACTGATGCTTATCACGATAGCTTTCCTGTGGTCCCATTCCAAAATAGCTGACATCTCCAAGTTTCTTGTCCAGGAAGAGTCTTACTCCAAATCGTGGAAGATCCGGAAACTCATCATCCTTTGTCGCCGAGATCATAGAAGTGATTTTTCCATTTCCATCGACCTTCCATAGGAGTTCCACGTCCAATATCTTCTGCACCGTAGCAGCCACAACTGCCACATGCTCCATAATCAGTACGCCGTGTTTGTTCTGGAGCACTTCGATCTGGTAAGCTCTTGTAAGAGCTTCATCATAATGAGCCTTTTCCCACTCCTCCTTTATATACATATCATTGTCGGTGGGTGCTCTCCAGATGTTTAACTCCATCGGATGATTCATATAATTTCTTCCGGTGAACTGAAGCTGTGTAAACAATCCTGTGCGCTTGTCTAAGGTATAGCAAAAATCTTTTGCCTGCAGTGTAATCTGTAGGTCCGTCTCCTTTACTGTGATATTTCCGGCAGCGGATTCCCTTTCCAGCCATTTAACCACCTGTGTATTTCTTCCATCCACATTTTCAAGTTTTATCTCGTCAAACCCTAATACATGACCGGCCTCCAAAAGCGGCAGTTCCTTTTTCAGACGATAGGTCAATTTCAAATATACCCTTCCGGCAGCCGGAATCTGCAAATTCAGTCTCACTTTTGCTTCACCGTGGGGGGCTGCGGAAATAGCAGGCAGCTTTCCTCTTTCCACTGTCAGACCATCCTGTGCCATTTCATAAGAGATCTCCACATAATCTTTCAGATCATCAAAATCCATATAATTATGAAGTACCAGTTCCCCACTCTCTTCATCATAGGAAACCACCCTCGCCGGTCGATATACATTCTTATATTCCAAAAGTCCGGTATGGGGTGTGCGGTCTGGATATACCAGTCCATCCATACAGAAATTTCCATCATGAATCACTTCTCCATGATCACCGCCGTAATGATAAATGGTCTTTCCATTCTCCGTTCTGCCATGTGCAACCGCGTGATCACACCACTCCCAGACAAATCCTCCGCACATCCGGTCGTCACTCTGAATCATCTGGAAATAATCTTCAAAATCTCCTGGTCCATTTCCCATACAGTGGCAATACTCTACCAGTAGGAATGGTTTGCTTCCATCCTTTTCCAGGTATTCCTGAATCTCATCCAATGACGGATACATCCGGCTATACAGATCCAGATGCTCGTAATTATAAATGACATCGTAATTACGGTATCTTGCACTCTCATACTGTGTGATTCGATCCGGATCAAATTCTTTCGTCCACTTCAGTGCTTTCTCGAAATTGCAGCCATAAGCACTCTCATTTCCCATGGACCACATAACGATGCAGGAACGATTTTTGTCTCTTTGTACCATAAGCTGTACGCGATCCATAATTGCCTGTTCCCATGCTGGATCATCAGCAATCTTTTCATTCCAGCGGCTGAATCTGTTCCAATCGGTATCTTCCTTTCGATACAACATAAAGGGTCCGTGGGCTTCGATATCAGCCTCATTGATCACCATAAATCCGTATCGGTCACACATCTGATAAAAGTATGGTGCGTTGGGATAGTGGCTGGAACGGATCGCATTAAAGTTATGCTCTTTCATCAAAGTAAGATCTTTCTTGATCTGATTCACGCCCACCACAAATCCTGTTTCCGGATCAGAATCATGACGGTTCACACCGCGGAATTTGATCTTCTCGCCGTTAAAATAAATGACTTTATTCTTAATCTCAATTGTCCGTAAGCCAATATGATCTACGATCACTTCATCCTTTGTGGCAAGGATTACCGTATATAAATACGGATTTTCTGTATTCCAGAGAACCGGATTTAACACGGTAAACTCCAACGTACCATCCTTTGAGATTTGCCCCTCTGCCACAACAGCTCCGTACTTATCTTCTATCGTCACCTCCGTTTCAACCGGCTGGCTAAAACAGAACTCCATTTTTACCGTTGCACGGTCTTTTTCAACCTTTGTTGTAATACGGTAATCTCTTACGGCTTTTTCTGGTCTTTTTAAAAGATAAACATCTCTGAAAATTCCACTCATCCGAAACTTATCCTGATCCTCCAGATAAGAACCATCACACCATTTCAGCACCAATACCCCAAGGGTATTCTCTCCCTCCTGTAACAATGAGGTCACATCAAACTCACTGGTGGCATGGGGCACCTGACTGTATCCGATATAGACACCATTCAGCCATACATAAAAGCAGCTGTCTACACCTTCAAAATTTAAAAATACCTTTGGAGCTTTCTCATCTTTTTGATAAGAAAAGGTATGCACATATGCTCCGCATGGAATATCCTGTGGCACATAAGGCGGATCAAAGGGGAAGGGATAGCGGATATTTGTGTACTGATGACTGTCATACTCTGCCATCTGCCATACTCCCGGAACTGAAATCTTGTCAAATCCCGAAGTATCATAACCACTCTCGTAAAAAGTATCCGTCACATCATAAATGCTTTCAAAATACTTAAAATCCCATTTTCCATTCAACAACTGAAACCGATCTGAATGTTCTCTGTTCTCTACCAGATCATTTCTTCTTTCCGAAGCCGGAATGTAATACGACCTCACCGGCATCGTGTTATCATGCAGCATACTCAAATTTTCATAGAAACGTGGCACAATCATAAAATAATCCTCCTTTTACATATATTTTTTTGCTTTCTCCATCAAGTCTCCAGTCATTCCTCCTTCCGGTATTTCCATCTTCCGTCTTTTAATTATCTTGATTTTATCATACATTTTCAAACAAGATATGTCTATAAACAGAAATGGACAAAACATACACAAAATGATACAATAAAGCAAATGCAATATATTTTTTTCAATATCCAAGGAGGTTCTGCCATGTATATCAATTCCGGCTACCGAAACCACTCTCTGATGAACTTCAAAGACAAAAGCCGACCGCTGATCGTGGGAAGTTGTGGAACCTATCGTCTGTCTACGCACCCGAAACTGCCAACTTACCGTCCCAGGGGGCGACTGGATTTCCAGATCATCTATGTTGCCTCTGGACGCGCCCACTTTCATTTTGACAATCCAGATAACGACACGATTGTCTCTGCCGGAAACATAGTTTTGTTCCGCCCAAGGGAATTTCAAAAATATGAATACTATGGAATAGATAAAACAGAGGTTTACTGGATTCACTTTACCGGAAGTGATGTAAAGAATATTTTAAGAAAATACGGTTTTCCAGACGATCAGCGGGTATTTCCTGTGGGAATTTCATTGGAATATGAACGCGTATTCAAAAGAATTATTTTGGAATTGCAAAGATGCCAGGAAGATTATGAAGAAATGCTGACGTTGTTACTGCGTCATCTGCTGATTATCTTTCACCGGGAATTAACCAGAGAGCATGTATTGAAAAATGAATATTTAGATCATGAAATGGACACTGCAGCATCCTATTTTAATGAGAATTATAACCGTAATATCAATATTGAGGAATACGCTGCCTCAAGAGGAATGAGTGTCAGCTGGTTTATCCGAAACTTCAAAAGATACACTGGGGCTACTCCTATGCAGTTTATTACATCCATCCGCATCACAAATGCCCAGATGCTGTTGGAAACCACGAACTATGCCGTGAATGAAATCTCCCGGATCGTTGGATATGATAACCCGCTTTATTTCAGCCGGTTGTTTCGGAAGTATAAGGGGTGTTCGCCATCAAAGTATCGGAAAAGGGGGGAGTAAAAGCAGTACAAGAGGGTTTGAAATTTTTTCTGTAAATTCAGTTCTTCTATGATAATTATTTAAAAGGACGGACGACCACATGGGTTTTCTGTCCTTCTTTACTATAATT
>CANBKJ010000081.1 GCA_947369165.1 uncultured Lachnoclostridium sp.
GCACCTCTGAAGAATCACAAGTGATTCTTCGCTCCGCATTTCGAGAACTTTCCTATTAGGATAAAAAGAAGGCTTGTGCAGGGCACTCCCTTCACAGACCTTCCTTTTTCACACCAGCGCAGCGCAATGGCGCGAATTTGAGCACCTGCCTGTCACCGTTTCAGATCGCTGTATTCGCCTGATGTTCATGTAGCTGATGGTATTTTTCCTTTGTCGCCATCCCTCCCCGGATGTGCCGTTCCGACTTATTGATATCAAGTATCTTTCTCGCCTGAGAAGCAAGCGCGGGATTGATCTGCATCATCCGCTCTGTGACATCTTTATGTACCGTGCTTTTAGACACCCCAAACTTTTTCGCAGTCTGCCGCACCGTAGCGCCATTTTCCACTATATAGTTTCCGATCTCAATAGCGCGCTGTTCGATATATGATTTCAAAAAACTACCCCCTGAATACTCGTTGATTCATTGTATGCAGGGGGAAAATAAAATATTCTGCAATCTACAGGTGTTTTTAGGCCTGAATCATTTATTCTGTGCCAATAAAAACAGCTCTCAGATAAAACAGCGTCGGGATCACAAATAATGCAATGATAAAGAGGATAAACACCCCGACAAATACTGTATATGCTGCATAACCGGCAAGGTCTGCCACCCTTTCAGGAATAACCATTTTCTTTCTGGCAAACACTAACGCCGCCAGCGCCAACACCCCGATGACCGATAACACAGCTCCTGCTTTTTGTCCTGGCGCAGTATATCTCAGCCTGATATCATTCCTGCCCTCGACAACAGGGATCGACAACATTCCATCCAGGTTCTGAAGATCCGGTACCTTTTCCCCATTTACTTTACACTCCCAGCCCTCATCATAGGAAACAGGAAGAAAAAGATTGGATTTGGTCACACCCTCCAGTTCAATGTCTACGCCGGACTTGCTCTGATCCAAAGACACAATCCTGGGATTTTCCTTTTTCACTTTCTCGATTCCGTTTACCAAAGCAGCATAGTCCAACATCCCAAGATGAAGATCCGATTTATTCACTCCGTCGCTAAACTGAACCTGCACGGCCTCATTCTGAAACACACCCAGACAAATGAAACCATTTCCAAAATCCGCAGGGTACTGCTGATTCTGTATGGAAGAAGACGCCGGAATCCGAACCGGAACTCCGTTGACTGTGATCTCCACTGGATTATCACTTGTATTCGTCCCATAAAAATACAGAATCTTTTTCTCATTCCCTATCTGCAGCTCACAGAAATTACTATTAATCTGACTGGACACATCCTGAATCAGCTTCTCCTGGCTTCCTGTTACAGCCGCAAACAAGGTGTTCTGTGTCTCGAACTTCTCGGTCTTTGGAGAGAGAGAAGCGGTATCTGTATTGATTACAAAAGGAAGTTCAAACTTGTTCTGATATAATTGTATAACATCTCCGCTTTCATCTATAGCCTCACAGAAATCGTATAATTCCTCGTTCATATCATCCTGGCTCAAAAAATACTTTATATTAAAAAGAGTATCGGAAAATACTGTGCCCCCCGTATCCAGCAGCTGAGTCCAGTTGATGGAATAGCCAAGTGCTGCAAATTTGGGCTGGACAGATGGATTGATCACATGCCAGTAATTTGAAATCGCCTCTTTACCAAGCACCAGCGAATATTCTATGTGATCCACCTTATAATCTGTATTCTTTATTCTTTCAAAATCTTTGATCTCCGTCTCCATCCCCGTAGCAACATCATTCGCCGCTTCCAGATAGTCAGCAGAAAACACCGATACATTATCTTTGTTCGGGGCAAAACTGATAACCGAAGCACAGGTAATCTCCACACATAATAATACCAGTATAACCCCCTTTGCCCTGGATTTTAGCAGGCACCAGTAGACCGCCGCAAAAATCAATTCTATAAGAATACAGAGGAAGCCATCTCCCAATGCCGAATAAGAAGACTGGTCACAGTAGGCATGGTATATTCCATAGAACAGCCATCCAGAAAAAAGTATGGCAGCTGCGCCAATTGCGACCCATATTTTCTTCTTAAACCAATTTCCGGCAGTTTCTATACTCTCCTTATTTTCCTGATAGAGTAAAACTGCAAAATCAATCAAAACAAAGGAAATGATATACACAAACCGCAGCGGCCAGCTGGCACGACTCCCTCCATGCCACATTGATTCCACCCCGGCAACGACCACAGAGAGGAATAAAAGACCGATCATGCACATATGGCTCTTATATTTTCTAAATTTCCCGGAGACCAATCCTTTTCCATGTACCAGGAAAAACAGTATACAGGCAAAGGGCAGAGCAGTATTTACCAGCATGGTCTCTACTATCTTCCATTCATGAAGACTCCATCGATTCTCAATCGCCGCCCTGTATACGTTTAAAAAGCCTCCCTCTCCACTCCTCGGCGTATCCGCCACACAGAGCAGTGCCGGAATACTAACAAAGGCGCTGATCAAAATAGCTGCACCGACAGACCCACCAAGCCACAGGGCGCACCTTCTTTTCTCCGCCTTCTCCTCCATATCCCAAAAGGTTCTCAGAGCGCTTGACAAGAATAGAAAAACCAATGTGATACAGCCTGTGTAGACATTCACCATCATACACAGTGCAAAGATAACGATAAAAAATTTGCACCCCTTCCTGGCAAAGATGCGATCCAGACCGATCATGAGCAGGGGAAGCAAAAATGCGATGTCCATCACAAGCATAATCTGAAAATGAATCAGAGAGGCTGCGCCGAAAGCATACAAAACGCCGCCGGCTATGTGCACGATGTTTTTCACCTCATACTTCCGCAGATAAAAATACATAGAAAAAGCAATGGCGATCATTTTAAGTATCATAAGGATGTTGGCAAAATTCGCCAGATTATCCCTTGCAGAAAAATATAAAAACAGATTCAACGGACTCATCAGCGCTCCCAGGGAAGAAGCTCCTGATATATTCATGCCAAATGCAGAATTCCATGTAAAAAACGGACTCGCCTGTCCATGCAGGATATCCCAGACATAGTACATCCCTGCCGGGATCGTCTGCTGAACCATATCACCGCGGGCAATGGTTCCATCACCAAAAGGATAAATATCATTCAACATATACACAATTAGCACCACGAAGCTGATTACGACTGCCATTATAGACAGATCTTTGGCAACCGTTTTCTTTTTTTCTGTTACTGTAAACCAGCTGCGAATATTTTTTTCTATCATTGGTCTTTTTCCTTCCAAACTTATACTTTATGCATCTTTTACCATT
Organism: uncultured Lachnoclostridium sp.; assembly: GCA_947369165.1. GTDB lineage: Bacteria > Bacillota > Clostridia > Lachnospirales > Lachnospiraceae > Eubacterium_F. The sequence goes on from CANBKJ010000081.1 coordinate 3,271, forward strand.
ATACGTGTTCTCTAGAAAAAAATCAATGCTAACTGTCCAAACATAATCGGGGACGTCTTGACCGCCTTTTCTTATTTTGATACAATATTAGCCAAATGGAGGTATACATAAATGAAAGAAAGATTAGTGATTACCGGAATGGGAGCAGTAACCCCCATCGGTATTGGAGTAGAAACTTATTGGAATAACCTGATCAGCGGTAAATGCGGCGTGGAACGGATCACCCGCTTTGATCCGGAAGCATCACCAGTAAAGATCGCCGCCCAGGTAAAGAATTTTAATCCAGATGATTTTATGACAAAAAAGCAGAGCCGCGAGATGGATCTGTTTATGCAGTACGGTTACGCCGCCGGTGAGGAAGCACTGGCTGATGGCGGCATAAAAGAGGACACGATTCCCGCGGACCGCATGGGCGTCGTTGTGGGAACTGCCATGGCAGGCGTGTCCATTATCGCAGAAACCCAGGACGGACTGAGCACCGGGGAACATAAAAAAGTTAGTCCCCGTTTTGTACCTAAGTTTATCGGCAACATCGCGGCGGCACAGATCGCCATCGCCAAAGGCTACCGCGGACCGAGCCTCACGGTCAGCACCGCATGTTCCTCCGGAGCTGATGCCATTTCCACAGCAGCCATGCTGCTTCTTGCCGGAGAAGCCGATGCCATCCTTGTGGTGGGCGCCGAGGCAAGTCTTTGTCCGGTGGTAGTGGCTGGTCTTGCCTCCGCTCATGCTCTCAGCACGAACAACGACAATCCCCAGACGGCCAGCCGTCCATTTGATAAGACCAGAGACGGTTTTGTATTTGGTGAGGGCGGCGGAGCTCTTTTGCTGGAGACGGAAGCCCATGCGCTGGCAAGAGGCGCAAAGATCCACGCGGAACTGATGGGCTTTGCTAACTGTACCGACGGATATCATGTGACAGCTCCCCATCCGCAAGGAATCGGCGCCATCGCCTGCATGGACAATGCAATTCAAAAAGCTGGGCTTACCCCGAAAGATATTGATTACATCAATACTCACGGCACCTCCACTCCGATGGGGGATACCATTGAGACCAACGCCATCAAATCCCTGTTTGGAGATCATGCCTATCAAATGGCTGTGACTTCTACTAAGGGCGCTACTGGACATATGATGGGCGCCGGAGGCGTCACGGAGACCATCGCCTGCATCAAAGCAGTTCAGAAGGGAGTGATCCCGCCAACGCTGAATCTAAATACACCGGATGAAGAGTGCGACCTGAATTATGTTCCGAATAAGGCAGTAAAACGGGAAGTCCGCTATGCCATGACCAATGCCTTCGGGTTCGGCGGGCAGAATTCCAGCCTGATCATAGGCAGCTCGACGGCCTCTGTATCATAATTTAAAAGACAGGAAATAATAGCATCATAGATCTTATACAGAATCGAGGCTTATATGAAATACATCCGGCAATTTTTGATCATACTACTATTTTGTTTTTTGGGTGAGCTTCTAAAATATCTGATTCCCCTTCCCATACCCACCAGCATCTATGGGCTGATCCTAATGCTCACAGCGCTTCTCACCGGTATTCTGAAGGTGGATCAGGTGGATGATACTGCTGTTTTTCTTATCGACATCATGCCGGTCATGTTCATTCCGGCAGGTGTCGGTCTTTTGACCAGCATCGAAGCACTGCGTCCGAACCTGGCAGCCATCATCGTGATCACGATACTCACTACGGTCCTCGTCATGGGCATCACCGGAATCACCGCCCAGTTTGTCATGGAACGTAAGAAAGGCAGAGATGACAAAGAGGTGGCACAATGAATGACTTTTTAATAAGCTCACTTTTCTTTGGCGTCCTGGTAAGCCTGGTTGGCTACGAGCTGGGAATCTTTTTAAAAAAGAAGACTGGCCTCGCCATCATGAACCCACTGCTGGTGTCCATACTTTTCGTGATCGGCATCCTGCTATTGTTCCGTGTGGACTACGGCACCTATGAAGCCGGAGGAAAATATCTCAGCTATCTCCTCACACCAGCCACGGTCTGTCTTGCCGTTCCTCTATATAAACAGATCCATGTGTTAAAACAATATCGTACCGCCATCTCCTTATCTGTACTGGCGGGTACGCTGACCAGTCTGGCAGGCGTTCTGATACTGGCGGTCCTGTTTCGCCTCTCCCACTCCATGTACGTCACCCTTCTTCCAAAATCCATCACCACCGCCATCGGAATGGACGTAAGCGAAGAACTGGAGGGAATTGTAAATATCACAGTGGCGGTTATCGTGGTCACCGGCGTTCTTGGAAATGTTATGGGAGAATGGATTCTCAAACTCTTTCACATCGAAAATAAGATCGCCAAAGGTCTGGCTCTTGGCACTGCTGCCCACGCCATCGGCACCAGCAAGGCCATGGAACTAGGTGAGATCGAAGGTGCCATGAGCAGTCTCGCCATCGTGACGGCCGGGCTGCTGACCGTCATTGGAGCGAGCATTTTCTCCATGATCTATTAACGATGGAATCAAAAAATACTGGTACATTGACATCAATAACAGAAAGGAACAGATCCATGGATGCCCTGACAGAACAAATTATAAATTCTGATGCCTTAAGCGACGAAACGCTGGCAAAGAAAATAGATCAATTTTTACACATACACACAGAGGAGGTTCAGACCGACGGCAGGGACACCTTTCACTGCCACCGCTACGAACCGACTTCATACCGCGTGCTGCATACTTTGTTTGAAGCCATTCCCCTGACAGATCAGGATACCCTGCTGGATTACGGCAGCGGCCTCGGCCGTCTGAGTTTTTACACGAACCACCGGTTTCACAACGGCGCCATCGGCATCGAACTGTCCGAAATCTTACACCGGGAGTCACTTCATAATCTGAGCCAGTACCGGGGAATTCACAGGGAACGTCTGGCTTTCTTTCACGGAAAGGCAGAGGATTTTGTCATACCGGACGAGGTTACCACCATCTATTGTTTTAACCCATTTTCGACGGACATTTTCCGAAAGGTACTGACAAATATCGAAAAATCTTTTGAAAACAAACCCCGAAAGGTCACTCTGATCCTCTATTACCCAGAGGACAACACCATCTTTTACATTGAGCGGCATACCGGGTTCCGGCTGGTAAAAGAAATCGCTGTCCCTGATCTGTTTGAGGGGGACCGCAGAGAAAAATTCTGCATTTATGAACTGGGTGAATAATATAGTTCTTATAGTAAAATTATATTGCGGTTCTGACATTTTTCTAGTATAATAGATTTATAGAGTATATGAAAGGAAGTGGAGAGATTGAACAATGAAGAGCTGTTTAAAAAAATGCTTATGACCTTTGACCGTAAATACGAGGCAGCTTCTGTATTTTATGACAATCTCCCTTATGTGAGAGATTATGACCTCTGTAATTGGACACCTCTCCGCATGGTAAGTGGCAATATCATAAAATATTATCAATATAAGCTTGATAAACCCGTCATCCTTCAAACCGATCCTGACGGCTATTAATAAAACAACTTTTACCCCGGTCATCACATGTGGCAATATCATAAAATATTATCAGTATCGACTTGATAAACCCGTCATCCTTCAAACCGATCCTGACGGCTATTAATAAAACATCCTTTTATCCCGCTCATCACATGCGGAGTAAAAGGATGTTTTTTATTTCGCCGGAAGCGTCGCCGGACTGTTATTTTGAAACTGTTATACCAGTTTCATGAAGGCTGCAGATTCTCCCAGCTGCTCTTCAATGCGCAGCAGCTGGTTGTACTTGCACACACGGTCGGTGCGGGTCGGCGCCCCTGTCTTGATCTGTCCGGCATTGAGCCCCACCGCAATATCGGATATGGTGGTATCCTCTGTCTCACCGGAGCGGTGGCTGACAATAGCATTCCACTGGTTGTTCTTCGTCATGCGGATCGCCTCCAGCGTCTCCGTCACACTGCCGATCTGATTCGGTTTGATCAGTACTGCATTGGACACTCTGAGATCCGCACCTTTGGCGATACGCTCGGTGTTGGTGACAAACAGGTCATCTCCCACCAGCTGTACCCGTTTCCCCAGCCTGTCTGTCAGAAGTTTCCAGCCCTGCCAGTCCTCTTCTGCCAGACCATCCTCGATGGAGAAGATAGGATATTTATTGCAGAGCTCCTCCCAATAAGAGACCATATCCTCTGCAGAACGCAGCTCTCCATTTTTCCAGAATAAATATTGTCCTGTCTTTCCCTGTTTGACAGCTTCATCGTACATCTCTGTGCAGGCCCCGTCAATGGCGATACGGAAATCCTCACCGGGACGGTATCCAGCCAGCTCGACAGCTTTCACGATATACTGCAGAGCTTCTTCGTCGTTGCGCAGTTTCGGAGCAAATCCGCCCTCATCTCCCACACTGGTTATATGGCCATCCTTTTTGAGAAGATTCTTTAACTCGCGGTAGACATTACAGCACCATTCCAGACACCCGTGGAAAGATTTTGCCCCCACTGGCATGATCATAAACTCCTGGATATTTAAGCTGGAGTCTGCATGTTTTCCTCCATTTATAATATTCATCATCGGTACCGGAAGAATTCTACCATCAGGTCCTCCAAGATACTGATAAAGAGGCAGGCCTACCTGGCAGGCCGCAGCTTTTGCCACAGCAATCGACACACCCAGGATCGCATTCGCGCCAAATCTCCCTTTATTCTTTGTCCCGTCTTCCCGGATCATAAGCTGGTCAATCTCCACCTGATTCAGCGCATTCCTTCCATCCAGCAGATAGGCAATGTTGTCGTTCACATGATCCACTGCCTTTTTCACTCCCATGCCTCCATAGCGGGGAAGTTCTCTGTCTCTCAGTTCGATGGCCTCAAAAGCACCCGTAGAAGCCCCGGAGGGAACCGCCCCTCTTCCTGTCGCTCCACCGCATAGTCCCACTTCTACTTCCACCGTCGGATTCCCGCGGGAATCCAGAATTTCTCTCGCCCGAACAGATTTGATTCTGAATTTATGTTCCATAAAAAAAGCCTCCTGTTTTTTTCTTAGTATCAAACAGAAGACTTTTTTCTATTCATTCTTTTTGTTCAATTCGCCAACAAATACATTCCGTATACTGTTCACTGTGCGAAAGGTGTATGTACTTCTTCCACAATGAGCACACACCTCGTCGTCATTACTAAAATCATCCATCTCTTCGCGATATCCACAGATCGGGCATGTCACCAATACTTTTCTGCCGCGTTCTTTACTGTCCATCCAACACACCTCGTTATAATAAAGTTGCTCTTACATCTTTTTATTATACTATAAAATGTCTTAGATTGCAAGTCCACGCTTCTTCATAATCCGCCGCTCTATCGCCGAAAATATGCCTTTTTCGATAATAACTCCCACCAATACAATAATTACCATAACCAGCATGACCTGGTTAATATCCGCCAGATCCCTTCCCATGACCAATGTCTGTCCCAGGCCAATGGAAGTAGTCATCACTTCACCTGCCATCAGCGCCCGCCAGGCGAAGGACCATCCCTGTTTGAGTCCAGTGATCAGCTCCGGGAGACTGGCAGGAAGAATCACATGCAGATATAACTGCTTTTTGTCCGCCCCCATGGTCAGAGCCGCAAGACGGTAAATAGGTGGCACATTTTTTATCGCATTGTCCACAGAGATTGCTACACTAAAAGCCGCCCCCATCACTACGACAAAAAGGATCGCCTGAGTGGACAGTCCAAACCATAAGATGGAAAAGGGCACCCAGCACACACTGGGCAGTGTCTGAACTCCCAGCACCAGCGGTTTCATATGCTTTTGTAAGTAAGAAAACTGATGGATGAGTAGTCCGAGGATTACCCCGATGACCACAGCCACAGCAAAACCAATCATGCCTCGCAGCAGAGAATTTCCAGTGGCCTTTAACAACGTTCCATCACTGCAGAGCTCCACAAACCGCTCTGCCACTCCCGCCGGAGAGGGCACCGAATAGCTTTTGAAGATCTCCAGCACATCCACCGTAAGCCAGAAGCCCCCCTGCCACAACAAGACAAGTAAAATTAAAAATAAAATGGTTCCCATCAGACAGCCTCCCCTCTCACTTCCTCCAGAATCTTGTGCCGAAGATCTACAAATTCCGGCGAATACACATGCCTCGGCCTCTCTATGCCGACTTCTACGATCTCAGCAATACCGCCTTTCACAGCAGACAGCACCACAACTCTGTCTGCCAGATAAACTGCCTCTTCCACACTGTGGGTAATAAACAATATGGTTTTCCGCGTCTCCATCCAGATCTTCTGCAGTTCTTCCCGAAGACGGTTCGATGTCTGTTTGTCCAGCGCTGAAAAGGGTTCATCCATCAGCAGGACATCGGAGTCCATCGTCAGCGCCCTGGCAAGAGCAGTTCTCTGTCTCATTCCCCCGGATATCTGATGGATGGGATAATCCCGGTATTCACTGAGATGAACCATATTCAGATAATGCTCTGCCTTTTTCTCCCGCTCTTCTTTGGGAAGGCCTGCCAGTTTCATGCCGAAGGTCACATTTTCCATAACAGTGAGCCACGGATACAGGCCATGATCCTGAAACATAACGGTGCGGTCAGCTCCGGGGCCTGTCACTTCTCTGCCATCCAGCAGAATACTGCCTCCGGTAGGACGTTCCAGACCTGCCACAAGGTTCAAAAGAGTGCTCTTCCCGCAGCCAGAAGTGCCCACAAGACATACAAATTCGCCCTTTTGTATCTCAAGATTGATCTGGCTCAATGTTGCTTTATCACTGTTTTCAAACTGTTTACTTACACCTTTTAATACAAGCGACATATGACATCCCCCATCTATTATTTCGCAAAAAGAGATTCCTCTTTTGGCACTTCCTTGATAAAATCCTGTTCCTTGCTGATCTGGGCATATCCCATCACGGACTCTTTGTTCAGCTCTGTGCTCACTCCGATTCTCTGGAACGCCCCGGTAATAACGGATTCTGCCAGAGATTTTCCCGTAGCAGCTTTCAGCTCTTCGTTGATCTTCTTCAAAGAATTTTCTTTGTCATTGTTAATTTGATCCGTGACCGCTTTGTGCTCTTCCAAAAACTTCTCTACCAGTTCTGGATTCTTCTCGCGGAACTCTTTGCGCACTACCACAACAGCCACATCCGATTGTCCCTGCATATAAATCTTATCGTAATCCAAAAGCAGTTCAGCGCCTCCTTCTAACAAGGTAGATCCCCATGGCTCCGGTACCAGGGCAGCATCGATATCTCCCCGTCCCATCATATTAGCCACATCAGCATTTGCCACAGCGGATACATTTACATCACCGCCCTCTGTCACCGGCTTCAGGCCATTTTCCTGCAGCAGACGTAAAAGATCCAGGTGCTGGGTGTTTCCAATCTGAGGAATGGCTACCACTTTTCCTGCCAGCTCTGCCACACTGTTTATACTGGAGTCGCTGCGCTTGATCAACACCGCACCGCCCTTGGTAGCGGAGGAAAGAATAACCACATCGCCATTGGACTTCACATTGGCGCTGACTGCTGGTACTGGCCCGATATATCCGATATCAATGTCACCGGCAAAAAGTGCTTCTACCTCAGCCGGTCCCGCATTAAATGCGGTCCAGGTCACTTTCATCCCTTCTCCCATTCTCTTTTCCAGGCTCTTTTGTGATTTCATCAAAAGCGCCTGGGCATGGGTTACATTATTAAAGTATCCAATATGAATTTCTTCTGCCTTTTTTTCTCCTGCCCCACAGCCTGTCAGACCAAAAGTCAATAACAGACACAACACAAGTGCAAAACTTTTTTTCAAACATCTCATACTCTTTACCTCATTTCTGTAGTCATTTGGTTTTAATACGGACGTGCCTTCTCCAGCGGCACCGCCGTGAATAATAGTTTACAATTAGTTTACAATAAAATCAAAAAAGAATAGAATTCCTTTTTTCGCAAACGTTTTCTATTGAAATTTCCCTATATTTATGTTATTT
>CANBKJ010000082.1 GCA_947369165.1 uncultured Lachnoclostridium sp.
AAGTGAGGAAGATGCTTATGTTACAACAAATTATGACAAAACCCAGAGAGATTATTTTTAAGGAAGTGCCGGTTCCACAGTTGGAAGAGGGTCAGGTAATGGTAAAAATAAGAAATATTGGTATATGCGGATCGGATATTCATGTATATCACGGAAAACATCCTTTTACTTCCTATCCTGTAACACAGGGGCATGAAGTTTCAGGGGAGATTACAGAAGTTGGGTCAGGCGTGGGAGGATTTCATATTGGGCAGAAGGTTACGATTGAGCCACAGGTATATTGTGGTGAATGTTATCCATGCCGCCATGGAAAATACAATCTCTGTGAGGAACTGAAAGTGATGGGCTTCCAGACAACAGGAACAGCCTCAGAATTTTTTGCGGTGGATGCTTCGAAGGTGACTCCAATTCCGGAAGAAATGTCTTTTGAGGAAGGAGCAATGATTGAACCCCTTGCGGTGGCTGTCCATGGTGTAAAGCAGGTTGGTGATGTCGCAGGAATGAATATTGTTGTGATTGGTGCAGGACCAATTGGTAATTTAGTGGCACAGGCTGCAAAGGGAATGGGGGCTGCAAAGGTAATGGTTACGGATGTCAGTGACCTGCGGCTGGAAAAGGCAAAAGAATGTGGAATTGATGTTTGCGTGAACACCTTGAACAAGGATTTTGGGGAGGCAATGCTGGAAGCGTTTGGTCCGGATAAGGCAGATGTGATTTACGATTGCGCAGGAAATAATATCACAATGGGTCAGGCAATCAAGCATGCAAGAAAAGGAAGTATTATTGTTCTGGTTGCCGTATTTGCAGGAATGGCAGAAGTAGACCTTGCGGTTGCCAATGACCATGAACTGGACATTAAAAGTACCATGATGTACAGGCATGATGACTATCTGGACGGTATCCGCCTGGTAAATGAGGGACGGGTTCAGCTGCAGCCGCTGATTTCCAAAACCTTTGCATTTCGGGATTATTTAAAGGCTTATCAGTATATTGATAATAACCGTGAAACAACGATGAAGGTAATCATAAATGTGCAGGAATAAATGCCGTTTTATGGAGGAGGGTTCGTATGGAGAGCAAAAACAGCAATGGCAGAGTGCCATTAATCAGTAAAATAGCGTATGGTTTCGGGGATGTAGGGTGTAATTTCAGCTGGATGTTTGTGAGTAATTTCCTGATGATATTTTATACGGATGTATTTGGGATCAGTATGGCAGCCGTTTCGGGTTTAATGCTTTTTTCGCGGTTCTGGGATGCAATCAATGATCCGATTATTGGCGGGCTTACGGATAAGACAAAGACAAGATGGGGACGGTACCGCCCGTGGCTGCTGTTCGCTGCGCCTGTCACGGCAATCATACTTGTACTTAGTTTCTGGGCGCACCCGGACTGGTCAAATACTGCAAAGATAATTTATATGATTATTACATACTGTCTGCTGGTATTAGGCTATACATGTGTGAATATTCCTTATGGAACACTGTGTGGTGCAATGACGCAGAGCATTGACGAGAGGGCAAAAATAAATACTTCCCGTTCCGTAGCTGCCATGGTTGCTATTGGGGTTATCAACATTATTACCGTTCCGCTGATAACTGCTTTTGGGAAGGACAGTGCAAAGACCGGCTACCTTACCGTTGCAATTATCTATGGCTGTATTTTTGCGGCATGCCATTTCTTCTGTTTTGCAAAGACAAGAGAGGTAGTGCAGATGCCGGAAAAAGAGAAGATTTCCCTGAAAGTGCAGTTAAAAGCCGTGATACAGAACCGGCCGTATCTGTTGGCATTGGCTGGTCAGATTCTCTTTGGATTTACATTGTATGGTAGAAATGCGGATGTCCTGTATTATTTTACATATGTCGAGGACGATGCGTCTTATTACACAACCTATTCCATGTGCATCATTATCCCGTCGATTATAGGCGCTGCCTGTTTTCAGCCGGTATTTAAGAAGACAAATAATAAAGGGCGGGCAGCATCAATCTTTGCCTTGCTGACAGGCTGTTCTATGCTTATACTATATTTATTCAGTGTGAGGGAAAATCCTGCCGCCTTTTATATCTTTTCCGGGCTGACACAATTCTTTTTCTCAGGTTTTAATACAGCAATCTATGCAATCATTCCGGATTGCGCAGAATATGGGCAGTGGAAAACCGGGCTTCGGAATGACGGTTTCCAGTATGCATTTATTTCTCTGGGAAATAAAGTGGGAATGGCTATTGGGACGGCTTTGCTGGCTGGAATGCTTGGTAAATTTGGGTATGTTGCGAATCAGCAGCAAAATGGCGCTGTGCTTGCGGTTATGAAACATGCCTTTACGACAATTCCGGGAGTGCTTTGGCTCGTAACGGCAGTTGTACTATTTTTCTATCGCCTGAACAGGAAATACTATAATGAAATTGTGGAGGAATTAAAACATGGGAAAAAAGTATGATGTGATGGCATTAGGTGAACTTCTGATTGATTTTACAGAATCAGGAGTAAGTAAAAACGGAATGAAACTGTTTGAGCAGAATCCAGGCGGGGCACCTGCGAATCTGCTGACTACAGTCAGCCATATGGGATATAAGACAGCCATGGTTGGGAAAATCGGTTCCGATATGCATGGCAGTTTTTTGAAAAAGACTTTGGAAGAGGAAGGGATTTGCACAGATTATATTGTGGAGGATGATTCTGTTTTTACGACACTTGCGTTTGTTGCAATCAATGAAAATGGGGAACGTCGTTTTTCCTTTGCAAGAAAACCAGGTGCTGATACCTGTCTGTCAGCATCGGATTTGAACCGCCAGATGATAAAGGAATGCAAAATATTTCACTTTGGTTCCTTATCGTTAACGGATGAACCGGCAAGAACTGCCACAATCGAAGCTGTTAAAACCGCAAAATCTGCAGGTACACGGATATCCTTTGATCCGAATTACCGGGCATCGCTATGGAAAACGGAAATGGATGCGGTAGAGGCAATACAAAGTGTCCTTCCCTATGCGGATATGCTGAAAATTTCAGACGAGGAAAGTGTTTTGCTTACAGGGAAAACGGACTGCCAGCAGGCCGCTGATGAATTATTAAGACAGGGGCCTAAGTTAGTGGCTATTACATTAGGCAGTCAGGGTGTTTATTTGGCTAACCATGAGAATCATGAACAAATCTCAGGATTTCCAGCAGAAGTAGTGGATACCACAGGGGCAGGGGATTCTTTTTGGGGCGGATTTCTATCAAGATATTTAGAGTATCAGATGGATATGCAGGCAATGTCGTGGGATAACTGGAGAGCGTGTGCAAAGTTTGGAAATGCCACAGCCAGTTTATGTGTACGAAAAAGAGGGGGAATTCCTGCTGTGCCAATGAAAAACGAGGTTGCTGAAGTTTTACAGCGATAAAGAAAATGTCCTATGGTATTATTTAAGAGGTGATAATATAGGCAAGTTACTTATTATGGAATTTGCGGATAATGAAAGTGCGGCTTTTGCTGACATTATGAATATGCTGCAGAAGTATCCGGATTTCCGTAAATACACATTAAAGGATGAAGTGATATTATCCCTCCCCGGTCTGGAAGTCTGTCCGGAGCGCAGGAAAATTTACAGCAATTCCCACGAAATCAGCATGACAAAAAAGGAGTTTGACATCTTCTATCTGCTGGCGGTCAATAAAGGGCGGGTGCTGACTTATGGGCAGATATACCAAAGAGTCTGGAATGGGTATGCAACCGGTGGTGAGAGAACTGCTGTTGTGTATCACATACGGAATATACGAAAAAAGCTTAGTAACATTCCTGCCCTTTCCATACAGTGCATTAGGGAACTGGGATACTGTATGGAAGTGGAAACAGAAGAATTACAATGAATCATAAGGCAGTCTGGGTACAACCTGGGCTGTTTTTCTTATGCGAAGATTACTTGTAAATCTGGGTAGATTTGTAAAGCATGATGTTTGTGATGGGTTATGGAGATGGATTCCCTCGCTGATTCCTTTGCAAAAACTTGTTGATTCCTTGTTTATGAATTTATGGGGTAACCGCCATACGGTCACTTGTAACCGAACTGTGGTCTCTACATTCTGGGAAAAGGGTTATAAAATAATCATGTTGGCAGGATAAAGCAACGTATTTTATTATCTTATCTGGTTGTTAGCGGGCAGGTAACTGCCATACGGTCACTTAGTAACCGAACCGTGGTCTCTGCATTCTGGAAAAAGAGCTATAAAATAACCATGGAAACAGAAGAAAGCAGCACTTCTTTGGATTTATGGTTGTATTTTGGCCTGTTTCCAGAGGCAGGTAACCGTGCCACGGTCACAAAAGTACCCGAACTGTGTACTCCACAGCATGAATAAATCATTATAAAATAATCATGGAAACAGAAGAAGGCGGTCTATTCTTTTGTTGTTGCTTTTATCCGTTTATTACCAGAGGTGTCCGTCCCACGGTCACTAACAGTGCCCGAACTATGGACTCTTCAATCAGGCATAAAGGCGGTACAATGGTGTTACAAACAGGCAGCTAAGTCTGGTATGTGCCGGGGTTATGTGTTTTGGGAGTGGAAATTTAAGAAGTGAAAAATGAGGGGGTATGGAATGACAGTGGAAAAATATCGGGAATTACAGGTGGTGGATTTTGAAGATGTGGAGTTAGGCAGCCTTACGGATATATCCAAAGTAAGGATTGACAAAGAACAACCGGCAGAAAAGCGCAGACAGCAGTATATTGACAAAGCAGGCAATCCCTATCTGGTCCGGGTGGGGAATGTCAAAGTAAAGGTACGGTTTGCAAACAATGGCATTTCTATGGAGGATGCCTTTGAAAATCTGTTATTATCCGTATGATTTGATATTCAGTAATGGGCAGATAAGGCAGTTTTTTTTGAGGTGTTTTTGTTATGGAAATCAAAGACAAATGAGCAGATGGAAAAATATCTAAAAAAACAGCGGACAAACGGAAAGATGTGCGTTACAATGTTTTCAGGACAAAATCTAATGCAGCTCTTTCTATAAGGGGAGATTCCCTTTGGGTTCTTCCGGCTAATACAGAATAGAAGGAGTGGTTTTCTATGGTTACACAAAAAATCTACCATGCCGCCATCTACGTCCGGTTATCGAAGGAGGATGGCGATGTTGCCGCCGGGAAAGCAGAGAGCAACAGCATTTCCAACCAGAAATATCTCATCAAGGATTTCCTGAAAGACAAAGAAGATATTGAAGTCGTATCGGAGCGTGTGGACGACGGTTACAGCGGTTCCGATTTTGAACGCCCCGCATTTCAAATGATGTTAGAGGACATCAAGCGGGGTGTTGTGGACTGTGTGGTTGTCAAGGATTTATCACGGTTTGGGCGGGAATACATTGATTCCGGCATGTATATTGAGCGTCTGTTCCCGGCGCTTGGCGTGCGGTTTATCGCTGTTAATGACGGTTACGACAGCCTGGACAGGAAAGACAGTTCCGATGACATTATTATCCCCTTTAAGAATCTAATCAATGACGCATACTGCCGGGATATTTCCGTCAAGATACGGAGCCATCTGGAAGTAAAGCGGAGGAACGGCGAGTTTATCGGTTCGTTTGCTGCCTATGGCTACCAGAAGAAAGCGGATGACAGGCACAAGCTGGAAATCGACACATATGCAGCAGGTGTGGTACAGGACATTTTCCGCATGAAGTTACATGGAATGAGCCAGGATGCCATTGCAAATAAGTTAAACGAATCCGGCATACTGCCCCCGGCAGAGTACAAGGCAAGCACGGGGAGCAACTACCAGACTGGTTTCAAGGTAAAGGAAAAATCGGGGTGGACTTCGGTGACGGTCAGGCGGATTCTGACCAATGAGATTTACATCGGGAATCTGGTGCAGGGCAGGCAGACAACCCCGAACCATAAAGTAAAGCAGGTTTACCAGAAAGAGGAAAGCGACTGGGTAAGGATTGAAAAGAACCATGAACCAATCGTTTCCGACAGGGATTTTGAAGTGGTGCAGAGGCTGCTTGCCATGGACACACGGACTGCACCGGGGAATGGGGAGGTGTACCCGCTGTCCGGCCTGGTGGTATGCGGCGGCTGCGGCATGCCGATGATCCGCAAGACAACAAAGGCAGGCGGTAAGGCATATTCCTATTATATCTGTGCCACCAACAAGTCAACAAAGGAATGTAGCCCCCACAGCATAGCAACGGATAAGCTGGAAAATGTCGTGCTGGAACTGTTGCGGAAACACATTGAAAGTATCATGGATTTGCAGAGAGTCCTTGCTTTTATCGGCACGGTTCCGTTCCAACAGATGGATATGAAAAAGTTAGAGGAAAGGAAAGCGGAAAAACAGGCAGAGGTGGAACGCTGTACACACTTACGAAGCATGCTCTATGAAGATATGAAGGACGGTATGATTTCTAAAAACGAATACAAGGAGCTTCACGCTGCTTATGAGAGCCGCAGGAAAAACGCCCAGCTTGCCATCCGGCAGATTGAGTTGGAGATGGAGGAAATTCTGGAACGGAAAAGCAGGGCCTTTGTGTGGCTGGATTATTTTACAGAGCACCGGAATATCGAAAAACTCACAAGGAATGTGGCGGTGTCGCTAATCCGTGAGGTTCGGGTGGTGGATAAAAATTCGATAGAGGTTATGTTTGATTTTGATGACTGCTACCGGGAGTGCATGGATAATCTGGACAGGCTAGGGTATGGGATTGATTGTGATGGAACAGGTAAGGATATTCAATCCAGAGAATTGGAGGGTTTAGCAGAGGAAAACATTGTGTCGGAAGATACAGGGCAGGTATCAGGCGGTGTCGCCGGGATGGAAAGGAGGGCGGTGTAATATGGCAAGAAAAAGCAGAAAAAATCTACCTGTTTCTATGTCCGTGTCGGAAAGCAGTTTGGCAATGGACACTGTGACGGAATCGGCAGATAATCTTATGCTACAAACGTCAGTGGGTTTGGAAAGTATAGCAACCGTCTACCATGCCGCCATCTATGCAAGGCTGTCCTATGAAACAGAGGAAAACCGGGAGCGTGACACCGTGGAGACGCAGATTGCCTATCTGAAAAACTTTATCGACAGGCAGGAGGATATGGAACTGGCAGACATTTATGCAGATGTTTCTTTCAGCGGAACAAATTTTGAACGCCCGGAGTTTGAACGTATGATGCAGGATATACGGGCAGGGAAGATTGATACGGTTATTACCAAAGATTTAAGCCGCCTGGGCAGGAATTATATTGATTCCGGTACTTATATTGAGAGGATATTTCCACTGTTCCATGTGCGGTATATTGCCGTCAATGATGATTTTGACACGAAGCGTGAGGGGACGGATTTGACTATGCCCCTGAAAAATATCATCAATGAATGGTATGCAAGAGACCTCTCCAACAAGATGCATGCCAGTTATCAGACTATGTGGAAAAACGGCGAATATATCTATGGTCGCCCACCTTACGGCTACAGGAAAGACAATATCGCTAAAAAGCTGGTTGTGGATGAACAGACAGCGCCAGTAGTCAAAAAGATTTTTGAGATGTATCTGAGTGGGATGACGTATTCTGAAATTGCAAGGGAATTACAGCAGGAAGGGATTGTTTCGCCTCCAAAATACCGTTATCTGGAGCAGGGGAATAGAGAAAAGGCAGACAAAGCGAGGGACTGGCATCATCTCCATGTCAAAACAATCCTGACGAACCGGCATTATGCAGGCGACAGCGTACATGCCACAAGGGAGGGCGGCTTCAATAACCCGGACAAAGACAGGCGGGTTTCAGAGGAACACTGGCTTATTATCCCCAATACCCATGAACCCCTTGTCAGCAGAGACATGTTCGCAGAAGTGCAGAAGAAAATAAAAAGCAGGGTGCAAAATCTCCACGCCCACAATGCGGCACTGGAGCATGAGAAAGCACCGGAAAATTTCTTTCCGGGGAAAGGTATCTGTGCATGCTGCCGGAAAAATATCGGGGTTGTCCGCAGCAACAGCGGGAGCAATCACTTTTATTACCGGTGTACTACTACCCCATTCAACCGGCATATGAAATGCGTGGCGCATGGGAAGATAAAATACCAAGAACTCCATAACGTGGTATTTCAGGTCATTAAATCCCATATGAAGCTTTGTATGGAAAAGACGGAGCAGACAAGGGAGCGGAACCGCAGCAGCTATGGTGTCCGTCAGTATCGCTTTTATGCGGGGGAGATTGCCAAAGTGCAGAACAGCCTCCGCAAAGTAAAGTCCAGGGAAAGAGGTCTGTATGAGGATTATAAGGACGGCATTATTACCAGTGAGGAATATCTCCAGTACCAGCAGTCCTACCGACAGCAGATAGCGGATTTGGAGCAGTCAGCGGAGGAACTGCTGGAAAGACAGGGGTACTATCAAAAGGATTTTCTGCCGGATAAAGAATGGGTTGCCGCAGTAAAGAAATTCATGGGGAAACGGAAACTCACAAAGGAGATGGCGGATGTGTTCGTGGAGAGAATTGTGCTGGATAAAGAGGGCAATGTGGAGATTACGCTAAAGTATGATGATTTTCTAAAAGAACTACTACAGACGGCGGAGGAGGAATGTGAGAATGACTAAACAGGTAATCGCAATGTATCTCCGTCTGTCTGGTGAGGATAGAGATGCTAGCAAAAATGAAAGTAACAGTATAGCGAACCAGAGGCAGTTGATTTTGGATTATATACAGTCAAACAAAGCCCTGTCAAAGTGTGAAGTCAGAGAGTTTGTGGATGATGGTGTCAGCGGGGCAAGGTTTGACCGGATGGCTTTTCAAGAAATGATCGGGCAGGTGCAGAATGGAGAAATACAGATAATCATTACCAAAGATTACAGCCGTCTTGGCAGAGATTACCTGGAGGTTGGGAAATATATGGAGTGCCTGTTTCCGCTGTTGCATGTGCGGTATATCGCTGTCAATGAACATTACGACAGTGATAATTATGCCGGCAGGACAGGCGGCATGGAAATCGGGATAAAAAACATCGTCAATATGATGTACAGCCGGGATGCCTCCAAAAAGGTTATGGCGGCTAGGAAAGTCCTGACAGAGCAGGGGAAATTTATCGGTTCTTTTGCCCCATATGGATATGTGAAATCCCCAGAGGACAAGCATAAGTTAATTCCCGATCCGGAGGCGGCAGAAGTGGTAAGGCGGATATTTACTTTGGCGGCAGAGGGAAAGAAGTATAAAGAGATAGCAAGAATACTGAATGAGACGGGCGTGGAAACCTGCCTTGATTACCAGAAAAGCCATGGCAGGGAGAGAAAGCATGGCACGGAAATCAAGGTACACCAGTGGTCGGCTACGACCGTGATGGATATTCTGTACAACGAGGTATATATCGGAACAATCGTAAACAACCGCATTGCACATAATCAGAGGACAGGCTACAAGTCAAAGCGGAGAAAACCGGAGGAATGGACGGTGGTGGAAAACTGCCACGAACCCATCGTCAGCAGGGAACTGTATGAGGCAGCCCATGAAAAATTGGACCGGAAAGGCCAGGCAAAAAAAGTGAGGTCCGGTAATTTACCGGCAAGGCTCTTTCTCTGCGGGTGCTGCGGCCATGCCCTGATAAAACGGCATGGAAAATATAAATGCCCTGCCAATCTGAACCCGGCAGAATTAAACTGCAGCAGGGTAAGGATGGATGCAGAGGTCTTTGAAAATACGGTGCTGACTTATATCCGTGTCACGGCAGAATCCTTTTTGCAGGATTTGGAAAAGAAAAGGAAGATGAAACAGGAGGCACAGAGGAATGAGTTGGATGTGGAAGTAATCCGCCAGAAGATTAAAAAGCTGGAAAACAGGAGGTTTCAGGCATATGACGACTACACAAGGGAAAAGCTGTCGAGGGAGGAAATGCGGAGTCTGCGAGATAAGCTGCAGGAGGAAATCAAGGTATTGGAAGAAATGCTGGCAGCCAGGGAGAAGGAACAGGCGGAGTTATCCCATGCGCCGGATGTTTCAGAAGAAGAACTGACGGTGCTTGCGGGATTGTCGGTATTTGATATAAAGGCAATCCGGGTTTTGGTAAAAAATATCACTCTATTTGAAGATGGGAATATAGAGATTGTGTGGAATGCGGATGATTTTTTAAGGGATGTCTGAATGACAGTTGAAAGATGGATTGAGGGAGGCTGGGAATTTTAAGGGATTTTTGGCCTCCGATATTTTTTGGATTTTACTTGACACGGGCAGA
>CANBKJ010000083.1 GCA_947369165.1 uncultured Lachnoclostridium sp.
GATGTAGAATATGAAAAAAAATCTGATTAAAAAAGTAAGCGTTTTATGTCTTGTCTCCTCCCTTTCGCTCACCATGCTTTCGTCGACAGCAGATGCAGGCTCCAATACAGACAAGGCCAGAAAAGCAGCCCAGAAAAAAGTCCCCGGCGCTTCCATTACAGAAGTTGAGATGGATATGGACGACGGCGAGGCAGTAGTTGAAGTATCTCTTATTAAAAAGACAAAAAAATATAGTTTGAAATACAGGCACTCGGACACAAAGCTGATCGAATATGAGTGGGAACTTCCCAACAACAGTTATTCGATCCAGAACAAAAAAAATGTAAGTATGTCGAAGATCAAGACCAAAGCCCGCAAACTGGTAAAGGGCAGTAAGATCATCTCCGCCCGCCTGTCTGTGGATGATGGTCTCTCAGAGTATAAACTCTCTCTGAAAAAGGGAAAACGCCAGTATAAATTAGTATATAACGCCAAAAATGGAAAACTTCTGGAATACGAATGGAAACAGCGAAACTCCTCTTCTTCCCAAAAGGGCTATATCGGGGAGTCAAAAGCCAGAAATATTGCTTTGAAAAAAGCGCCTGGCGCTACTATCACCAAATTTGAGTTTGACAAAGATGACGGAATCGCTGTCTATGAGGTAGAGCTTCGAAAAGGAATCTACGAGTATGAAGTAAAGATAAATGCCGCAACCGGCGCGATCATCGAGTTTGAAAAAGAAATTGAAAACTAATATGTGACGCATCCTGGCACGATCCGGCTGTGCGTCCCAGACAAAAAGAAGGTGTCCCTGAGGTTGGTTAGCCTGACAGGGACACCTATTTTGTTTTATCACTTTATGCAGTTAAAACCAGCCGATCCATTTGCCGATCCAATAGATCAGCCCCAGCACCCAGCTGGTGACGACACCGTATAAGATCACAGGACCAGCGATGGTAAAGATCTTACATCCCACACCAAAAACCCAGCCCTCTTTTTTAAATTCTATGGCCGGAGCCGCCACACTGTTGGCAAAACCTGTGATGGGCACCAGCGTCCCGGCTCCGGCAAAGTTCGCGATCTTGGGATAAATATTCAACCCTGTCAGCACGACGCTGAGGAAAATCAGAGACAACGTGTTATAAAGTGAGGCCGTCTCCTTATCCAGACCAAGATACATATAAAGATTGATCAGCCCCTGTCCCAGCGTGCAGATAATTCCGCCTACCAAAAATGCCTTGCAAAGATTGATCATCCAGCTGACTTTCGGTGTATTCTCATCCACATAGTCATTATACTTATCGTCCCTCTCCTGAGGAACGGTTTCATAGATCACATCCTTGATATCTGTCTTCTGGTTATTCATAATCACATACTTCCTTTCTGGCTTTTCTATTACATTAGAAAAAATATTGATAGATGGTTCCCGCTAATTTGCCCAACGCGATAGCAATCAAAATGATCGGAAGTCCTTCCTTCATCTTCAGTCGTCTTACAAAGATCGGGATCACCCGGAGACTCTCTGCCAGCGCCATCGCCAGACAACCGATAAAGATACCGGAGAAAAGCCCAAAAATGGCCAATCCCACATAACTAACGGGAAAACTCCTGACAAATAAGAACATGATATTTCCCAGAGTTCCTCCCAGGATGATCGTATTTTCATAACCATACAGATGAACTGCCGTCCCTGTCCGCTGGGTAAGCCTGGGAATTACATTGAGCATGGTGATAAAGGCAAACACCCCTGCCGATACGGTTAATCCAAAACTCAGCCCCAAAAAGCCCATGAAGACATTTTCAATTAACGTCAATGGTCTTTCCCTCCCTCGATGCAGATTTGATCATCGCCTTATTCATCTGCTCCTCATAGGTTCGCATCTCCACCTGAATCGGCGTCGGATCATTTTTGATATCTCTTCTTTTAAAATGATTGTAGAACACAATAATACCAATCGGAATCCCGATGGCATAACAGATCTCCAGGACAGAGCCGCCGGTCTGCACCTCTCCGGTGAAAATCAGATAGACCTTTTCGAATACACCCGATACATTTACATCCTCATTGAAGGTCATGATCGTAAATGCCGCCCCGAAAAACACGATGAATGCCACTAAAACCGCCTTCGTGTACTCCCAGGCTTTGGAAGGTTTTTTGCCTGTCTCACACTCCACGATAAAATCCTGTTCTCCCAGGTTTTCTATGGTCACATCCGGATAAACCCGGTGGATGGCCTCGTATACCTTGGTAATAGTGAACATCGTCAGTTTCTCACCGTCCGGGGGCAGCGTATAGAAGGGTTCCTTTTCCAGCTTCTGCACCATGGTCGTGTTGGTG
The DNA here is from genome assembly GCA_947369165.1 of uncultured Lachnoclostridium sp. Classification (GTDB taxonomy): domain Bacteria; phylum Bacillota; class Clostridia; order Lachnospirales; family Lachnospiraceae; genus Eubacterium_F. The sequence continues at coordinate 2,318 of CANBKJ010000083.1, forward strand.
CTGTACAGTGTCGCTACATCTTTTAACTTCAGATCCCGCTTTGTCACCGGAATATTTTGTTCTACTTTAATATAAAGAATATCTTCCATAAAATAATCTCCATTTCCATGCCATGCAGGTATTCGTATCTTCCTCCACTCAGCTTTACTTTTATACCTACTATCCCCGAAAAAAACAAAACTATTCGTAACAAGGCAATTTAAAATCTCATATAATAATTTATAAAATAAAAAGTGGAGATCATGGTATGGCAATCAAGGTTTTTATCGACCAAGGACACAATCCTTACGGATTTAACGCCGGTGCGGAAGGTTTTGGTGCCAGAGAGCAGGATATCACCTATATCGTCGGCGCCTATCTGTCAAACATACTCGCCGCTGACTACCGTTTTGAAGTGGCAGTATCCCGCCAGACCCCTACCGAGATCCTGGGCTATGATACCAACTCCAGCCTCAGGGAGCGGGTGGATATGGCAAACACCTGGGGAGCGGACTATTTTATCAGCATCCATGTGAATGCCAATGTCAATCCGGCGATCAACGGCACAGAAGCATATGTCTACGCAGAAGGAAGCCCGTCTTATTACCTGGGTACCGATATCGTTCAGGAGATCGTCCGCAGGGTGGGCACAAAAAATAACGGTATTTATGTAAGACCGTCATTGTATGTTCTGCGCCGGACACAGATGCCCTCCGTCCTCGTAGAACTCGCCTATATTTCAAATTATGAAGATTACATTCTGCTCACCACCATGCAGTATCAGTTTGCCTATGGAATCTATGTGGGACTGCTGAATTATCTGGGGCTGCCACAGTTGTGACAATTCATGTCCCATTCTCCATCCATTGTACGCAGCAATGCCGAAACATACAAAGCATGTTCCGGCATTGTTTTTTTGTATTTCAGTTTATCATTATATTACAGTGGCGCCGCTGATGGCAAAATAAGCAAATACGATGATCCCCAGTACAATTCTGTAGTACCCAAAGCATTTGAAATCATGGCGGCGGATATACCCCATCAGGAACTTAATCACAAAGAGGGATACGATAAATGCCACCAGCATTCCGATCAAAAGGGTGGTCACTGCCATCGGTCCATAGCTCAGGCCATCGGAGATACTCTTTACGATTTTCAGCAGGCTGGCTCCAAACATAACTGGAATCGCCAGATAAAAAGTAAATTCTGCAGCCACACCCCTGGATACCCCGATGATCAGCGCACCGATTATGGTGGCGCCGGAACGGGAAGTTCCTGGAATAATCGCTGCTAAAAGCTGGAAAATACCAATAATCAGCGCGGTCTGGTAGGTCAGTTCCTGTACGGAGGTAATGACAGGACGCCTGCCCTTGTTCCAGTTCTCCACCAGGATAAAAAGGACACCATAAATGATCAGTGCACCCGCCACAACGATCTGATTATAAAACATCTCATTGATCACATCATCAAAAAGGACGCCGATAACTGCTGCCGGTATGGTCGCTACAAGGATCTTAAACCACATCTGCATGATATCCATCTTCACCACAGGTTCATTTTTCTTCGGACGCAGGTTAAATGGAAATATTTTTTTCCAGAACAAAAGAACCACTGCCATAATCGCTCCCAGCTGTACTACCACCAAAAACATCTCCGTGAATTTATCGTCTGAAAAAGTCAAAAACTGGTTTACCAGTATCATATGTCCGGTACTGCTCACAGGAAGCCATTCTGTAATTCCCTCTACGATTCCCAGGATCACAGACACCAGTATATCAAAAATTTTCATGTATTGTTCCCCCTTGTTCTCTCTGTTAAGTAACGGTTTGATTCCGTTAACCGGTAAGATTCAAACCTGCTTGACGTCAGCCACTATTCTATCATAATTCCTCACCCAAAACAAGATATCTGCATTATTTATTGCAAAAAAAACTTTAATATAGTAAAATGGTTGTGTATTTTGCAAAACAAAAGATATCTAGGGGGAATATTTCATAAATGAATAAACTGATTCAAAAAATCATTCCGCTTTATGGTATATTACCGCTGTTATGCGCCTTCGGGTTGAATATGATCGTGTACAGTGGTGCTATGAGTATATGTGCCGGATGGAAGCATTATGACCTTACAACATCCTTTGACAGGATGGTTCCGCTGGTGCCCTGGTGGATGTATATTTATTTTGGCTGCTACCTGTTCTGGGTGGTCAACTATATTATGGTGGCACGGATTCACAAAGACGAACCCTCTGAGTTTTACCGTTTCGTCACCACGGATATGATGTCCCGTGTGATATGCGGCTTTTTCTTTTTCCTTATGCCGACGACAAATGTCCGGCCGGAAGTGACAGGCACTACCTTTGCCGATGATCTGCTGCGCTTTCTGTACCAGATCGACCAGCCTGCCAATCTGTTCCCATCCATTCACTGCCTGGTGAGCTGGATGTGTTATATCGGAATCCGGGGAAATAAAAAGGTTCCTGCGTGGTATCGGGGGTTTTCCTGTATTTTCGCCCTGCTGGTGGTGATTTCTACCCAGACCACCAAACAGCACTATATCGTAGATGCTGTGGCAGGACTTCTCATCGCAGAGATTTTGTTCGCCCTGAACAAACGTATAAATGCCTACCGGTATGTACAGCATTTTTTTGACCGTATCCACTTGAAATTAGGTTTTATAAGCAAGGAGAACACCATTGAATAAGCTGAAAAAAAATGTGCTGAATATTGCCTTTTTGATTTTGCTTCTGGCACTTACTCTCTGGCTCATTTTTCGCGATGAAGACCTGGATCCTATCCTGTCTACACTGAAAAGCGTGCCAGTCCTATATATTATCGCGGGACTTGTTCTCGTCGTGCTCTATGTGTGCGGAGAATCCGTTATTATCAAATATTTACTTTCTGCTGTGAAGATAAAGGCTCCGCTCATCAACTGCATACGGTATTCTTTCGTGGGATTCTTTTTCAGCTGCATCACACCCTCCGCCACCGGCGGACAGCCTGCTCAGATCTTCTATATGAAGCGGCAGAAGATCGATATCCCGACGGCCACCATCATCCTTATGCTGGTGACCATCGAATACAAATTCGTACTGGTCTTTATCGGACTTCTTCTGGCAGTATTCGGACAGGGGCTGGTTCAGTCCATGACAGTAGAAGCGCAGTTTTATCTTTATCTGGGCCTGGGCTTAAATGTCTTCTGCGTCACTTTTATGAGCCTGCTGGTATTCCTGCCAGACAGCGCGCGCTTTCTGATCACGAAGGGGTTTGTATTTCTTCAGAAGCTTCATCTGATGAAAAATAAGAACAACCGCATGGAACGGCTGCAGGCTTCCATGGACCATTACAAACAAGCTGCCATTTTCCTTCGGGAAAACAAGCTGGCGATTTTTCATACTACAGTGATCACTTTTGTTCAACGTATACTTTTATTTTTTGTGACATACGTTGTATATAGAAGTTTCGGACTAGATGGATATTCTGCCATAACCGTAACGCTGCTGCAGGCGGCGATCTCCATCTCCGTGGATATGCTTCCCCTTCCCGGAGGCATGGGGATCAGCGAGCGGCTGTTTTTACAGATCTTTACACCCATATTTGGGACCACTGCACTTACCCTCTCCGGCATGCTGATGAGCCGTGGAATCAGCTATTATATGCTGATTGTCATCAGCGGGATCGTAACGTGCATCACACATATGACAGTCAGGGGAGAAGCCCCTGATCAATTGGAGGAGGAGAAAAAATGATAGGCGTTTACAATTACTCGGTGATACTGACGTATCTCGGAGTCGGGCTTTCCATCTTCGGAATGACCCAGGCACTTACCGGCAGCTACGACATTGCCATACTTTGTCTTGCCCTCGCCGGTGCCTGTGATACCTTTGATGGAAAAGTTGCAAGAAGCATGAAAAACAGAACGAAAGAACAAATCATATTCGGAGTACAGATCGATTCCCTGTGCGATGCCATTTGTTTTGGCGTCACTCCCGCGGTCATCGCCTATTCTATGGGGATGAATAATCCTTTCGGAATCGCTGTGGAGATCGTTTTTGTCCTCTGCGGAGTTATCCGGCTCGCCTACTTTAATGTTTTAGAAGAGCTCAAGCACGAGGAACCAGAAAAAGAGGACCGCAAATGTTATCACGGTCTCCCCATCACTTCTATTGCCATTCTGTTTCCGATCCTGTATATGTTCCGTCCACTGGTTTCGGAGCAGCTGTTTTTAACAGCTCTTCCCTTCGCCATGCTTGCTATCGCATTTTTATATATATTGGACTTTAAACTGAAAAAGCCCTCCAATGCCATGGTAGCATTTATCCTTGTATTTATGGGGATTGTGGTTTTGAAGATTTTACATGTATTTTAAAAATACTCTACAACTAAGATTGGAAAAAAGACATGCGCGAATGGAGGAAAATCATGAAATATATCGATATAAATGGAAATAAAAAACACGCTGATTCCAGCCAGGACAAGCTGTTGAAGCTATTGTATACGACGCGGGCCGGGCGCATGCTACTGCGGCCTCTCGTCACCCCTGTGTTTTCAAAGCTGGCGGGTGCTTTCTTAAACACTGGCATTTCCTGCCGCTTAATTGAGCCTTTCATCAAATCCAATGCCATTGACATGAGCAGTTATGATGAGACAAATTACCTCAGTTATAATGACTTTTTCACGAGAAAGATAAAAAAAGGAGCGAGAGAGATCTCCGGCAGCAGCTCCGATCTCATCAGTCCCTGTGACTGCTACGCCAGTGCCTATGAAATATCCGATGATCTGATCCTGACTGTAAAAAATGCAAAATACACCGTTTCTTCCCTGCTGCACAGCAAAAGGCTGGCGGCACGTTATCAGGGGGGATACGCCCTGATCCTGCGTCTCACTGTCAGTGATTACCATCGTTATGTTTACGCTGCGACCGGACACCAGTCCAAAAATTACCGGATCCCAGGTGTCTTTCACACGGTAAATCCCATCGCAGGAGAGCATTTTCCCATTTATAAGGAAAACAGCCGGGAATATACGGTCATTCATTCCTCCCATCTGGGAGATATTGTACAGATGGAGGTCGGTGCACTGATGGTAGGAAAGATTGTAAATCACAAAGAATCCTGCCCCGTTCTGCGGGGAGAAGAAAAAGGGTATTTTGAATTTGGCGGTTCTACCATCGTCCTGCTTCTCGAAAAGAATGCCATAACTCTCAGGGAAGATCTTCTGGTAAACACCCTCTCTGGTTATGAGACCCAGCTGCGTCTCGGAAATGTCATCGGCAAATCTAAAAAGTTGATTTGAGATTTCTCAGATATCAATGTGTGTCGGCACACTGATATCTTTTCTTTTTAGTAAATACACAATATACTCCACTTCAGCGGTATAACTGCTGGGCTTATTCAGTAAAAAATCCGCCTCTACTCCCAACATCTCCGCGATTTTATATATTTCATCCGTATGAATATCCATCAGGCTTTCTGGATTTATCTCCTGGCCCCTCCTGTTATGTATCTTCTCTGTAACCTTCTCCGGAGAAATCCCATGAATCTTACACAAATACAAAATCCGGTTACTCAAAGCAGTTAAAAATTGCTCATTCCGCTCTGTCATTCCATTCCTCCATACTATTCATAAAAAGTTTTTCTTTTATTCAGTATAGAAAAATTTTGTTGCAATTCTACGTCAGATCATTTTATTTAGCATATAAACCATCTATTCGTGGTGAAATACTCTCCCTCATACTGAATATTGATCTGATATCTGCCGGCAGGCAGCCCATCAACTGGAACTGCCACATTATAAATCATTTTTGCAAAGACCTCAGTCACTTGGTGTGTATTTGTAAAATCTTTCTCCCACACCATATTCTGACCGACCAGGAAAACCTTCTCTACTTTATGATCCTGTGCCTGTACAAGTATAAGATCGTCGACAACTGATATATGAATCTCCCTGGATCGAAACTGTTTCCACTCAACTGCCCTCAAGCTCTCATTTTTGACGGGTGGCCTTAATCTTCCTTTATGCAAATCCAAAGGCATCCTTCGTTTTGCCTCCGTTATATTTTCCATTAGATCCATGGGGAATGCCCGAAAAAATCCCTCTGCCACAGCATATTTGCTCAACAGCTCTCCATTTTGTGGATTCCATTCACTGATATAGGCACAATCATATAATTTTGAGGCATTTGCGGATCCTGCCATCGTAAAAACGCTCTCATTATGTGGATCAAAATATACATTGGATCTTGTAGGCGAAAGTTCACAGGGGATGGCAAATACCGTTTTGATCCGCTTTTCCCTCTCATTGATCTGGTACAAACACCCATATGACTCCTGTTTGCCGTCGTAATATCTGCTCTTTCGTTTTGTGATACAGTGATTATCAAAAACCAACACATAAATTGTTTCCTTCTGCTGGTCCACGTGCAAAATTTCTACTGCATGCTGCTGGAAAAAATAGTGGAAATTTTCTCCCTCCGGCTTCAGCATTTTACTCTCCAATTCTGTTCCCTCATACATATCCTGTGGCGCAGCCACCCATAAGATCTCATTGGCGGCCAGATCCAATTTGGCGATAGTATGAAGGTTCCGCAATGATATCAAAACATGATCCTTATCCTTACAATACAGCGCATTCAAATGAGCCCAGTCCTTGCGTTTCAGGTATTTCTTAGGAAAGAATTGACCCAGATCCCATTTTTCAACAATCGCTCCTTTCGCTGTATCATAACAGATGATGGCATCTTCCATCCTGGAACGTAGGGAACTGGCAGCTGCCAGAACTTCTCTGCCCCACTCAGACTTTGTGCCTGGACGCGGCGTCAGACAATGATGGATCCCCCCGCTTACATGAAATGTTTCGTGCACCCTGCCCATAAAATCCATTTCGTACATTACATTGGAATGGGGATTTATATATGTAGGGGAATTAATTTTCCGTTCGGGATACATAAATCGCCCATCATCACATAAGTAGATTCCATATTGTCTCGGCAGCCGCGCCAGATACCACCGCACCACGCCATCCCGGTCAAAGGCATAAGTATACCCTTTGATGCCGCCGGTTACCATCATAAGCTCATGTTTCCGCCCCCGCATCTTCTGACACGGATTCACAATATTCTGAAGTCGATTTGGTAATGGGTTCGTAACAATGGTAAGGCTTCTATGTTCTATTTGCTCCATTTTCTCAGAATACAATGTTACATCAACTACATTTTGGCTCCCTGCATACAATCCAAAAACCGGTATCATATGCAGCCTGGCAGATGTCTTTGTACAATAGGTAAAACCACTCTCCTCTGTTCTTCCCTGCACCTGATATTCCACCATACAAGTTTCTTCTGTTTCAAAGACCAGCATACTGCTAAGAGGCACCATCCCATAGGGATTTTGGATAATCAGCATATTTTGAAAAGTAAAATGAAACTTTTTTAAAAGCCATTCCATCGCCTTTTCCTGTTTCCAGCTGTCCCATGACAAATTTTTCTTAACAGGCGCATTTGTTTTCTTGATTACAGTCTCCATTTCAAAAGATAGTTTACCGTGAAATTTTCTTAACCATGCTCCGTTACGGCAGATATCCTGTTTCCACTTCCTTTTTACCACAATTTTGGCCGTATCTGATATAATTGATAAATAATGAAAAATGTTATTTGCCATTTTCCTCCTCCTATGAACAGTATTCTCTATGA
>CANBKJ010000084.1 GCA_947369165.1 uncultured Lachnoclostridium sp.
TCTTAATGTATTCATTTGCCGGTCTCTATGTATTCCGGTAATAACTACATAATGATTATATAAAGTATATTTGCTCAATTCAAAATCAGTCAGAGAATCTTTACGTAATTCATACATCTTAGCCTGATTCTTTTCTTCTACGGTTCTCCAAAGATGGGGACCCACTGAAATAATCACCGGATTTCCATTTTTGATGGACTTTTCGATTAATTCTTTTAACCGCTTTCGATTATTACTGGAAAAGGCAAATGGATAAGCTACCGCTTTCATTTTTAATGAGTATTTATCAAAATATTTATTCATCCCTGATTGCAGATTAAAAGCTGTCATTTCATCAAATATTGGCATTTTCTTTATATAATACTTCCGCACGAAATCCACATAATCGATATAGAAACTTTTAGGAACTTTACTTAAAGTATTATTATCTTCTCTCCTTTTCAGATAAAGCAGTACATCTGACCCGGCAATTATCCCACACCCTTTTTTTGCCATTTTACTGTCAGTATCCTCCCACCAGCCCTGATTTCCGCCGTAATATTCAGAATTGTCGGACACGATCGGAATGTATTGCTTTTGATAGATCTCTGTCAGCTTCACATCATTTCTCTTTGGATGCTTATCCACATCGTCTCTATAACCGTCCTGATCTGTATCTTTTCTCGTTGGACTGCTTCGATAAACGAAATAACGTGCTTCGATCCACTCTTCGGTATCTTTTACAAAAATTCTCTTTTTCCGCTTTGGAAGTCCATCTTCATCCAGACTTTTTTCTCCCCCCATCTCATCCAGATCCTTCACAAAATCAAAATCTGAGTCCTTTGCATACGGATTTGTCACCTCAATTTTACCATTCTGACATAACATGCCTTTCTCAAGAATATCATACAATCCATCACCATCTGAGTCTTTGGTTTTTAATTCACCCATTGTATCTTTCTTCAATTTGAACAAAACATCAGCAATGCTTTCTGTCTTTTCCACTGTATAAAAATTACCACCGGTTTCCTTCGACATCTTTTTTAGATCTGCCTCATTATCTGTTCCGATCAGTACTGTGAGAATCGCAATATCGTTTTTCCTGGCAAGATCGACAATCTCTTTATTATACTCCGTATCTCCATCACAGATCAGTACGATATACCTTTGATACCCTTTGTCCTTATATGAATCCCCAGTGTACTGACTTATAGCCTTACGGAGCCCTTTATTCACATTGGTCTTATTTTCCATCTCTGCAGAAATAGCATTTACACTTTTTACCAGCTTGTCAGAATGATTGGAAAATTTCTGTACAACATTTGCCTTATCGGCGAATGTCACAATACTACAACGGTCCTTTCCCCGCTTCGCCTTAATAATTCCCTTCATGGAATCCTTTGCGTGTCTGATCTCCGGTCCCACCATACTTCCGGAAATATCTACAGCAAATACAATATCGGTATTCTTTTTCGGTCTCTCTGTTTTGTAATAATTTATTTCATTTCTCCACACGTCATACCAGGTCTTTTTATTAACCACCATATATGTACTAAAATGTGTTGTTTTATAACTTACGGTATGATTCTTAGTGTCAACAACTGACTCTTCATCATAAATCACATAATCCTCATTTTCCTCATCGTACCACATAACTGCCAGGTCTTCTTCCTTAGTCGCCCCCAGTTTAGAAACATCATAGGAAAATGTAATAGTGGCTTCATCAAATTTTCCCTTTGTAGAAATACTTACTGGAACACCTACCAATCCCACCAATTCACTGGACAATATATCTTCCCCAAATACATTTTGGATCTCTGTATGATTGTTAATATTACCAGTCACCTTCATATCTACATTTACTCCGGTCACTGCACCACCATTATTATTATCTTCTGGGATTTCCTCTGTGAGAGTCTGCTGGACCTTTTCCTCACCATCACATATTCCATTATCATTTGTATCCTTTTTCAAGGGATCAAAACCAAGAATAATTTCGTCACCATCCGTCAAGGTGTCACCATCGGTATCTTCTTTTAACGGATCCGTTTTATACTTTCTTACCTCTTCTCCGTCACTGAGACCATCTTTATCTGTATCACTGTCTCCCGGCTCTGTTCCGATTCTAATCTCCCTAAGATTAGTCAGACCATCCTCGTCACTGTCCTCATCGCCGTCTGCTATACCATTATCATCTGTGTCCCTTTTCAAAGGATCCAGTCCCACTTTAAATAGTTCTGTAAAATCATCCAACCCATCACCATCGGTATCTTTTTTATAACTATTTGTTCCCATCCTCAATTCATATATGTCAGGCATCCCGTCTCCATCGCTATCGAGCTCAGGATCAATATCCGTAATATATTTGTGTAATACAAAACCTCCTGGATTTTCTGAGACACTGCCAGGCTCCCCATTAAATCCAAAATAAATTACACCCTTTGCCGGTATATTCTGATTATATCCACTGTTTCTTAATTGATATGTTTCTTTCATCTGTTTTTCTATAACTGCATTCCACATATTGGTAACCGAATGTCCAAACTCGAACTGCAGCTCCCAATCTTCAATCGCCTCATCCGTAAGGTTCTTTATTTCCATAGTAGAACTGTAACCATTATTCCAGTCACTGTTCGTCTTGTATGTAATTTTATAATCTTTTTCTGGGACCTTAACGCGACGTGTGGATAGACTGTAACTCTGAGGTATATGAATCTCATCTTCATATTTCGCGGTAAAACCAAAGCTTACTTCACTGCCTGGTTTTATATCCTGATTCCACTCCGCATTTTTTATCATTACAATCGAATACTCATTATCAATCTGTTTTCCATTCCACAGGTTCTGAATCTCATCCTCACTAGCTCGGCGGCGCCAATTTGAACCCTGCCTCCAACTTGTGATTTTCCAATTTACTGTGTCAACGTCAATCAACGTACCTCCAGTACGTTTCATTCCGTTTCCTTGTGAATTGGAAAATCACAAGCGGAGGTCGAAGATTTCGGGTTGTGATAGCAGCAAAATAGCTAGGCGCTTGAATAAGGCGATGCGGTGGTATCGTCGAATGAAAGCAACAACGCTATTTTGCTGCTAGCGCAGAACGAAACAGGGTTTAAATTGGCGCCGTCGAGCTAATACAAAAGTGCCCAATCCTCTATCGTTTTGTCGCTGGTGTTGCGAAGAATAATCGTAGCATTATATCCACCCTCCCATTTTCCATCAAGACGAAACTCTACTTCAAAGACATCTCCCTGAAATATTTTTTGATTATTCTTCTCTGGCTCTGTCGCAATTCCCTTTCCTTGAATGTGTTGAAATGGACACAACAGCAAAGCAAACAAACATAACAATGCCATAATCCTTTGTACTATTTTTATCATTTTGCTTTTCCTCCTTCAGTGTTTTCATTTATTTGAAACATATCACAAATTTATTATTTTCTCAACCCCTTATACACAAAGTTTATCATCTGGTGTGTAAAATTCAGGCTTTATATGAAACTACTTCAATTAAAATCACTGAAGCCAGCAAAAACACTATTTTTTACATTTTCAAAAGCCATTTTGCTCCCTCTAAGCAACCTCAGCCATCAAATGAAATACTTCAGGCATACAGTAAAAGAAAAAGTACTTTTCTACTTATATTACACAAAAATCCCAAAACCACGAAACAGTTTTCGTCTCTGCTCTATGGCTTTGGGATCTTGAAATAAATGAATCTTTATTTATAATGTCACTTTTTCCAGCTTCCAGATCTCTTTAGCATACTCCTCGATGGTGCGGTCGGATGAGAACTTTCCACATTTTGCTACATTGAGAAGTGCCATTCTCGCCCAGGCCTCTTTGTCGCGGTATGCAACGTCCACATTCTTCTGTGCCTCTGCATAGGAGTGGAAGTCTTTCAGGATAAAGTACTGGTCAGCACGCTCATATCCGTTGGAATCCAAAAGGGAGGAATAGAGCTCGCGGAACAGCTCCGGATCCCCGTAGGTACCGTCAACGAGCTGGTCAACAACCTTGCGGATATCCTCATCTGAATTGTAGATATCTCTTGGTTTGTACTCATTATTGTGCTCGAAGTCGATAACTTCCTGGGAAGAGAGACCGAAAATAAAGGCATTTTCCTCTCCAACCTCTTCCACGATCTCCACATTGGCACCGTCCATGGTTCCAAGAGTCGGGGCGCCGTTCAGCATAAATTTCATATTTCCAGTGCCGGAGGCTTCTTTACTTGCCGTCGAAATCTGCTCAGAGACATCGGCTGCCGCAAAGATGATCTCTGCATTGCTGACACGGTAGTTCTCAATGAATACCACCTTGATCTTTCCTTTGATGGAGGCATCGTTATTCACCACATCTGCCACACTGTTGATCAGCTTGATGATCGCCTTGGCACGACGATATCCTGCGGATGCCTTGGCGCCAAAGATAAAGGTATGAGGCACCATATCCAGCTCCGGATCTGCCTTGATCTGGTTGTACAGATACATCACATGAAGGATGTTGAGAAGCTGGCGCTTATACTCATGAAGACGTTTCACCTGAACATCAAAGATAGAATTTGGATCTATATCCACACCGTTATGCTCTTTGATATATTTGGCGAGACGGATCTTGTTCTGATGCTTGATATCCATAAACTGCTGTTTTGCCCTGGCATCCTCCGCATAGGGGGTCAGCTTATCCAGCTGTGCCAGATCTTTGATCCAGCCCTGGCCGATCTTCTCCGTTACCCAGTTTGCCAGCAGCGGGTTTCCGTGAAGCAGGAAGCGTCTCTGGGTAATACCATTTGTCTTATTATTAAATTTCTCCGGCATCATCTCGTAGAAATCTTTGAGCTCCTGATTCTTCAGAATCTCTGTGTGAAGCCTTGCCACACCGTTGACAGAAAATCCTGCTGCGATAGCAAGATGGGCCATCTTCACCTGGCCATCGTAGATGATCGCCATTTTCTTTACCTTATCAAAATTGCCCGGATATTTCTCCGCGATCTCATTCTGGAACCGGCGGTTGATCTCCTCCGTGATCTGGTAGATTCGCGGAAGAAGTCTCGAAAACAGGTCGATGGGCCATTTCTCCAAAGCCTCTGACATGATGGTGTGGTTTGTATAGGCACAGGTCTTAGTAGTGATCTCCCAGGCATCCTCCCACTCCAGGAAGTACTCATCCAGAAGAATGCGCATCAGTTCAGGAACCGTCACCGTCGGATGGGTGTCATTCAGCTGAAAACATACTTTTTCCGGCAGCCCGTGAATGTCATCATGTTTCTCCATGTATTTTGCAACTGCCCTCTGTACGCTGGCAGAAACAAAGAAATACTGCTGTTTCAGTCTCAGCTCTTTTCCGGCAATATGGTTATCGTTGGGATAGAGAACCTCACAGATGGTGCGGGCAAGGTTCTGCTGTTCTACAGCCTTCTGGTAGTCTCCTTTGTCAAAGGAATCCAGGTTAAAGGTATTGATGGCCTCGGCATCCCAGATACGAAGGGTATTGACGATACGGTTGCCATATCCCACGACAGGAATGTCATAAGGAACCGCCTTTACGGACTGATAATTTTCCTGTACATAGCAGTCACGTCCGCTCTCATCTTTGCGGACAGCCACATGTCCGCCAAATTTTACCACTGTGGAATATTCCGGGCGCTTCATCTCAAATGGATTGCCATCCTTTAACCAGTCATCCGGAGCCTCGATCTGGAAACCATCCTCGATCTTCTGCATAAACATACCGTATTTGTAGCGGATACCACAGCCGTATGCCGGATACCCAAGTGTGGACAGTGATTCCAGGAAGCAGGCAGCCAGTCTTCCCAGACCGCCATTTCCCAGCGCTGCATCTGGTTCTTCGTCCTCCAGAACGTCCAGATCCACACCCAGTTCCTCCAGAACCTCCCGGACCACCTTATCCTGCTTGAGATTGATGATCATGTTCCCCAGAGCGCGGCCCATAAGAAATTCCATGGACAGATAGTAAACCGTCTTGACATCCTTTTCCTCATACTGTTTGTGGGTCTCAAGCCAGTCGTCCACGACAATATCCTTTACCGCATAGGCAACTGCCTGAAACAGCTGCTGGCTGGTGGCATTTTCCACCGGCTTACGGAACAGCAGTTTCATATAATTCTCGATGTCCTGTTTCAAATGAGCTTTTTTATCGTGTTCATTTAAAAAATTCATATTCTTCCTCGCTTTCCTTTTGATTCTATATAACAATTCCTTCCCTAGAAAGAAATCTTTGCCACGCCAAAGGTAGCATCCTCACCATTGATGGTCCACTCTGCCGTATGTCCCTGCATATCTCCGATAATGATCTTATCGGCGAGTACCTCTGCCTTGATCTGCTCAGCATTCCGGACGATGACATCGGTGATCCTCTCACTGCCCACCATATAAACCTCGATCAGATCCATCACTTTAAAGTCAGAATCCTTCCGCATGTTCTGAATCTTGCTTATGATCTCGCGGACAAATCCTTCCTCGATCAGCTCCTCCGTCAGATGGGTATCGATCACCACAGTAATGCCGTGATCCTCCTGGGATACATAACCCTCCATCTGGGCAGATTCGATCAGAAGGTCATCTTTCGCTAGAATCTCATCGGTACCCTCTACCTTTATAGTAATTTCGCCTTTTTCATTCAGTTCATCCATCGCCTGGTTCCCGTCCAGTCCGGAAAGTACTTCCTTCAGCGCATTCAGACGGCTTCCAAATCTCTTACCGAGAGTGCGGAGCTGTGGTTTAAAGGTATATGTGGTGAAATCCCTCACATCAGTAGTAAATACCACTTCTTTGACATTCAGCTCCTCGGAGATGATGTCACAGTAAAAATCAGAGAGTTCTCCTTCCGCTTTTACATAAAGCTTTCCAATTGGCTGACGGTTCTTTATGTTTGCTTCATTCCGGCAGGCACGCCCAAGAACGACGATCTGCAGGATCTCATCCATCTTTGTCTCCAGCTCTTTGTCGATGAAAGCTGTATTCACTTCCGGAAAATCACAGAGATGTATACTTTCCGGCGCATTTTTATCCACACTGCACACCAGATTGCGGTAGATGCTCTCGGTCATAAAGGGAATCATCGGTGCTGCCGCTTTGCTGGTGGTCACAAGGGCTGTATACAATGTCATATAAGCGCTGATCTTATCCTGCTCCATTCCCTTTGCCCAGAAACGCTCACGGCATCGACGCACATACCAGTTGCTCATATCATCCACAAAATCCTGCAGAGCTCTAGCTGTCTCCGGGATGCGGTAACCGGCAAGGTTTTCGTCCACCTCTCCCACTACGGTATTGAGCCTGCTGAGCAGCCACTTATCCATTACGGACAATTTATCATATTCCAGTTTATATTTTGACGCATCAAATTTATCTATATTTGCATAGAGTACAAAAAATGCGTAGGTGTTCCACAGGGTGCCCATAAATTTGCGCTGACCTTCCACAACGGCCTTGCCATGAAAACGGTTCGGCAGCCACGGAGCAGAATTCACATAGAAATACCAGCGGATGGCATCGGCGCCATACTGTGTCAGCGCTTCCATCGGATCGATGGCATTTCCCTTGCTCTTGCTCATCTTCTGTCCATTTTCGTCCTGCACATGTCCCAGAACGATTACATTTTCATAAGGCGCTTTGTTGAACAGCAGCGTAGATTCCGCCAGCAGCGTATAGAACCATCCCCGGGTCTGATCCACCGCCTCAGAGATAAACTGCGCCGGAAACTGCTTTTCAAAGAGTTCTTTGTTTTCAAATGGATAGTGATGCTGGGCAAAAGGCATCGCCCCGGAATCAAACCAGCAGTCGATCACTTCCGGCACACGATGCATGGTCTCTCCACAATGAGGACATGGAATCGTCACCTCGTCGATATAGGGACGGTGAAGCTCGATCTTCGCCGCATCTGGATCTCCGCTTTTCTCTGCCAGCTCGGCACGGCTTCCGATGGATTCCATATGTCCGCAGCTGCACTCCCATACATTTAACGGAGTACCCCAGTAACGGTTTCTAGATACGGCCCAGTCCTGTACATTTTCTAACCAGTTTTGGAAACGTCCCTTTCCAATGGACTCCGGAATCCAGTTGATGGTATCGTTGTTGCGAATGAGATCTTCTTTTACCTCACTCATGCGGATGTACCAGGACTCTCTCGCATAATAGATCAGCGGTGTGTCACAGCGCCAGCAGAAAGGATAGTCATGCTCAAACTTCGGCGCGTCAAAGAGAAGTCCCTTCTTCTCCAGATCCTTTAGGATCGGCATATCTGCATCCTTTACAAACATTCCCGCATAGTCGGTCTCTTCTGTCATTTCTCCCTTGCCGTCTACCAGCTGTACAAAAGGCAGGTCGTACTTACGTCCCACCTGGGCATCGTCCTCACCAAATGCCGGCGCGATGTGTACGATACCGGTACCATCTGTCATGGTAACATAGCTGTCACAAGTGACAAAATATCCCTTTTTCTTCTGCTTCTCACAGATTCCCTTCGCATAATCAAACAGTGGCTCATACTCTTTCCGCTCCAGATCGGTTCCCTTAAAGGTCTCCAGCACTTCATATGCCTTTGTTTCTTCATTTTCCAGGGCGCCAAGCACATTGTCCAGAAGCGCCTCTGCCATATAATACGTATATCCGTCATTTGCCTTGACTTTACAATAGGTTTCATCCGGATTTACACAGAGTGCTACATTACTCGGCAACGTCCACGGCGTCGTGGTCCATGCGAGAAAATACGCGTCTTCTCCTACCACTTTAAAACGCACGACAGCGGAACGTTCTTTCACTGCCCTATACCCCTGTGCCACCTCATGAGAAGACAGCGGGGTTCCACAGCGCGGACAGTAGGGAACGATCTTAAAGCCTTTATACAACAGCTTTTTATCCCAGATCTCTTTCAACGCCCACCACTCGGACTCGATAAAATCATCGTTGTAAGTTACATAGGGATCATCCATATCCGCCCAGAAGCCAACAACACCAGAGAAATCTTCCCACATTCCTTTGTACTTCCATACGGATTCCTTACATTTCGTGATAAAAGGATCCAGACCATACTCCTCGATCTGTTCCTTCCCGTCCAGCCCAAGAAGCTTCTCCACCTCTAACTCTACCGGGAGACCATGGGTATCCCAGCCCGCCTTACGGGGCACCTGATACCCTTTCATCGTGCGGTATCTGGGAATCATATCCTTGATGACACGGGTCAGCACATGACCGATGTGGGGCTTTCCGTTCGCCGTCGGCGGCCCATCATAAAACATATAGGTCGGACAGCCCTCCCGGAGCTGGATACTTTTTTTGAAAATATCTTGTTCCTTCCAGAACTTTTCTACTTCCTTTTCCCGGTCGACAAAATTCAGACCGGTTGAAACCTTCTCGTACATTCTTGTCCTCCTTGCAAATTTGCTCTATTGTTTTTCTGATTCGCGCCGCCAGGCCTGGCAATAGCACCATGGACCCAAAAGGGCTTCCACCCAAAAAAGGATGAAAGCCCCAAAGCCGTCATAATTACCACCTGTTTTGTAAGATCGGGCTGCCATGAGAACCCATAACCGCCGAATCATCTCCATATAACGGTGGAATCCGGATCAGCCTACTTGATAACCCGTTCGGCATCACAACTCAGGGGTGATCTTCACATAAGCATACTCATACCGCGTTCCCACTGTCCACGGCTCACTGTGACTTTCTTCTCTCTGCTACTGTCCCCATCAAAGTCTTTTTCTTAACCTATATAATAATTACTTTTTCAAAAAATGTCAATGTATAATTGCAAAAATTTGTTTTCAGATGTCTAATATATGAGTAAAACCAGGGCTGGTCTACGCTTCCGCTCCGGTCCGTGCTAAACAAGCGCCACTGGCGCTTAGCACCGCTGCTTCGCAGCTAATCCAGCCCTTCCATCACTCGGAGCTCCCGCTCTGCTT
>CANBKJ010000085.1 GCA_947369165.1 uncultured Lachnoclostridium sp.
AACTACACTAGTTGCGTCGTCGGCAGCGTCAGATGTGTATAAGAGACAGTATTTCAGATGATGGGGCCGGCAGGGAGGAGTCCGTGGCAGAACACACGGAAAAAACCGCGTATCTGTGCAGAGAAAAGGGAGAGAGATGTGGGATTTCACAGATCATGTCCTTATGTGGAATACTCCATGATATGGGAAAGAATAAACAGAAGTTTGATGATTATATTCATGCGGATGAGTGGGAAAGAAAAAGGCTGCGGGGAAAGATTGGACATGCTTCCACCGGAGCAAAATATATTTATGACAGAAACCATGAGAGCTCAGGGAAAGAAAAGGTCTTTACTGAGCTGGTCACCTATGCGGTGGCTGCCCATCATGGTTTATTTGATTGTGTCAATGAAGAAGGGCTGAATTTATTTTCTAAAAAGTTAAATGAAGTGGAAGATTACGATGAGGCCTGTCACAATGCAGAGCGTGATTATCTCCAGCAGTATGAACCGGAAAAGATTTTTGAAAAGGCGGAAGAAGAATTTGATCTGATATGGGATAAAATGAAAAAAGCAGTTGAGACGATAAAATCTCTTTTATTGAGAAAAGAGATACAAAATAAAAGAGAAGTCTTGGCTGACTGCCGGTCTTTTTTGTTCGCCTCACTACAGCGGTTATTATTGTCTGTTTTAATTGATGCGGATTGGGAAGCTACGGCCGATTTCATGAATGATGTGGATACGCTGTCAAAGAGCATTGATATGGATCATAGAAAAGTATTTGCGAAAGCCAGAGAGAATTTTGATGCCTATATGCAGGAGAAGCACCGTTCTATCTGTCATTCTGATCTGACGGAAAGAGAAAAAGAGATCATGGAGGCGAGAGACCGGCTGCAGGAGGAGTGCAGAGAATTCGCGAAGCACCCGGCGGGGATTTATTGTCTGCCGATTCCGACAGGGGGCGGAAAAACATTGAGCAGCCTGGCATACGCCCTGGAGCACTGCAGGCAGCATCCTGAGACAGAACGTATCATTTATGTGTCGCCATATATTAGTATTACAGAACAGAATGCCAGGGTATTCCGGGAGGCCATCGGGCAGGAGGAGTGGATCCTGGAACATCATTCTTCCGTGATCAAAGATACGGTCAATGGAGATAAGGATTACCAGCAGGAAGATTACCGTAAAAATAAGTTTACACGGCAGGATCTAAACTGGGAGGAGCCTTTTATATGTACCACTTTTGTGCAGTTTATGAACACACTTTTTTCAGATCAGGGCAAATCTGTCCGCCGTATGCACAGGCTGGTGAATTCAGTTATTATCATAGATGAGGTTCAGTCTATGCCTGTTAAATGTGTACACACATTTAATCAGATGATGAATTTCCTGAATGCGGTGTGCAATGCAGATATTATCTTGTGCACGGCGACGCAGCCGGCCCTGGGGGATGCGGTGTACCCGGTATGTTATAGTGAACCTAAGTACATGATAAAGGATGCGGGGATCTGGTTTGCCCGGTTTGAAAGAGTAAAAATACATATCCCTGAACCAGGACAGAAATATACCTTTGATCGTCTTGGGGATGAGATCAAATGTCAGCTGGACAGGTACCGCTCTATTCTTGTGATATTAAATACGAAATCAGCGGTAGGAAAATTGTATGATTTATTGAAAGAATCTTCTGTATATGTGGAATATCTCACGACGAATTTATGTGCGGAACATCGAAGCGACAAGATCGAGGCAGTAAAGAAAAAACTAAGAGAGGGACAGGAGAAAGTTGTCGTTGTCAGCACAAATCTCATAGAGGCAGGAGTGGATATTTCCTTTGAATGTGTATACCGTTCCATGACTGGACTTGACAGCCTGGCCCAGAGCGCGGGGCGGTGTAATAGAAATGGTGAGATGGCATCCGGAGTTATAAAATTAATTCAGCTTGAAGGTGAAAATACCGGAAATATGGAAGAATTACTGCGGAATACCGGTGTCACTGAGGATATACTTTATGATTACCGGAAAAGCGGCAGTGAAGAGAGCCTGTTGACGCCAACATGGATGGATCCATATTTTCAAAAGTTATATTTCCATTCCCAGGATAAAATGAACTTCCCAATAGGACAAAGGGATACGAGCATCATGGAACTTTTATCTACAGGTTTTCCCTGTACGGAGAAAAAGAACTGTATGAATCAGGCATACAAAACAGCCGGCCGGGAATACCGGGTGATTGACGACCATTCTTTTGGTGTGATCGTGCCATACAAAGAAGGGAATGACATCCTGGAGGCCATCTGCCGGGCCCCGGATCTGGCAGAAATAAAAAAGTACATACGGAAGGCGCAGCGGTATACAGTAAATGTGAGAGAAAATCAGTTGAGAAAATTTGATGGTCTCATTCAGCGTGTCAGTGACCATATCCCCGGTTTATATATGGTGGCAGCTCCCGGAGCTTATACAGAGGAGCGGGGAATCACAGCGGAATGGGAACCACTTATTTTTTAATAAATAAAAAAAGCCAGGGACAAAAGATCAAAGCACTTTTGCCCCAGTATCAAGTATCACGAAAGGAGGAGTGCAGAGTGGAAAAACCAAATATCATCGAGTACACCGTATTCGGAAGATATGCTTTATTCACAGATCCCCTGTCCAAGACAGGGGGTGAAAAATGCAGTTACCAGATACCTACTTACCAGGCACTCAAGGGAATTACGGAATCGATTTACTGGAAGCCGACGATCACATGGGTGATTGACGAATGCCGGATCATGAAATGGATTCAGACAGAGTCCAAGGGGATCCGGCCCATCAAATACAGCGGTGGAAATGATCTGGCTTTTTATTCCTATTTGAGGGATGTGGAGTACCGGGTAAAAGCACATTTTGAGTGGAATGAAAACCGGCCGGACTTAGCCCATGACAGGAACGAGAACAAACATTATGACATCGCGAGGA
Organism: uncultured Lachnoclostridium sp.; assembly: GCA_947369165.1. Taxonomy (GTDB): domain Bacteria; phylum Bacillota; class Clostridia; order Lachnospirales; family Lachnospiraceae; genus Eubacterium_F. The sequence goes on from CANBKJ010000085.1 coordinate 2,934, forward strand.
GAATGCTTGAGCGGGGCGGAAGAAGGGATATCTTTCTGGGCGCCAGGGAGTGCCAGGGATATGTAGAGCCTTGTCCCCTGGATGAGGGAAAGGGGGAATATGATAATACAAACCTCTCTTTTGGCATTATGGTTCATGGCATTACGTATCCTGACGAAGCTGTAAGGGAAGAAGAGAAGGGAAAAATGACAGTCCGTCTGTGGAATGCACAGATGGAAAAGGGTGTCATTCATTTTCCCCGCCCAGAAGAATGTGAGATCCGCCGTGTTCTGTGCAGTGAAAAGCAAAAGCCCTTTGTGCCTGGCAAAAATTTTTCCGGTTTAGATGAATTTGAGGGAGGTGGTGCCTTTGGCATGGTTAAAGACCTTGGCTGATACATATGATGTCCATTCGGAACTGGCAGGGGTGATAAAAAATGACCAGCCAGTATTGCTGCCCTGTTCACACTCCACCTTTAATGCCCAGATCGAAGTGACGCTGGACGAGGAGGGGAATTTCATAGGTTCTAAAAAACTGGATAAGGGACCGAATGTTGTTACAATTATTCCGGTGACAGAAGATTCTGCAGCTAGAAGCAGCGGCATTGCACCACACCCACTGTGTGATAAGCTTTGCTATGTGGCGGGGGACTACGCGTTATATACGGGAGATCAGAAGAAAAAAGAATATTATGAAGCGTATATGGAACAACTGCAGGACTGGTCAGAATCTGAGGATACCCACCCTATGGTGCAGACGATATGGAAGTATCTACAGAAGAAATCGCTGATCCAGGATCTGATCCGGGACCACACATTGGAGCTGAATGAAAGCGGAAGGCTTACGGACAATGTGAAACTACAGGGTTCCGGGCAGACCGGCGCCAATGTGAGGTTCATCGTCTACGGAAATGACACGCCCCGCGTATGGCAAAATCAAGAATTGTATGAGAATTATGATAGATATTATCAAAAGAGGATGGAACAGACAGAGCTGTGCTATGTATCCGGAGAGGTGGGTGCCTGTTCGGAAAAACATCCTTCCAAAATACGCAACAGCGGTGATAAGGCAAAACTGATCTCGGGAAATGATGAATCGGGATTTACCTATCGGGGCAGATTTGCCTCGAAAGACCAGGCGGTTTCTGTCGGTTATGTGGTGTCACAAAAGGCCCATAATGCCCTGAAATGGTTGATTCAGAAACAGGGATATACGCGGGATGGTTCAGCGGTGGTCTGCTGGATGTCAAACCGGGATATGCCAGTTCCCGACATGATGAAAGATTCCATACATGCCTATCAGGATATGGATGATTTTGAGTTTGATTTTGACATGCTGGAGGACATGGAGGCAGAGAACACAAATAAAAATGATACCGGAAAATATTTTGCGGAGCAGTTTAACCTTGCGGTACGGGGATATGCCGGTAAGATCAAAGTGGATGACTGTATTGCGGTGATCGCATTGGATGCGGCGACGACGGGAAGGCTGTCGATTTCTTATTATGATGAGATGGGCGGAAAACAATATATGGATGCTTTGTTATACTGGCAGGAACATTGTAAATGGCGCCGTTTTATAACAGTGGAAAAAAGCGATGGAGGTAAAAAGAGCATTCTATGCGAGTGTTCCCCTTCACCCCGTGACATGGCGCTGGCTGCCTTTGGCACACAGAGATCGAACTGGCTGGAAGCAGATAGTAAACTGATCCGGGCTGTCACAAACCGCCTGCTTCCATACATCACAGGAAAGGGGGGCGGGATTCCCTCAGATCTTGTCAAAGCGGCGGCAAGGAGGGCATCCATGCCGCAATCCATGAGTCCGTTTGTATGGTATAACGACGTGTTATGTGTAGTGTGTGCAATGATTCGATTTAATTATGAGAAAGGAGGCAGCACAATGGATAAATTTCTGGATGACAATGTGAATGAGCGGAATGTTCTATTTGGGAGACTGCTGGCTGTATATGATCTTATGGAGCAGCGCGCCATGTTCGAGCGCGATGAAAATGGCAACGTAAAAGAAGGGCGTACAACGAATGCAAAACGTTACTGGAATGCGTTCAGCAGCAGACCCGCTAAAACATTCAAAACCATAAAACAGAACATGATTCCCTACGAGAGGAAATTAACAGGATATCAGTTAAAGAAATTTGAAGAGTGGACGGAAGAGATCATGGTGCATCTTGCGGGGGCAGGATTTGATAATAAACCGCTGTCTGAGTTGTATCTTCCGGCATATTACCTGCAGACAGAGTACATGAAACAGGCATTTCAGAAAAAAGAGCAGCAAGATAAAAATTGAAGAAAAGGAGAGATAAAATGGGTGAATTTACAAACAAAATTGACTTTGAGGTTTTAGTGATGGTACAAAATGCAAATCCGAATGGAGATCCATTGAATGGAAACCGGCCCCGGGAGACTTATGACGGCTATGGGGAGATCTCGGATGTGTGTATTAAGCGGAAGATCAGAAACCGGCTGCAGGATATGGGAGAAAATATATTTGTACAGAGTGACGAACGTTCTGACGATGAATGTAAGAGCCTCTCAGACCGGGCAAAGAGCAATGAGGACATGCAGAAGGCACAGAAAGCTAAGGATCGGGATGCCTATGCGGAAGCGGCCTGCAGGACCTGGATCGATGTGCGCAGTTTCGGTCAGGTATTTGCATTTAAGGATGGTAACGTATCCGTCGGCGTCCGGGGACCGGTGTCGGTGCACTCCGCTTTTAGTGTACTCCCTGTTTCTATCGATAGTATGCAGATCACTAAAAGTGTCAACAGCGAGACAAAGGATAAAAAATCATCGGACACAATGGGAATGAAACATAAAGTACATTCTGCATTGTACGTCGTGAAGGGGAGTATTAATCATCAATTAGCTGAGAAAACGGGATTTAGTGATGAGGATGCGGAGAAGATAAAAGAGGCGCTTCGGACGCTGTTTGTAAATGACAGTTCCTCGGCAAGACCAGATGGAAGCATGGAAGTGTGCAGGGTATACTGGTGGAAGCACAACTGCCCGATGGGACAGTACTCATCTGCAAAAGTTCACAGACTGGTAAAAGTCACACCAAAAGCAGATGATCCAAAGACCTTTGAGGATTATGAAATCGTCATAGATTCGCTGCCTGATCTGGAGATGGAAGAAATAGAAGGGATTTAGTTATGTATTCCGAAGAGGATTATTTAATGCTTTCAGGCATTCAGCATTTTGCTTTCTGCCAGCGGCAATGGGCATTGATACATATCGAGCAGCAATGGGCGGAGAACTATAAGACAACGGCTGGAGAATTGATGCACAAAAAGGCTCATGATGAGGGATCCTTTGAAAAGAGAGGGGATTTGCTGATCGTCAGGGGACTGCGTATTGCTTCAAACGAACTGGGACTGAGCGGACAATGTGACGTAGTTGAGTTTCATCAGAGCAAGGAAGGCATTGCCTTATTTGGTTATGATGGAAAATGGATTCCCGTGCCCATCGAGTATAAACATGGGGCACCCAAAGAAAATAATGCGGATGAATTGCAGCTTTGTGCGCAGGCGATTTGTCTGGAAGAAATGTTTCAGACGAGCATATCCCTGGGATCTTTGTATTATGGTGAGAAACGCAGGAGAAGCCGAGTGGAATTTACTGAGGATCTGCGAAGTGTAACGAAAGAAACAGCGAAAAAGATGCACGAAATGTTCCGGAGGGGGCATACTCCCAATGTAAAGACTTCAAAACAGTGTAAGTCGTGCTCTCTGGCGAATCTGTGTCTGCCTAAATTGCAAAAGAATATGAATGTCGGACAGTATATCAAACAGAACATTCACACTGGTGATTAGCTTCTGGGATGGGGTCTGGCTGGCGCAGGATGAAACAGGTTAAATCCATGTCAAAGAACTAAATACAGGAGAGCAAGATGCGAAAATTATTAAATACATTATATGTAATGACAGAAAGCTGCTATCTGACATTAGAGGGGGAAAATATTGTAATCCAAAATGGGGAAAAGATTCTTGCCAGGTTTCCCCTTCATACATTAGAAAATGTTGTATGCTTCACGTATAAAGGGGCAACACCGGCGCTTATGGGTGCATGTGCCGAGAGAAAGATTGGAATGAGTTTCTTTTCTCCCAGAGGCAGATTTCTTGCCAGGACAGTAGGGAAAGAATATGGTAATGTACTTTTGAGAAAAGAACAATATCGTATCTCGGATGATCACGACAGGGGCGTATCCTATGCTAAAAATATGATATTAGGTAAAGTTTTTAATGGCAGATGGAGTGTGGAGCGGACTCTGAGGGATCATGCCTATCGTGTGGATGAAGACAAACTGCGCCGGATCTCGGCTATGCTTTATGAATCCCTGGGAAAAATAGAAAAGGTTTCCGCGCTGGATGAGCTGCGAGGGGTAGAGGGAAAGGCAGCAGAACAATATTTCTCGATATTTGATGATCTGATTTTAAATCAAAAAGAGGATTTTACATTTACAACGAGAAACCGGAGACCGCCTCTTGACAATGTAAATGCGGTTTTATCCTTTGCTTATACAATATTGGCGGGCGAGTGTGCAAATTCCCTATACAGTGTTGGGCTTGATCCCTATGTGGGATTTATGCATGGTGACAGACCGGGAAGAACTTCGCTGGCACTGGATCTGATGGAGGAACTGCGCCCGATCATGGCTGACCGATTTATTCTGACACTAATCAACACAAAAGCGCTTCGGGCAGCTCATTTTGAAACTCAGCAGGATCACGCAGTTTATTTGAATGAAGAGGGAAGAAAAGTCTTTTTTAATGCGTGGCAAAACCACAAAAAAGAGACGATCACCCATCCTTTTCTGAAAGAAAAGATGGAGTGGGGGCTGGTTCCTTATATACAGGCGCTTCTGCTGGCGCGGACGATTCGGGGTGACCTGGATGGATATCCGCCATTTTTATGGAAGTAGGTGATTCTCATATTAATACTGATTACTTATGATGTTTCCACACAGGATGCTGCAGGACGTAAACGACTGAGAAAAGTGGCAAAGGAATGTGTCAATTATGGACAGAGGGTGCAGAATTCAGTATTTGAATGTGTTTTGGACTCTTCCCAGCTGTTAATAGTGAAGGACAAGCTGTTATCAATGATTGACCCCAAGACAGATAGTTTGAGGTTCTATAATCTGGGTAATAAATATCAAAGGAAGGTCGAACATTTTGGTGCAAAAGCTTCCTATGAAGCAGAGGGAACTTTAATCATATGATGCTAAATCAAAATGTAAAAATACCGTTGCTGCCTGCATAAAAAATAAGTTCTGACAGACTTACTTGCAAATTGCTCCGCAGCTTGAGATATTCAAAAAAACGTGCACAAAAATATGATAAGGCATTTGAAGCTGCGGCCTGCCAATCATAAGGAAGTAGCAGCTTGTGTAGTAAATCAGCGACTTTCAAATGCTTGAAGGGTACTGAAGGTTCTGTAAACGTTTATTCAGCGCTGATTGAAGCGGAGTAGAGATGCAAGAGTTGTGAAACAACAAAGCAATTTTCAACAGCTTAATATAATGGTGCGAGTCCTAAGTGAACATGATATGCCCAGGAGGTTCGCACCATGATATTTTAAGAAAATGATGTGCATGTGCCATAGATGAGTTAAATTAACTTAAATTTTTGGTGATATTGCACAAATATAAATTTATATTTGTTTATAAATATGTGATTTTTGCTGTCGCTCCCCGCATGGGGGGCGTGGATTGAAATAATTTACCAAACAAGTGTTTGTTCACAACCCACGTCGCTCCCCGCATGGGGGGCGTGGATTGAAATGTTGGATCACCTAAAAAATCATACAAAGGTTGACGTCGCTCCCCGCATGGGGGGCGTGGATTGAAATTCGAAAAACTCACAGGTTTATCGAATAGAGTTTGCGTCGCTCCCCGCATGGGGGGCGTGGATTGAAATAGATCATTTTGATCTTACGGTATCTCATAGTTTTGTCGCTCCCCGCATGGGGGGCGTGGATTGAAATCGGGGAGCGAGTACCATGCGTGTCCTATGTGCTGGTCGCTCCCCGCATGGGGGGCGTGGATTGAAATAATTCCTTTTATATTGCCATTATCATACAACCACGTCGCTCCCCGCATGGGGGGCGTGGATTGAAATCACGTTGATCCATGTGGTGTTAAGGTCAACGTGAGTCGCTCCCCGCATGGGGGGCGTGGATTGAAATTGCTGATACTAGACGCTCTTTTTTTGTGTCAAACCGTCGCTCCCCGCATGGGGGGCGTGGATTGAAATCCACATGGGAAGAATTTGTAAAAGGAGCGTGATAAAGTCGCTCCCCGCATGGGGGGCGTGGATTGAAATTGTAAAAAGCAATCCGAAAGTAAGAAGGCTGTATCGTCGCTCCCCGCATGGGGGGCGTGGATTGAAATCCTCATAATTGGGAATATCTCTCCAAATTTCTTGGTCGCTCCCCGCATGGGGGGCGTGGATTGAAATCTCACAGCACATAGGACACGCATGGTACTCGCTCCCCGTCGCTCCCCGCATGGGGGGCGTGGATTGAAATC
>CANBKJ010000086.1 GCA_947369165.1 uncultured Lachnoclostridium sp.
GCTGTAGATGTTTGTCCGGCTGGAGCGTTAAGTCAGAAAGATTTTAAAGCACCTGTTATAGACGATGATAAGTGTATAAGATGTGGAAAATGTTCAGATTTCTGCCCTAAAAAAGCCTTAGTATTATAGAAGAAATAAATAATATGAGCTGATTATTAAGGGGGTACAGGAAAATACGGAGAGGCTGTTGTCCGAGCTCAAAAAGTTAAATGCCAGCATAAAACGTTATATGGAAAAGCAGACTAATGAGATTTTTTCATAAGAGACCTTTATCCGAAAGTCTTCCCTCGTTTAGACTGCTGTGATACTTTTGGAAAACAACTAGACAATCATACAAAACTTATGGCGAGTGACCATTGGGGGGGATTTTGTGATTTGAATACAAAAGATGAAAGAAGTCAGTTACAAGGAGAGCCATATATGCACTAATGAATTAGATTAACAGTGTTAATCAGGATGACGTATGGAAATATTTATAAGATATTAATTTTGAATGGTCTCTGGCTCCTGAGTATTCTTTTTGGAAAAATGTAAATACTATGAGATAAATTCTTTGAAAAGGAGCAGACGGCATATGAAGAAATGGGAGTATGTGATCCAGGATGAGATAGGTATTCATGCAAGACCAGCGGGTGAGCTGGTAAAGGAAGCAAAAAAATACAATAGCAGGATCACCATCAGTAAAGATGGCAAAAGTGTAGAAGCTACAAAATTGATGGCTGTTATGGGACTTGGGGTAAAATGTGGTCAGACAGTGGAAATTATAGTAGAGGGTGAGGATGAAGAGAAAGCCTATGAGGGGATAAAAAATTTTTTTGAAAAAAATCTTTAAAAGAAACCACCGGAAATTGACACATTTTCCGGTGGTTTTTTACTACTTTGGATGAGGGCGGCGCGGTATAATATGCTGAATATGTCTCAAATCCTGTTAATTTTGTATGACACTGGCTTTCATTACGATTTTTCTTGAATCTGCCTGCTGTGATATGTATAATAGTAGAGGAAACGACCGGCTTACCTTTTATGCCGGCAGCGGCAAAAGAAAATTCGGGGGGACTTGTTATGTCAGAGATTTGGGAATTCTATGAGAACCTGAACGAGATCGTGTATGCTTCGGATATGGATACTCATGAAATCATATATATGAATCTGAAGGCGTGTGAGGTTTATGGAATCAAGGATCTAGAGGAAGTAATAGGAAAAAAATGTTATGATGTGCTGCATCAGAATTCCGGGCCCTGTGAGTTCTGCACCAACAGTGTTTTAAAACCGGGATTTTTTCATGAGTGGGAAATTTTTAATCCGGTGGTTAAGAGGAGCTTTAAGTTGAAGGATACCATGGTAGAGGCAGATGGACGGCGGTGTCGGATGGAGCTTGCCATCGATATGAGTATTCAGGAGGAGCAGAAAAAGACGATCCAGAAATATACCAGCAATGAAAGTATGGTAAATGAGGGGCTGCGGCTGGCACTGGCGGAGCCGAGGCCGGAACGGTCGCTGGAAGTTCTGCTTGCATATCTCGGTGAGCATTTAGAAAGTGAGCGGGTTTATATTTTTGAAGAAAGCGAGGATGGAACCTTAGACAATACCTTTGAGTGGTGCGGCAGTGGAGTACTTCCACAGAAGGAGGTATTGCAGAAGGTTCCTTTCGAGGTGGTTTCTCTCTGGTACAATACATTTAAAAAGAATAAAAATGTGATCATACAGGATGTGGAGGCGATCCGGGAAGAGGATCCATTGGCATATGAATATCTAAAGCCACAGAAAATACACACACTGGTGGTCAGTCCTCTCGTAGACAACGGAAAGATCATTGGTTTTTACGGGGTGGATAATCCGCCAGGGGAACTGCTGGATCATATTTCCATGCTGTTCTGGATAGTCGGGCATTTTATCGTGTCGATGCTGAAGCGCCGCATGCTGGTGAACCGCCTGGAAAGACTGAGTATGTATGACCAGCTTACCGGACTTGGGAACCGGCACGCAATGAAAGAATACCAGAGCAGCCTGTCAGATAAGGAAAGTCTCGGAGTGCTTTATTGTGACGTTATGGGGTTAAAATATGTCAATGATACCTTGGGCCATCAGGAGGGAGACCAGCTTTTGCTGCGAGTCTGTGAGTGCCTGAACAGACAATTTGGTGATTATGCCCTGTTCCGTATCGGAGGAGACGAGTTTCTGGGGCTGTGTCCGGGGATCTGCAGGAAAGAACTGGAGCACAGGATAACCTTATTAGATCAGGATATGGAAGAAAATGATGCGGGAATGGCATTGGGATATGTCTGGGAGCCAAAATATAGTGGAGGTTTTGAGCATCTTCTGTTAGAGTCAGACCGTCGGATGTATGAGGATAAGAGAAGACGTAAAAATGCAAAAAAGAAGGAGAAAAATGAGCAATGAAACAGTCATCAGAATTAAATACCTTACTCAGACAGATTGATCATAAAGGGTATCCGGCATACAAGCAGCTGCGTGGAGAATATCAGTTTCCAGGGTATGTGCTGGGCATAGACCATGTACAGGGAGATCCCTTTGCCGCACCTTCCAGGGTCAGCATCCATGTGAAAGGTGCACAGGCGGCATTTCCTCAGGAATTGTATCGTCTGGCATGTCAGAAGACAGCGCTGGAGGATGCTCTGCTACGGGAAATGGGCAGACAGCTCCGGGGCGTATCTTTTCAGGCAAAGGGTTCAGGTAAGTCGGGTCTGATGTCAGTGAGCACACCGGGGCAGGAGGTACTATCCCGGAGTGGATGTCAGCTGGATGGAAAAACCGGAGACATCATTCTGCGTATGGAGATCGGATTCCCGGCAAATGGTCGGAGTATCAATGCCAGGGAATTAGAAAAAATCTTGTTTGATTTTTTGCCAAAATGTGTCAGCCATAGTCTGTACTATCGGGCGTTGGATGCCGGCAAACTAAAGAAGACAGCAGAGCTGGCAGAGGATCAGTTGGCCATCCGCCAGATGCTGGCTGACCGTGGACTTGTGGCATTTGTGGCAAATGGTTCTGTGCTGCCCAGGGAATCCGGAGTCAGCAGCCGCCCGATGAAGCAGGCAGTACCCTTTCAGTCACCGGCGTCCATGGAAGTAGAGCTTACCCTTCCCAATAAAGGAGCTCTTCGAGGGATGGGGATTCCCAAGGGGATCACGTTGATCGTGGGAGGCGGATATCACGGAAAATCCACCCTGCTCAAAGCACTGGAACTTGGTGTTTACGATCATATTGCCGGGGATGGAAGAGAATATGTCATCACCGATGGCACTGCGGTGAAACTTCGCGCGGAGGATGGCAGAAGTGTTAAAAATGTTGATATTTCATTTTTTATCAATAATCTTCCCAACGGAAAGGATACGGTGAAATTTTGCACGGAGGACGCCAGTGGAAGTACTTCCCAGGCGGCGAATGTGATCGAGGCGATGGAGGCGGGAAGCCAGGTATTCCTTATCGATGAGGACACCAGCGCCACGAATTTTATGATCCGGGATGAATTGATGCAGCGGGTGGTGCACCGCGAGCTGGAGCCTATTACCCCTTATATCGAAAGAGTGAGGGAGTTGTATGAAAGTTATGGCATATCTACGGTTCTGGTGGCAGGAAGCTCCGGCAGTTATTTTCATAAGGCGGACTGTATCCTGCAGATGAACCGGTATGTGCCTGCGGATATCACAGATTATGCAAAGGAAGAGGCAAAGGCATTTCCAGTGCTGGAGGAAATGTCGGCAGAGGTTCAGCCTTCTTTTGAGCGGGTATTCAGACAGAACCGGAAGCTGGCAGGCAGTGACCGGATCAAAATGAAGACCATGGGGATGGACGGTATCAGTATTGACAGAGAGACCATTGATCTTCGGTATTTAGAGCAGCTGGCGGATCCGGAGCAGCTGTCCATGCTTGCCCAGATTGTAAAGTATGCAGAATTGAATGTCCTGGACGGCAAGAAGACACTGGCACAGGTGGTAGATAATCTGGAGACACTGCTGACTCAAAAAGGATTTGGCGGTATCTGTGGTGCAAGAAATGTAACTTCCGGGCTGGCGATGCCGAGAAGACAGGAGATCTTTGCCTGTCTGAACCGCTACCGGAGATTATAGGGAAAATAATAGGTATTTGGGAGAGGAGGAGAATACTTTGGAGCGAAGTAGGATGAAAGATATGACGGTGGGGTCGCCGATCCGGCTGATCCTCGGCTTTGCCATACCGCTGTTTTTTGGTATGTTGTTTCAGCAGTTTTACAGTTTGATGGATATGATCATTGTGGGGAAATTTCTTGGTGCAAAGTCTCTGGCAGCAGTGGGGGCCACTGGCTCCATTAATTTTATGATCATAGGTTTTTGTATGGGAGTCTGCAATGGCTTTGCCATCCCTGTAGCCCAGCGCTTTGGGGCAAAGGATGAAAAAATGTTGCGGTGTTTTGTGGCAAACAGTGTCTGGCTTTCCATTCTATTTGCCTCCGTAATGACACTGTCTGTCTGTTTACTCTGCCGGAATATATTAGTCTGGATGGATACGCCTTCAGATATTTTTAATGAGGCATACCGATACATTTTTATTATTTTTATTGGTATCCCCGCTACCTATCTATACAATCTTCTGTCGGGGATCATTCGTTCTCTGGGGGATTCTAAAAGTCCATTGATCTTTCTGGTGATTTCCTCTGTGCTGAATATCGGACTGGATATGCTGGCGATCGTAGTTTTTCATATGGGTGTGGCAGGGGCAGCAGGGGCGACGGTGCTGTCTCAGGCGATTTCGGGAGTGCTTTGCCTGTTTTATATCAAGAAAAAATTTCCTATCCTGCGGATTCAGAAAAAGGAGTGGAAACTTCGGGGGAACTGCATTGGGCGTCTCTGTAGTATGGGAATTCCCATGGGACTGCAGTATTCCATCACTGCTATTGGAAGCGTCATTCTGCAGACTGCCGTTAACGGACTTGGTTCTACTGCTGTAGCCTCTATGACTGCAGGGGGTAAGATTGCCATGTTTTTTTATTGTCCTTACGATGCCTTTGGCGCTACGATGGCTACCTACGCAGGCCAGAATGTGGGTGCCTGCCGGCTCGACCGTGTCACGAAGGGAATGGTGCAGTGCAGCTATCTGGCAGCTGCTTACTGTGTACTGGCAGGAGCATTTCTCATTGGCTTTGGAGACAAACTGGCGCTTTTATTTGTGGATTCTGCGGAGGTAGAAATTATCCGGAATGTGTCAGAGTTTCTGTTTTGGAATAGTATTTTCCTTATTCCACTGGCGCTGGTCAACATTATCCGTTTTTCCATCCAGGGACTTGGCTTTGGCAAACTGGCGATCTTTGCGGGGGTAGCAGAGATGGTTGGACGAAGTGTTGTGGGCTTTGGTTTTGTCCCTGTCTTTGGTTTTACGGCTGCATGCCTCGCCAGTCCGGTGGCCTGGATCCTGGCGGACCTGTTTCTCATACCGGCATATCGTCACTGTATCCGGAAATTAGAGAAGATCATAGAAAAATAAATATAGATGCCCTAAGTTGATTCATTTGAAAAATATCTGCACATGTGATAAGATGTAAGCGGTAATGTAAGAATTGATGAAATGGAGGAAAAGAATATGGATAAGATTAAGATGACGACGCCCCTTGTGGAGATGGACGGGGATGAGATGACAAGAATTTTATGGCAGATGATAAAAGATGAGCTCTTACTGCCATATATAGATTTAAAGACAGAGTATTATGACCTCGGTCTGGAATACCGGAATGAGACCAATGACCAGGTGACAGTGGATTCCGCGGAGGCGACAAAAAAATATGGTGTGGCTGTAAAATGTGCCACCATTACCCCAAATGCGGCAAGAATGACAGAATACGATTTGAAAGAGATGTGGAAGAGCCCGAATGGTACGATCCGGGCAGCCCTGGATGGCACGGTGTTCCGTACCCCGATCCAGGTAAAGGGCATCGATCCCTGTGTGAAAAACTGGACGGCGCCGATCACTTTGGCCAGACATGCCTACGGTGATGTATATAAAAATACGGAGATCAAGGTGCCGGGAAAAGGTAAGGCAGAACTTGTATTTACAGCAGAGGATGGGACAGAGATCCGCGAGACCATTCATGAATTCGACGGTCCTGGTATCCTTCAGGGGATCCACAACACGGATCAGTCCATCGCCAGCTTTGCCAAAGCATGTTTTGGTTATGCACTGGATACAAAACAGGATCTGTGGTTTGCCACCAAGGATACGATTTCCAAAAAGTATGACCACAATTTTAAGGATATTTTCCAGGAGATTTACGACAAGGAGTACAAGGATAAATTTGAGGCGGCAGGTATCGAGTATTTCTACACCCTGATCGATGATGCGGTAGCGCGTGTCATGAAAGCAGAGGGCGGATTTATCTGGGCGTGCAAAAATTACGACGGTGATGTGATGAGTGATATGGTATCCTCTGCCTGCGGTTCCCTTGCCATGATGACCTCTGTGCTGGTATCCCCAAGCGGCGTGTACGAGTACGAGGCGGCTCACGGTACGGTGCAGAGACATTATTATAAACATCTGAAGGGGGAGGAAACTTCCACTAACTCTGTGGCTACCATCTTTGCCTGGACAGGAGCACTTCGCAAGCGCGGTGAACTCGATGGAATCAATGAGCTTCAGGAGTTTGCAGACAAGCTGGAAAAAGCCACGTTGAAAACTATTGAAGATGGTAAGATGACAAAGGATCTTGCGTTGATCACGAGTCTGGAAAATGTGACAGTATTAAACAGCCAGGATTTTATCAAAGCGATCCGGGAGACCCTGGAGACGCTGTAAGGTTTTGAATTGGGAGGTAAATACCTTTGCCCCCAACATCAGTATATCAGGTGTGGGAGATCCACACCTGATTGCATCTATAGAAATGCTGTGCCGGAGGATGGAGGGTGAATATGAATAAAAAAATATCGGTGATCGTCCCCGTGTACAATGCTGAAAAATACTTGCCCCAGTGTATCGAGAGTATATTAAAACAAGACTATGAAAACCTGGAGCTGCTGCTGGTGGACGACGGATCCAGTGACAAAAGCATGCAGATCTGTGAAGAGTATGTTCGCCGGTCTGGAAAAGTAAGGGTTTTTGCGCAGAAAAACAGCGGTGTTTCCGCGGCCAGAAATAGGGGGATCGAGAAGGCGGAAGGGGACTATATCGTATTTGTGGATGCGGATGATTATCTGCCGGAATCCTGTGTGCTGTCCCGCATGGCGGCAGGGATAGGCTCGGCGGATATCCTGGTGGGGGATTATATGCGGCTTTGGAATGACAAACTGCTTCCTGCCGGAAGCTGCAGCAGTTTTAGCGGATTTTCACCGGAGCAGGGGGCATTTCGTTTTCGAGGATTTTTCTCTGTGGGGACGCTGTCCTATGTGTGGTGCAAGATGTACCAGCGTTCTTTTTTGCAGGAAAACCAGCTGCGTTTTGGAGATTATGCCTATGCAGAGGATAAGCTGTTTAATTTTTACTGTTATATCCGGGGAGCAAAGTATGCGTTTCTTACGGAACCAGTTTATGTTTACCGGAAAAACGATGCCTCTGCTTCCTATCAGTTCCGGCCGGATTCAGTCAAGGGATGGATGGCGATCGCAGAGGAGCTGGAACACTCGATGTGTGTGGAATCGGGAGATAAAGGATACGGGGATCTGGCGGCCTGTACAATATTTTTTGCTGCATTTTTTGACGGGAAGATGAATTATGAGTATGGGGGAAAGACCCTTTCCGCAGTGAAAAAGGTGCTGAAGGAATATGCCTCATATCCCCTGGCTAATAAGTATTTTTCAGAACTTGCCAGGGGCAGACTGTTAAAAAATATATCGCCTTTCTTGTGGAAAGGGATGATCTGGGGATTTGCCTGGGGGATGTGGCTGCACTGTTATGGGATTCTTTCGCTGGGGATCAAGCTGCTGATCGACTGGCGCATCGATGAGAGGCTGTCAGATACAGGGTTGAGGGAGGATGAATAGAAAGACAATGGCTTTGTTGAGCCCGGGATCTATAATTAGGATTTGGAGAATAGAGTTATGAATAATAAACAGATTTTGGAAATTGCGATGAAACAATCTGCCATTGACAGCAGCTGCCGCTGGCAGGATTTTAAGGAAATGAAAAATAAGGTAGTCATATCCGAAAAGAATGAAAAGGCCAGAAAATATCTGGAGCTGCCTTTTCTCTGTGATCTGACTTCGTATGGAAATAATATTGTTGCCTCAGTTTGCGAAGAACTGGAGGAAATTGTAACAGAGTACATAAACAAATATGCGGCAGAACACTGTTTCGAAACGCCGGATTTGCACGATTTGATGAATCGTATCCGTCCCATGGGGTATGATGTCTGTTTTATGGCAGAGTATTCACTTCCGGATGTGGATGTTTTACTTGGAGACAGGCTGGCGGAGAGACTGCAGAAGGGCTGTCCTTACGAGATGCGGTTACTGGAACCAGAAGATTTTCGTGAACGATATACTGATCAGTGGAGCAATGCTCTTTGTGAGAAACGAAAAGAACTGGATGTGATCGCTGTAGGTGCTTATGACAAGAATAAGCTGATCGGACTGGCAGGGGCTTCCGCAGATTGTGAGTGCATGTGGCAGATCGGGATTGATGTCCTTCCAGAATACCGCAGAAGAGACATTGCGGCGGCGCTGACCAGTAAGTTAGCTGTGGAAATCCTGGACCGCAGCATTGTACCTTTTTATTGTTGTGCCTGGTCAAATATCGCTTCCATACGGAACGCGTTTGCCAGTGGTTTTCGTCCTGCCTGGGTGCAGCTTACGGTGAAGAAACTGGAAGAGATTGAAGAATTTTTGCTCATTGAGCCTTAAGTCTTCTGCTTTTGGAGTGAAAAACTATGAATGATAGAAAAAGAAACAGTAAAATAAGATTAATAAAGGATAATATTCAGCAATTTCTTTATAAAGGCATTGAGAATATTAAACAAAAAAATAACAAATGGATTGATGCTCTATGTAGAGCCTTGGTATATAGTGGGAAATCGGAATATAAGGATTTTACACCAGAGAAAGAAATTAAAAATGGGGAGGAATATATGAATGCTTTAGATTGGGCATTGAGGAACCCGGATATTAAAAATATTGCGTTATCTGGGCCATATGGCTCTGGGAAAA
>CANBKJ010000087.1 GCA_947369165.1 uncultured Lachnoclostridium sp.
ATGAAATAGTATATCTTCCATGCCAGGTTTTAAAGAACCTGAAAATGTCGAAATAAAGAAAAATTGCCTTTAAGAGCCGTACTGATCCAGAGTGCGGCTGTATTTATCAGGCGTTGAAAAAAGGCTGGGTATTTGTAGGAGATAACAGTAGATACCAGTAGATACCAATCAAGGCATCATTACTGGTATTGACTGCTCTCTTTCGAATTAGTGGGAAAGTGATATTATTTTGGAACATTTCAAAAAACAGCTTCTGAAAAAGAAGGGTTTGCCAACAGGTCCAAAATTTGAAGCACCTAATGATGATTCATCTCATAGATACGCTTTCTCCTTATGTTATATGCTGTTCCTACAGTCGGTTTTTTGCTTCCTTGCAGAACTGGATCTGGGAGCAGACTGGCGCTTTACCCCGGCGTTCTACTTTTTTATAAATGCCGCCGTAGATATCTACCGGGCTTCCTTTTTCCTTATCGATCACGTCGTCTGGCTGAAGAAGATGGGCTTTCTGATTGTCGGCAAGCTGGAGGTCCAGGACATGCACGATTTGTTCTTTGAGCTTTTCATCCTCCACCGGAAACAGGATTTCTACCCGTTTGTCAAGATTTCTTGGCATCCAGTCTGCACTTCCCATATAGATCTCAGGTTCTCCGTCATTTTCAAAATAATAAATTCGTGAGTGCTCCAGGAAGGTTCCCACGATGGAACGGACGCGGATGGTCTCACTCATGCCTTTAATGCCCTGTTTGAGACAGCAGATTCCCCGGACGATCAGGTCGATTTCCACGCCGGCAGCTGAGGCATCATAGAGCGCTTTGATGATTCCCGCATCACATAAGGAATTCATCTTGGCGATGATCTTTGCCGGTTTGCCTTTTAGGGCATTGTCACGTTCCCTCTCGATCAGTGCCACAAATTTGTTGCGCAGCCAGATCGGTGCCAGGGAGAGCTTATTCCATGCCAGTGGCTCCGAGTAGCCGGAAAGCATGTTGAATACAGCGGTGGCATCCTCACCGTAAGGGCGTTTGCAGGTGAAGATTCCCATATCTGTATACAGTTTTGCGGTGGAATCGTTATAGTTTCCGGTGCCGAGATGGACGTAGCGACGGATGCCGTCCTCTTCCCTGCGGACCACCAGAGTGATTTTGCTGTGGGTCTTGAGTCCCACCAGACCATAGATAACATGGCATCCTGCTTTTTCCAGTTTTCTCGCCCAGACGATGTTATTTTCTTCGTCAAAACGTGCTTTCAGTTCCACCAGTACCGTAACCTGTTTGCCATTTTCGGCGGCCTGGGCCAGGGAGGCGATGATTGGTGAGTTGCTGCTGACGCGGTAAAGAGTCTGTTTGATAGCGAGGACGTCCGGATCCTTGGCGGCGAGGCGGACAAAATTCACCACAGGGTTGAAGGTCTCATAGGGGTGGTGAAGGAGGATGTCACCTTCCCGGATCTGTTCAAAGAGATCCCGGTCCATATCGAGGTTTTTCGGGGGCTGGGGGAGGTAACGGGGTTCTTTGAGGTGGTCAAAGCCATCCATTCCGTACACTTTCATGAGGAAGGTCAGATCCAGAGGTCCATTAATCTTGAAAATATCTTCCTCCTGTATCATTAGTTCTTTTTTCAGTATTTTTAGGAGTCTCTTGTCAATGCCCCGCTCCACTTCCAGCCGGATCGCCTCTCCCCACTGACGTTTTTTCAGCTGCTTTTCAATTTCGATCAGAAGATCAGCCGCCTCGTCCTCATCGATGGTCAAGTCGGCGTTTCTCATGACCCGGTAAGGGGTGGCAGCCAGAACCTTATAATTAAGAAATAGTTTCTGTATATTTTTTTCAATCACCTGCTCCAGCAGAAGGATCGCGGTTTCCCCTTCCTTTTCTGAGGGAACGGTTACGATCCGGGGCAGTACGGAGGGAACCTGTACTGTGGCGAAATCGAAGGTGTCTTTCTGTTTTTTGTCCATCAGAAGCGCCGCGATGTTCAGGGATTTGTTGCGTATCAGTGGAAATGGACGGGAAGAATCCACGGCCATCGGGGTAAGTACCGGATATACTTCTTTAAGAAAATAGTTATCCACATAGGCGGCCTGTTCCTTTGTCAGATTCTCATACTGGGTGATGATTTTCAGCCCCTGGCGTTTCAGGGATGGGAGGAAGGAACGGTTGTATATGTTGTACTGGGATTCCACCAGCTCGTGGGTTCCCTGGGAGATCGTTTCCAACTGCTCCCTTGGGGTGAGTCCTGCGATATCTTTTTTGGTGTATCTGGCGTGAACCATATCCTTTAATGAGGCGACGCGGATCATAAAAAATTCGTCCAGATTGGAAGCTGTGATACTTAAAAATTTGAGACGTTCCATCAGCGGGATGGATTTGTCCTTTGCCTCTGAGAGAACACGGTAATTAAATCCGAGCCAGCTCAGCTCTCTATTGTAAAATTTGCTCATGAACTATCCCTCTTTTCTTTTATTTTTCTTTTTCAGCACCGGACGGATTCCGAATGCTTCTTCAAACACATCGGCTTTCCGTTGAAACAGTCCTTTTTCTAATGTAATATCTGCCATGGTGTAGGCGACGATGAGCAGGGAACTATCCTGGAGTGTTATGCCTACCTGGCGGATTTTCTGGGAATTGCTCTTATCCAGGACATTTGCCAGCTTGAGGATGGCGCACAATTTTACAATGGTGATGTATTCTTCCCGGGAGATGTCGTCTCCGATCTCTTCAAAAGGAGGAAAATATTCGCTGTTGTAGCGCACGATATTTGCCACAACCACGCGCTCCTTGTGGGAAATCCCGATAATTTCAGTACTCATGATGATTTTATAAGAATTTTCCCTGGTCTGCTCCATATTGACATATGCGCCGCAGCTGTGGAGTATGACACCGATCTGTAACAACAGGCGTTCTCGTTTGCCAAGACCGTGGAGTTTTCGGATGCTGTCAAATATCTCCAACGCCAGATAGGTGACGTTTTCTACGTGATTCATGTCCGTGTGATAGCGCAGGGCAATGTTTTTCGATGTAGTAAGGATGTCCCTGGTAAAATCGTGACCGGAATTGATCCGTTCCTTGCGTTCGGCATATTCTGCCACCATGCTGTCACAGAGGTCGATGGCTGACATGTAAATATCTTCGCATTTGGTCAGGGCAGCGATTTTTTTCAAAAGAAGGATGGTGGGCGCCATCGCCTCATTTCCTTCGATGCCCGGCAAAAAGGCAGAATTTATGCTGGCTAATTCTTTTTGCGACATAAGCCCTGTAAAATCTGTATATCGTTCCTTAAGCAGTTGTTTGATCTCAGGAATCTGATCCCCTACGGTGATGATATGGGGAATCTTCTGGTTATCCAGATACATCCGGCAGAACTCAGTCAGATCCTTGTTCATGTATTCGGAAATCAATTCATTGAAGCTGAAGATCTCCGGCTCAATGGTGTGAAGGAGCTCCCGGATCCGGGAGGAACCAAGTTTTAGGTTCTGGGTGAATTCCAGGGTTCCCAGGTGGAACAGAGACAGCTGTATACTGCCCGCCTGGATATCTACGATCAGGGCACCTTTGTCAATTAGTTCTGAGAAGTTCTTTTCTTTCAGAAACACAGCTTTGAAATATAAAAAACGCTCTTCGCTGTTGCTAAGGATCTTTACTTTGACATCTGCCTGCAGTTTGATCTGGTCTAAGAGGACCAGCTTATTGGACGCTTCCCTCAGGGCATCGGTACCATAGGCATGGTAGGTGGATACCTGGTATTCCTGCATGATTTTTTTGTAATCCCTTAGTACCCGGCAGATCTCTGACATGGTCCGGTAAGAAACCTGGCCATGGGAGAAAATCTCTGAGCCTAAGGACATTTTGTGCCTCAGATGCGTGAGTTCACGGATGCCATGGGCTTTTGACACCTCATAAATCTTCATGGCAAGTTCTCCGGAACCTACATCGATGGCAGCGTAGGTATTTATCGCCATATTTTTTTCTCTCCGTTCCATATATTTAGTAATTCTATTATACGATTTTTTTGTAAAAAACACCAGTACAAACATAGAAAAAAGTACAACTTTTTGTGGATTCTGTGAAAGCAGAATACTTGCAAAGATTGGGATCTTATACTACAATAGACAGGAAAGGCCGCAGAAGATGAAGCAGGTTGTCTGCGGTAGATTGGAGAATATAAGATTGAAGACAAGTGATTTTTATTTTGAACTGCCGGAAGAGCAGATCGCACAGGATCCGCTGGCGGACCGCAGTTCTTCCCGGCTGATGGTCCTTCATAGGAAAACCGGAACCATCGAGCATAGGAAGTTTACGGATATTGTGGAATATCTGAGACCGGGAGACTGCCTGGTGAGAAATAATACGAAGGTGATTCCGGCCAGATTGTTCGGAACCAGAGAAGACACCGGGGCGGTTATAGAATTTTTATTGTTAAAGCGTCATGAGGATGATGTGTGGGAGACTCTCGTAAAGCCGGGGAAAAAGGCGAGGACCGGAGTAAAGGTGGTCTTCGGGGAGGGAGAGCTACGGGGAGAGATCATCGGAGTACAGGAAGATGGCAACCGCCGTATCCGCTTTTCTTATGAGGGGATCTTTGAAGAAATACTGGACCGCCTTGGACAAATGCCCCTGCCTCCGTACATTACCCATAAGCTGGAGGATAAGAACCGTTACCAGACCGTATATGCCAGGTATGACGGCTCTGCAGCGGCGCCCACGGCGGGACTGCATTTTACCGAAGAACTGTTCCAGAAATTGGAAAAAAGGGGCGTGGCGGTGGCAAACGTTACCCTTCATGTGGGACTGGGTACTTTCCGGCCGGTAAAAGTGGAGGATGTAACAGAACATCATATGCACTCGGAGCATTATTTTATTGAACCGGCGGAGGCAGAGAAGATCAACCAGGCGAAAAAAACTGGAGGAAGGATTATCTGTGTTGGGACTACCAGCTGCCGTACCATCGAGTCTGCGGCGGATGGGGACGGAGCTCTGCGGGCAGCAGAAGAGAATACGGAGATCTTTATTTATCCCGGATACCGCTTTCGGATCATGGATGAGCTGATCACAAATTTTCATCTGCCGGAATCTACTCTTTTGATGCTGGTTTCAGCGCTGGCGGGGAAAGAGTTTGTACTCCGTGCCTACGAAGAGGCTGTCCGAGAGGGCTATCGTTTTTTTAGCTTTGGAGATGCGATGTATATAACGGAGTAATGGAAAGGAGAGTCAGGAAGTGAGGGATAAGAAACTGCTGTTTGTTTACAATCCGTGTGCCGGAAAGGGAACGATGAAGAATAAGCTTTCGGATGTGATCGAGACCTTTATGAAGGCGGAGTATGAGGTGACGGTCTACGCCACCCAGCGGGAGGCAGAGGCGACGGAGATCGTCGTGGAATCGGGAAAAAATTATGACCGGGTGATCTGTTCCGGCGGAGATGGTACGCTTCATGAGGTGACCCAGGGATTGATGCAGATGCCCCCGGAGGAACGGCCGGTGTGCGGATATATTCCCACGGGGACGGTAAATGATTTTGCCAAGGGGCTGAAACTGCCCATGAGGATCAAGCTGGCAGCCAGGGTGGCGGCCAGGGACAAGGTGAGGCCGGTGGATATCGGACTGATGAATGGGCGTTGTTTTACTTACGTGGCGGCATTTGGCGCATTTACATCGGTATCCTATGAGACGCCTCAGGCGTTTAAGAACCTGCTTGGCAAAATGGCTTATATTCTGCAGGGCATGGCCCAGCTTGGAAATATCAAGGCGTATCATGCGGTGATCCGAGCGGATCAGGAGACAGTTGAGGACGATTTTATCTTTGGTATGGTGAGCAATGCCAGGAGTATCGGCGGCTTTTCTTTCTTTAAAAAAGGGATGGTGTCCCTGAATGACGGAATATTTGAGGGAGTATTTATTAGGAAACCCAAGAATCCACTGGAACTTCAAGCGGTGCTGAATTCTTTTGTGACCTTGAAGCCCAATGAGCAGATTCTGGGCTTTCACGGAAAGAATTTTTCTATTTTGTCGGAAGAGGAGATTCCATTTACACTGGATGGGGAGAATGGGGGAAGTTATAAGAAAACGGAGATCCAGTGCTGCCACAATGCCATTGATTATGTGTGGGGATAAAATGACTTATGTTTGCCAATATTTGGCCAAAAAACTGTCAAAATCATTTTTTATAATGTGTCTTGTAAATCAGAAATATTTAGACAGGGAGGAACAATCATGATAAGAAGACATTTAAAGAAAGCATGTATTGGTGTCTGCGGCATGCTGATGGTGCAGATGATCGCAGTAACACCTGTGAATGCGGAGGCGCTTCCGACACCGACACCTGCGCAGGTAGAAACGGATGCAGTGGTGATTCCAGAAGGAACTACATTTAAGACGGCGATCCCAGATGATAATTTTCGTAAATTCATAAACGAGACTTATTTTGAAAAAAATGCGAAGGACGAAGATAAGTTTACTGCAGAGATGGTAGAAAAATTGCAGGATATCACAGGAGTACTTGATATCAGCGGAAAGAAAATCGTAAATCTCAAAGGTATTGAGTATTTTACCGGTATTACAGAGCTGAATGCTTCCCATAACAATCTTCAGCTCGTGGACATTACCAACTTGACGAAACTGGAAAAGATCAATGTATCTTATAATGATCTGACTCAGTTTACCTATGGCAAAGAAAATGCTCTGAAAGAGATCAACTGCCGTAATAACAATCTTGCTATTTTGAGCCTCTCTGGCATGACCAGCCTGGAGACTCTGGACTGCAGCAACAATAAACTCACGATGTTAAATGTGGCTGGTCTTTATCAGCTGGTTTCACTGGACTGCAGCAACAATGATCTGACCAGCCTCGGACTGGATGGTCTGGTGGCACTGGAACGTCTGTATTGTGATGGCAATGCCCTTTTGACTCTCAATGTATCCAGCCTGAAAAATCTTAAGGTTCTGGAGAACCGCAGAAGTGAGATCACACTGAAGGTTCAGGCAGTAGGGGAAGACTGTGGTGTAGTTCTTCCGACAGGGGCAGAGGCTCCGGCAAACATCTCTAACGGTGGTGCTTATAATGCGACCAGCAGAGCGATCCTGTGGGATAAGATCACAGGAGTACCAGCCTCCTTTACCTATACTTATGTAATTCCAGGCACTCTTCAGAGTGTAACCGTAACGGTGAACGTGGACAAAACAGATTTTGTGGATAAATCTGTGACGCTGGGTAAGGTTGATACACTTACAGTGGCCAGCTCCGGCTACAATAAAGTGAAGCTGACCTGGAGCGGCGTGGATGGTGCGACAGGTTACCGCATTTATCGTTCCACATCCAAGACCAGTGGATTTACAAAGATCAAATCCATCACAACCAATTCAAAAGTTACCTATACAAACTCGGGAATTTCATGCGGCACCCAGTATTATTACAAGGTGCGTGCGTATCGTCTGATCGATGGCAATTATTACTTTGGAGAATATTCCAGCGTGGTTGGCGGCAAACCGGTTCCGGCAAAGCCGGGCTCTGTGTCTGTGGCAAAATATAGTAGCAGCAAAGTAAAACTGTCCTGGAACAAGGTTTCAGGTGCAAGCGGATACCGCATTTACCGCTCCAAATCCAAGACCAGCGGATTTTCCAAAATCAAGACTGTCACCTCTGGATCTAAGCTGACTTATGTAGGTAAAGCGACACGTAATGTAAAATATTATTACAAAATTCGTGCTTACAAGACAGTGAATGGCAAGAAAGTGTGGGGAACCTATTCAGCAGTGAAAGCTAAGACTCTGAAATAAGGGAAATCGTTGCACTAGTGACACAGTACACCAGGCGGTGCTATTTAGCTGGTGTGCCAGAAATAATGATAACTTACGCGATTGCAGGGGCGTAAGAAATAAAAACGTGGAACATGCCATGAGAACAACAGCGGCCAGCTTTGCCTGGCCGCTGTTGTTTATGCGTGTATCCAATATGGTTGCAATCAAATCGGTTCCGTTAACAATGATGTTGATGAAGCAGCCATTATACACAAAATAGTATAAGGAAGAATTTATTCTGTGTCTTTTTGTTTAAGGATAATGACTGTATGGAATGTAAAATTGGTTGCGTCAAAATAGTATTGTGAGTTTCCATCATATTTTTTGATAACTCGTTGAATACTTTTCATTCCATAGCCGTGTCGCCATTTATTCTTTTTTGTTGAAATCAGACGGTGTTCCTTGCCCGTAAAAGGATCGCTTTTACAGGAATTAATCATCGTAACAATATAATCCTTCATATTGTGGGGTGTAATGCTTAATTCTATAAATGAACTGGGCATATCTTTCGTGGCATCCATAGCATTATCCAGGAGATTGCTGAATAATGCTGTTATATCATATTCAGTAAGAAAGCTAATGCATCCAGTACGGATATCCGTAGTAAATGAAGTGTTGCATTCCCTACATTGTTGTTTAAATCGGAAAATAATGGTGTTTAGTAAATCGTTGTCGCAGACACGTATGGAGTCCTTTAAATCAGAAGACTGAATGATTTGATTAATGTAAGCCGCTATTTTGTGTGTTTCCTTTTTCTCATTTAAATTAGCAATCGATAAAAGATGTTTTCGGATGTCATGAATTAATATTTTTTGTTTTTCGTCTTGTTTATGCAGTGCATCAAAATATTTTACTGTATCGTATTCTTTCTGCATGAGTATTTGCATTTCTAAAAACTTTTGGTTTTTTTCTTGTATGAAGGTATGGAACCAGACTAGAAAGACATTAATGGCAAGGAGCAAAAGGACACTGATGGTTATCATAACATCTAAAAACAAAGACAGCTGTATATTCATGCAGATTGTAGCGAAAACAAGAGCGATGAATCCAGATATCAACGGAATGATATTAAGAAACAGTGTACTTCTGTCTGATGAGAGCTCTCTTGTTTTTCTCTTTTTTATGTAGAGAGAGATACACTGAAGTATAAGAA
>CANBKJ010000088.1 GCA_947369165.1 uncultured Lachnoclostridium sp.
AAACACGGTTATTTTTGATCGCAATCCGATTTCTTCCTATAATTCCGTTTTTTCAAATAAAATATTTTTTTTATTTATTTTTTCTCTCCAATACTTTAATATTGAATTTTCCATAAAATAAAGTACTTTAGTTACTTGTGGAAAGAAATTCCAACGAGTACACTGTTAGTACAAGTTATACCAAAGGAGGAACGCAAGTGAGTACATCTTATAATTCTTATGATTTCAGACTTGTTGGACTTCAGATCAGAAACTTCCGAGAGTCAAGAAATATCAGCCAGGAACAGCTGGCATACAAAGCAGGGCTTTCCACCGGAACCATCGGAAAGATTGAACGGGGCATCAATAACCCCAAAACCGATACCCTTCTTCGGATCGCCCAGGAACTGGATGTTCCCTGTCAACTGTTTTTTGAACAGATCGACCGAAAACGTCCTCATTTACCCGCTCACCTACAGACACTGGTAGCCTATGCAAAATCCCTCGGCGACAATGAGATCCATGCCCTCTGCATGATCGCCAAGATCATGTCCAAATACCATGACACCAGCAGGTCTTCTGACCGGTAATAGTTTGTATTAAAACCCTTTGACTTCCCCTTTAAGCACATCTGCAATTACCTTTGCCAGAGGAGCCGCAGCATTCTTGGCCTCCTCCACGGTATTATTTTCATTCCCCAGTTCGACCAGCAGTGACCGCTCCGCCACATGGAGATTATAGCGGTACCCTTTGAGATAGATCGGTTTGGTAAATCCATCGTATTGTTCCATGGCATGGCACTTCAACTGGAGACTAAAAGAGAGATTGGCCTCCAGATTGGGGTTATACAGATAATCGATCTTCCCTGATTTGTTTCTGCTCATACCGTTAAAAAACATAACGATCGCTGTCTTTTTTCCATCGATCATCGTATATGTATGCTTATTTTTCCCCACCGAATCCCGGTGAAGGTCAATTGTCACCTGAATGTCCGGATTTTCTTTCATTATCTTTGTAATTCCATCCAGCGATGTATTGTAGGCTTTACTCCGGTCGATCTGACCGTTGATGAGATCATATTTGGTCTGGTCATGATAAACCCCATATCCATTTTTCTCTAACTCCTGTTTTAAAGCCCTTCCCACACCGATCACTGAGTCTGAATCCCTGCCCTTCCGACTATCAGAAAAAGCTTCCGACGCCCCGTGGGTGTGGTAGATAAGAATCTGTTTTTTTCCCGCCTTCGCGGGAAGCGTCATATTTCTTTTTAACATCTCTTCTACAGGAAAAAGAGCTTTGGTCACAGAGGTGGTAGAGTCAATAATATAGAAATGATTCCACAGATAACTCACATCTTTGTTCTCCCTGAGTTTATTCACATAAGCCGCTGTTCCCGAACCGGCTCCTTTCATTGTCTGGACCTGGGCAAGATTTTCTCCCGCCACCGCTGAGGCATCGGCAGACCCCTGTAGATCGGACTCTCCATTTGCCCCCTGTCCCTCTCCGGTAGATGTTTTTTCTCCCCCATTATTTTCCATATAGATCAATTTGCTCTCCGCCAGACGTTCCATATCCGTATTTTGAAAATAAAGTGGATTTCCCATCACCACCTGTAGCAGCTTATCTTCCCGGCTCATTCTGGACACTGGAAAGGCATTTGCAGCCAGGGATGTACCAATTTTTACCAAAATTTGTTCTTTCAGACTGCTCTCACTGCACTCCAACAGTATCAGAAGGGCAATCAGAGCAGTTGACAAAATGATCCGAAACAATCGTTTTTCCACGAGTACCTCCTGCATCAAGCGTATATATAATATATAGCATTTTTTGCAGAATATATTACACCTGGCTACAGTGACTTTTTCTGAAAACAATGGTTGAAAACTTTCGCCAGATCTTTGGCAATCACATGAACCGATTCGTCGATATTTTTCGGGGTGACATATAAATTTTCCATTTCCTCCTGAAATACTTCTTTGATAAATTTTTCGATCTCATCCTCGTTATACCCCTGTTTGCTCAGTACTTTCTCTAAGTGGTCACTGATGATCGTCCTGGCATCCACCACTGTCGGGACACCCACTGCCACCACTGGAACCCCAAGACTTTCCTTTGACAGTGCCTTTCTATGATTTCCGATACCCGATCCAGGACTGATCCCTGTATCCGTGATCTGTATCGTGGTGCACAGCCTTGACATACTTCTCGCCGCCAGCGCATCCACTACAATGACCAGATCCGGACTGGTCTTTTTAACGATTCCCTGGAGGATCTCCACCGCCTCCATCCCGGTCTGCGCCATGACCCCGGGAGCGATGGCACTCACTTCCCCGTACTCATTTTCCTTCATAAACCAGCTCCCAAGCTCACGCCCCAGATGTCTCGTCACAAAAATACATTCTGCCATCCTCGGCCCAAGGGAATCACTGGTAACCTGCCGGTTGCCCAGTCCTGCGATCAACACGGATTTCTGCCGCAGATCATGAACCATTTTTTCCAGCTCACTGCAGATACATAACAGCAGCTCTTCTTTGTCCTCCTCTTCCTTCGGCATATCCTTTGACTCAATGGTGACGTAACATCCCTTGGGCTTTCCCATGGCCCGGCTTCCCCTGTCATCCTGAATCTGTACCATTGTAATATGTGCTTTTGCCTTTTTGTCATAATGCTTTTCTAACACCACTCCCTGGATCTCTACATTATTTCTCGGAAAACTCTCCCGCACCTCGAGGGCAAGGTCTGTTTTTCTCTCTGACATATACGCTTCATCCCTTTCATACCCAGCATTTCTTTCATTCCTTTATCATTCACCAAAAACTTTCCAATTATGTATTGACACTGATCATATTTTGTACTATCATAAATGAGTATGTTTGTGTTAATGTCCGTGTCCGTTTAACCAAACACTATTACTTATATTATAAAAAGATGGAGGTGTTAGAATTGGCAAATATTAAATCTGCAAAGAAAAGAATTCTTGTTTCACAGAAAAGAGCTGACAGAAACAAAGTGATCCGTTCTAAGGTTAAGACTGCGATCAAAAAAGTAGATGCTGCAATTGAGGCAAAGGATAAAGCAGCAGCCAGCGACGCATTGGTAAAAGCTGTATCTGAGATCGACAGAGCAACCCGGAAGGGAATTTACCATAAAAATACAGCAGCAAGAAAAGTATCACGTCTTACAATTGCTGTCAACAAACTTGCATAATTGCTATTTTTGTGGATCGATATTCTTTCAGAATATTTGATCAATGTAGAAGGCAGTCGTACTGCTACTACAATTCTACCCGTCATAAATTATAAATGCAGACTGTATCGATTGGTACAGAGGGAAGCGCCGGACTCACACGGCGCTTTTTTTGTTCTGCAGTATCTTTCATTTTTTCTTCTGATTCATATGGCAGGAATTCCAAAAACGGTTTACAACCTTCTGAAAAGATGATATGATTTGAGTAGCTTAACAGCACCAGTTTAGTGCACAAAAACATGAATTATACAGGGAGGAACTCCATGAAAAACACAGATTATTTATCCTGGGATGAATATTTTATGGGAATCGCACTTCTATCCGCCATGCGGAGCAAAGATCCCCATACGCAGGTGGGAGCATGTATCGTGGATACGGATAATAAGATACTGTCTGTGGGCTACAATGGTATGCCCTGCGGCTGTTCCGATGATGATTATCCATGGGATAATACCGGCGAGCCAATGGACACCAAATATTTATATGTATGCCATGCGGAACTGAATGCCCTGTTGAATTACTCTGGCTTCAAACTAAAGGGGGCGAGGATCTATACGACTCTCTTTCCCTGCAACGAATGTACAAAAGCACTCATACAGTCCGGAATCCAGGAGGTCATTTTTAAAGAGGATAAATATTCGGATACTGCTGGCGTTATGGCGGCCAAACGGATGATGCGATCTGCCGGCATTACATACCGCAGGTACTCCGAGGGCGAAAAGCCGGTACATATTAATCTCTAGGCTGATTCCAAAAAGAATGGAGGATTTTCATGAAAAAACGAAAGACAAAAACAAAAAA
Organism: uncultured Lachnoclostridium sp.; assembly: GCA_947369165.1. GTDB lineage: Bacteria > Bacillota > Clostridia > Lachnospirales > Lachnospiraceae > Eubacterium_F. The sequence continues at coordinate 4,027 of CANBKJ010000088.1, forward strand.
AACGGTGATAAAAAACCCTGTCCGTAAGAAGAGGCGATTACCACTTTCTTTTCTAAAAACGAAGACCGTCACGATAAAGAAAAACATTTTGCGCCTGTTTCGGAACATATTTTCTCTTTTACCACAAAAAAAAGATAAAAATGCTCCCCTGCTGGATGGCAATGTCAAGATCCTTCCCCAATTCTGCATTCAGACCAAACTGATCGGTTGTTTCATAATTCCAGTCATCATGATCATAATTTTGGGAGTTGTCTCCTATTCTCGCTCTTCCAGTGCCTTAAATGAAAATTATGAGGCCGCTGTTTCCCAGACCATGAATATGGCAAAAGAATATTTTTCCTTTGTCTTTTCCAATATCGAGTCGGACATGAACGTCTATCTCTCCGACAGCGATCTGACCGCATATTATTCTGGTAAATACAGCACCAATGAGGCACAGGAAAAATCCCTTGCTGATCTGAAACAGAAATACGAGGCTGCCTCTGCCAGACTGGATTCACTCAAAGAAGGATCCCTTGCTTATTACAAAGCTTACAAAGAGATGACAGAGAGCAAAGAAGAATACGAAGATATAAAAGATTTTGTGGAAGATACAAAAACCCTGCATAGTGATGCCTATAAATCTCTCAATGCATCGGTGAGCAATAAAACAGCTGCCAATCCATTTATAGGAAATATTTATATCTTTAAAGATGGCAGTGATACCATCAGTTCACAGATGGCTCTGCGCTCCAAGGCAGAGTCCTCTTCGGAAGATGATAAGAGTGCTGTAGATTCCACGAAACTTTACAGTGAATTTATCAAATTACAACTGGGACAGCAGGTCACCTCTGACACCACGAATTATCACTGGTGCGGTCCGGTACCTGAACTTGACAAACTCCTGTCTGTCAAAAGTGATGACTACATACTGCGGGTAGCACATGATGTGTCCTCCACCAGTGATGCCGTTATGCTTGTGGACATAAAAAAAGATCCCATCACAAACATCCTGCAGAACCTCAATCTTGGTGAGGGCAGCTTTGTCGGCATCATCACTGCCGACAAACAGGAACTGACGGTGAATGGAAAAGCACTGACCGCCATCGAAAGCGAAGAAGAAGAAAAAACAGAAGACAGTGTCTCAAAAGAAAAGGTATTTGTAACACAGGATTTTTATGAGAGAGCCCTCAAATCAGATACAGAATATGGATCTGATTACGTCCGCAGCAATGGAACAAGCTATCTCTTTACCTATCAAAAGATCGGAACCTCCGGCGTCATGCTCTGCAGCCTGGTGCCAGAGTCCATCATTGTGGCTCAGGCAAACAGCATCCGCATACTTACTGTCGTGCTGATTTTCATATCCTGCCTTATCGCTATGATTGTGGGAACACTGATATCAAAAGGCTTCAGCAGATCCATCAACAAATCCATCAAGGAGTTGGAAAAAGTCTCAAAAGGAGATTTTACCGTAGAGTTCCGCACCAACCGCCGGGACGAATTTGCCCTGTTATATGGAAGCTGCAATGACATGCTTGCCAACATCCGGGGACTGATTATGGAAGTAGAATCCATCTACGATGCCCTTACGGTATCCCTGAATAAGGTAAACTCATCTTCTACCACGTTTTCGGAAACCACGAAGGATATCCAGCGCTCGGTACACGAAGTAGAGACCGGTGTCGGAGAGCAGACAGAGAGCGCTGCGGCATGTCTGAATCAGATGGACAATCTGTTTACCAAGATCAATACGGTGAAAGACAACACGACACAGATCGGAGAAATTGCGGTTTCCACCCAGAGCGCTATCCAGACAGGGCTGACCAGCATGGATAATCTGAATGACAAGACGAAGTCCACAACAGAGATCACAAACAATGTGATCCAGACCATCCAGGAGCTCTCTGTCCATTCTGCAAATATCGGGCAGATCGTAAACAGCATCAATGACATTGCAGAAGAGACGAACCTTCTCTCTCTGAATGCCTCCATCGAGGCTGCCAGAGCCGGCAATGCCGGAAGGGGCTTCTCCGTCGTAGCAAGCCAGATCCGAAAACTGGCTGATCAGTGCCTTGTATCCGCCGGAAAGATTTCAAATATTGTCAGTCAGATCACGGAAGCGACACAGGATGCCGTCCGCGCCACGCAGACGGCAGAGGCGATTGTCAATGAACAGGCTGAGGCCGTTGCCGCAACCTCCCAATCCTTCCATACGTTAAAACAACGTATCGAAAAACTTTCCAAAAATCTGACGAGTATACAGAGCAGTTCGACAGATATGGAGACCACGGGCTCCTCTACCCTGCATGCCATGGAAAACATCTCAGCGATCCTGGAAGAAACACTGGCAGCCGTCACTTCCGTTGCCAGCGTAACGGATAAACAGTCTGAAGTACTTGGCTCGCTGAATGAAGCGTCCTCGCAGCTGATGACTCGTGCCCAGCGGCTTGGGGACGCCATCTCCAAATTCAAAACACAGAAAACCGAAGAATAACGATAGACAAGAAAACGACGGGAATTTGAATTTAAAACCGAATTCAAATTCCCGTCGTTTCCCTGTCTGCCCGGTTTATTATTTAACTCAATGGCTTCATTGAGCCAGCTCCGCCTCTGTCTCCTCCAAAAACCTGGTCCAGGCATCCGGATGTTCCACAAAATATTTAGGACAGTTTTTTCCTGTCACATCATAGTGGCGGATCACATCTTTTACCTCCAGTCCAAACCGGATACAAAGATACTTGGTCAGCCGGATCAAAGAGTGATAAGTCTCTTTTGTAAATTTGCCGTTCTTCTTTTTATGGCAGCATTCTATGGAAATCGTGTCCAAATTCCGGTCATTGGAGGCATAGGCAATCTCTCCCGTGGGAATGCACTGAACAATGGTTCCGTCAATCCCTATGACAAAATGACTGCTGGCGTAGGTATTGGTTCCCTTCTTTGCATTAATCTTCGGAAGATTGTTGAAATAATTACGGTTTGCTATGGCATCGGTTCTCGGATTTGCCGTGTAGTGCACCACCACCCCTTTGACTTTTGCCAGTTTCGTGCCGGGTCTGGAATACTTGTTGATATCCAGAAGATTTACTGAGAGATTCAACTCTGACAGCATCGTATCCGCTTCCCTGTCTTGTTCCTCTTCTCTTTTTGCCCCCAGCAGGGAGCACACCATATAGATCACCAAAAGCAAAAGGGCTGTTGCGCCGATAATTCCAGCGCAAAGCCCTAACTTTCTATATTTGTTTTTCTTCCAATGAATTTTCTTTTTATTCAACACTGTAATTCGGAGCCTCTTTCGTTATATGAATATCGTGAGGATGGCTTTCCTTCAAAGATGCAGCAGAAATCTTCACAAAACGTCCGTTTTCCTTGAGTGTCTCGATGTCTTTGGCTCCGCAATAACCCATACCAGAGCGAATGCCTCCGATCAACTGGAATACAGTGTCTTCCACGGTGCCCTTGTATGCCACCCGCCCTTCAACACCCTCTGGGACAAGCTTTTTGGCATCCTGCTGGAAGTAACGGTCCTTGCTTCCATTTTCCATGGCAGCGATGGATCCCATGCCACGGTACACTTTGTATTTTCTTCCCTGGAACAGTTCAAAGGTTCCCGGACTCTCGTCACAGCCTGCAAAAATACTTCCCATCATACATACATTGGCACCGGCTGCGATGGCTTTAGTCATATCTCCAGAATACTTGATACCACCATCTGCAATAATCGGAATGCCGTATTCTTTCGCCACAGCGTAGCAGTCCATAATCGCAGTAACCTGAGGAACACCGATACCTGCTACTACACGCGTAGTACAGATAGAGCCCGGCCCGATACCGACCTTGACCGCATCCACACCGGCATCGATCAACGCTTTTGTCGCCTCTCCCGTCGCCACATTTCCGGCAATGATCCCCAGCTCTGGATAAGTCTCACGAACCATCCTTACTACTTTAAGTACGTTAGCGGAATGACCGTGTGCCGTATCGATCACCACCACATCTACCTTCGCCTTTACCAGAGCATCCACACGCTCCATGATGTTTGCAGTCACTCCCACTCCGGCTCCACAGAGAAGTCTTCCCTGGGAATCTTTTGCCGAATGAGGATATTTGATCTGTTTCTCGATATCCTTGATCGTGATCAGTCCGCTTAAATTTCCATCCTTATCTACGATAGGAAGTTTCTCTTTTCTCGCCTTCGCAAGAATCTGTTTCGCTTCGTCCAGAGTAATCCCCTCCGGCGCCGTTACGAGCCCTTCGGATGTCATGCTCTCTTTGATTTTCTTTGAAAAATCGGTCTCAAATTTAAGATCCCGGTTCGTAATGATGCCGACCAGCCTTTTTCCCTCTGTGATCGGAACACCAGAGATCCGGAATTTCGCCATAAGATTATTGGCATCTTCGAGTGTATGATCCGGAGAAAGATAAAATGGATCTGTGATCACTCCATTCTCCGAACGTTTTACCTTGTCTACTTCCTCCGCCTGCTGCATAATCGTCATATTCTTATGTATGATTCCAATGCCGCCCTGACGAGCCATGGCAATCGCCATGCGGTGCTCTGTCACTGTATCCATCCCCGCACTCATCATAGGAATGTTCAATTCAATCTTTTTTGTCAAATGTGTCTTTAAACTTACCTGATTGGGAATCACTTCTGAGTATCCTGGTACCAATAAAACGTCGTCAAATGTTATGCCTTCACCAATAATCTTACCCATTTTTCTCGTCCTCTCTTTTTAATTTTATCAATGCTTTTTCTGTGTATATTAA
>CANBKJ010000089.1 GCA_947369165.1 uncultured Lachnoclostridium sp.
TTTTGTTTCAAAAAAACAAAACCTTTTTTGAATGTAATTTGCATATACATAAATTACAGAAAAAAATATTTTAAGGAGGAGTCTCAAATGGTAAAAGAGAAAAATCTTGCACTTTGTATTATTCTTTCTATCGTTACATGTGGTATTTATATGTACTACTGGATCGTATGTCTGACAGATGATACGAATGCAATCGCAGGAGAGCCGGAAGATACTTCTGGTGTAATGGCATTGGTTCTGACGATCGTGACATGTGGAATCTACGGTTTATATTGGGCATATAAACGTGGAGAGAAAATTGACAAAGCTCATCAGCTCAATGGCCAGGCAGCTTCCAATGGTGGAGTGCTTTACTTAATTCTCTACATCTTTGGTGGTATCATTGCCCTAGCTTTGATCCAGAACGAGGTAAATAAATTTGCTCAGTAAAAAACTAAAGACATTGGGCATATTGTTTTTGATCGGTGTTTTTTATGCAATTTTAGTACGGTATACATCTTTTTGTATACCGTGCTTTTTTAACACAATTACTGGATTAAAATGCCCAAGCTGCGGTGTTACCCATATTTTTCTCCACCTGATGAACTTTGATCTGCCCGCTGCTTTTCATGCAAACCCTTTTCTTTTTGTCACTGCTCCGATTCTTTTAATGATTTTAGTACTAAATATCTTCTGTAATATAAAGATTAGAAAAAGCCCTTTTACCAGGGCTTTGACAATTACGTATCTGATCAGCCTTGTGATCTGGGCAGTGGTCAGAAATATCATACATATTTAAACTTAATTTCTGTGCATGCTTTTTGCACATCCCAAATTTTGCAAAAACTCGCTAATAAGTCCGCCAGGATTTATTTTATCATATCACTTGCCTGATATGCCGGTTTACATGACAACATATATTGATGGCCACCGGCATACCAGCGATATGAGTTGGGTAAGTTTCCACATTGACACCAAGTGCGGTTACTCTTCCACCCAGACCTCCAGGCCCTATGCCAAGCTGGTTGATCTTTTCCAACATCTCTTCCTCTAACTCTCTGACATATGGAATATCCGATGAACAATTCAAATCTCTTGTGAGAGCTTTCTTGGCAAGAATCGCACTCTTTTCAAAAGTACCGCCAATTCCTACGCCTACTACGATCGGCGGACAGGCATTGGGTCCTGCAAGCTTTACTGTCTCCAGTATTGCCTCTTTGATTCCCTCAATGCCATCTGCCGGTTTCAGCATATAGAGGCGGCTCATATTTTCACTGCCAAAGCCTTTTGGAGCTACCGTGATCTCTACCTGATCCCCTGGAACAATCTCATAATGGATCACTCCAGGTGTATTATCTCCAGTATTTATTCTATCTACTGGATCTTTTACCACAGATTTTCTAAGATATCCATCTTTGTAACCCTGACGGATTCCCTCATTTACAGCATCTTCGATAAACATTCCATCAAAATGTACATCCTGGCCAACTTTGAGAAATACGACAGTCATTCCGGTATCCTGACAGATTGGAATATTCGTCTCAGCAGCAATATCCATATTCTCTTCCAACTGTCCAAGAATCTGACATCCCAAAGGCGATTCTTCTTTTTCTTTCCCCGCTAAAATCGCAGTCTTTACATCATCTGAAAGCTGCACGTTGACCAGCATACACATGTCCCGGATCTGACTTATAATTTCACTTGTATTAATGATTCTCATCGGTTTCTTCTGATGCCTCCTCTGCTTCATTTTCCTCGGAAGATTCTTCTTTACGTACCTTCGCTATACTTGCCACAACGATATCTTTCGTGTGATCAAGATTCATCAGCTTAACGCCTGAAGTAATACGTCCTAATACAGAGATTCCACTTACCTCGATTCGGATAATGATTCCCTCATTGGTGATGAGCATCACTTCCTGATCTTCATGTACCGCCTTTGCTCCTACTACATTTCCAGTTTTCTCTGTTATTTTATAGCATTTCACACCTTTACCGCCACGGTGCTGAATTCCAAACTCTTCGATGCTTGTCCTTTTTCCCATGCCGAATTCTGAGACAAGAAGAAGTTCCTCTCCCTGCGTGTTGAGCTGCATTCCAATCACTTCATCATCAAAAGAGAGATTCATTCCACGGACTCCCATGGATGTTCTTCCTGTCGGCCGGACGTCTGTTTCTTTAAACATAATACACATACCCTGTCTGGTGACAAGAAGAATATCTTTGTCATCATCCGTAACTTTGACTTCGATCAAATCATCATCCTCTCTGAGATTGATCGCCTGCAGCCCAGTTTTACGGATATTCATGTACTCGGTAATAGATGTTTTTTTCACCAGCCCGTTTTTTGTCGCCATAAACAGATACGTGTCTTCTTTATATTCTCTCAGGGAAATAACTGCTGTAATTTTTTCTTCCGGCAGAAGCTGAAGCAGATTGACTATGGCAGTTCCCCGACTTGTCCGCCCGGATTCTGGGATCTGATACGCCTTAATCCGATATACGCGTCCTTTATTTGTAAAGAACATCAGGTAATGGTGAGTTGTCGCCATAAACAGATCTTCAATATAATCTTCTTCTATGGTCTGCATACCTTTTATGCCTTTGCCGCCACGGTGCTGGCTCTTGAAATTATCTATGGTCATGCGTTTGATATAGCCCATATGAGTTAACGTGATCACAGTATTCTCTACTGGAATCAGATCCTCCATGGATATATCAAATACGTCAAATCCAATGCCAGTTCTTCTTTCGTCACCGTATTTATTAGAAATCAGAGTAATCTCTTCTTTTATCACACTGAGAAGAAGCTTTCGGTCTGCCAGGATTGCCTTATATTCACCGATCTTCTTCATCAGCTCTTCAAATTCCTTTTCTAACTTTTCCCGCTCCAGACCAGTCAGCGCACGGAGCCGCATATCAACAATCGCCTGAGCCTGAACATCATCTAATCCAAATCTTTCGATCAATCTATCCTTTGCGATAGGAGTACTCTGGGAACCACGAATAATCTTGATCACTTCATCAATATTATCCAGCGCAATCAGCAGACCTTTTAATATATGTGCCCGCTCCTCTGCTTTGTTCAGATCATATTGAGTACGTCTTGTGACAACTTCTTCCTGATGCTTTAGATAATAGGTCAGCATCTGGAGAAGATTCATTACCATAGGCTGCTTATCCACAAGGGCAAGCATATTTACACCAAAGGTATCCTGCAGCTGGGTATGCTTATAAAGCTGATTGAGTACCACATTTGGGTTGACATCTTTCCGTAACTCAATACAGATACGCATTCCTTCCCGGTTGGACTCATCTCTCAGCTCAGTAATACCATCCACTTTTTTATCCTTATGAAGTTCTGCGATCTTTTCAATGAGCCTCGCTTTATTGACCATGTAAGGAAGTTCTGTCACAATGATACGATTCTTTCCATTTGCCATAGGTTCGATATTGGTCACCGCTCTCACACGAATCTTTCCCCGTCCTGTGCGGTATGCTTCCTCAATACCAGAGCGACCAAGTATGGTAGCTCCAGTAGGAAAATCTGGTCCTTTTATTATATCAATCACTTCATCGATCGTAGTTTCCCTGTCTTCTTCCACAATATTATCAATGATCTTTACAACACCGCCAATCACTTCCCGAAGGTTGTGGGGAGGAATGTTGGTAGCCATACCAACCGCTATACCAGAAGTACCATTTACTAAAAGATTCGGATATCTGGAAGGAAGTACAACAGGCTCTTTTTCTGTCTCATCGAAGTTTGGATCAAAGTCAACAGTATTTTTGTTGATATCTGACAGCATTTCCATTGATATCTTACTTAAACGTGCCTCGGTATAACGCATGGCAGCTGCCCCGTCTCCATCCACAGAACCAAAATTACCATGACCATCCACCAGTGGATATCTTGTAGACCACTCCTGTGCCATGTTGACAAGTGCCCCATAAATGGAAGAATCACCGTGTGGATGATATTTACCCATTGTATCACCAACGATACGGGCACATTTACGATGGGGTTTATCCGGTCCATTGTTCAACTCAATCATCGCATAGAGAATACGGCGCTGTACCGGCTTCAAACCATCTCTCACATCAGGAAGCGCCCTGGATGCGATGACCGACATGGCATAGTCAATATAGGAATTTTCCATTGTCTTTCTGAGATCAATAGGTTTGATTTCATCCAAAGAATCAATGTCTTTATCAAAAATATTTTCATCCATGCTCTTCTACATTCCTTTCTTAAATATCCATCGTGGCAAACCTCGCGTTTGCTTCGATAAATTCACGTCTCGGCTCCACTTTATCCCCCATCAGTGTAGTAAAGGTAAGATCAATCTCAGAGGATTCATCTTCATTCATCGTTACCTTCAGAAGAATCCGTTTCGCAGGATCCATGGTAGTATCCCATAATTGTTCCGCATCCATCTCTCCCAGACCTTTATAACGCTGGATGCTGTTATTGCCATCACGTCCCAGTTCTTCCAGTTTCGCATTTAACTCTTCATCCGAATATACATAATAGGATTTTTTACTTCTATCGATCTTATATAGCGGCGGCTGGGCAAGGTATACATAACCTTCCTTGATCAGATCCGGCATAAAACGATAGAAAAATGTCAGCAGAAGAGTAGCGATATGTGCTCCATCTACATCGGCATCCGTCATGATAATAATTTTATGATAACGTAGTTTATTGATATCAAAATCATCGGATATTCCGGTGCCAAAAGCAGTGATCATCGCCCGAATTTCATTGTTCACGAGAATTTTGCCCAATCTTGCCTTTTCCACGTTCAAAATCTTTCCACGCAGTGGCAAAATTGCCTGTGTGGCGCGGTCTCTCGCCGTTTTGGCACTTCCTCCGGCGGAATCTCCCTCTACGATATAAATCTCACAATTTTCTGGATTTTTATCGCTGCAGTCAGCAAGCTTGCCCGGCAAAGTAGTAGAATCCAAAGCAGTCTTTCTCCTTGTCAGATCTCTCGCTTTTCTCGCTGCTTCTCTCGCTCTCTGGGCAAGGATCGCCTTGTCACAAATCATCTTTGCCACAGAAGGATTCAATTCTAAGAAAATAGTCAATTGTTCTGTGACAATATTGTCTACAGCTCCCCTGGCTTCGCTGTTCCCGAGCTTTTGTTTTGTCTGTCCTTCAAACTGGGGTTCTGGAATTTTTATACTAATAATTGCTGTTAATCCCTCACGTATATCATCACCGCTTAAATTTGGATCATTTTCCTTTAAAAGCTTTTGTCCTCTGGCATAATCGTTGAAAGTCTTTGTCAAAGCATTCTTAAATCCGGCAAGATGCGTACCGCCTTCCGGAGTCGTAATATTATTTACAAAGCTGTAGCAATTATCAGAATAGGAATCGTTGTGTTGGAAAGCAACCTCCACATACACATCACCCTTCTGCCCTTCACAGTAAATAATGTCCTCATAGAGAGGATCTTTATGACGATTCAAATATTCAATATATTCCTTAATCCCGCCTTCATAATAAAAAGCTTCTATTACTGGTTCCTCCTGACGGTCGTCATGAAGAACAATTTTTATTCCTTTGGTAAGAAATGCCATCTCACGAAGACGATGTTTCAATGTATCATAGTCAAATACTGTCGTTTCTGTAAAAACTGTTTTATCCGGCAAAAATGTAATTTTTGATCCACGCAAATCAGTAGTTCCAACTTTCTCCAGATCATACATTACTTTTCCACGCTCATAGCGCTGTTTATAAATTACTCCATCCTGATAAATCTCTACTTCTAACCAATCAGAAAGAGCATTTACCACAGAAGCGCCTACACCATGAAGACCGCCGGATACTTTGTATCCGCCGCCGCCAAATTTACCACCTGCATGAAGAACAGTAAAAACAACTTCTACTGCCGGCCTTCCCGCTTTATGATTGATGCCAACAGGAATACCACGTCCGTTATCCAATACAGTGATTGAATTGTCTTTGTTGATATGTACATCAATGACATCACAAAAACCGGCAAGAGCTTCGTCAATGGCATTGTCTACGATTTCATATACAAGATGATGAAGGCCCTTTTCCGACGTACTTCCGATATACATTCCTGGTCTTTTTCTTACGGCTTCCAGACCTTCCAGAATCTGTATCTGGTCAGCACCATATTCAATCTTTTCCTGATTCTCCATTTTTTCTCCGTCCTTCCTCTATTTCAAAGGTTTTTTGAATATTAATACCATTTTTTACGAACTCTTCCAGACCAGTACAGGTTATGATGGTCTGAATTCCTTTTATATGCTCTAAAAGATAATTTTGTCTCTTGCGGTCTAATTCGGATAAAACGTCATCCAATAACAAAATTGGTTTATCTCCTGTCTTTTCTTCTACAATCTTTATCTCTGTCAGTTTAAGAGATAGCGCTCCCGTTCGCTGCTGGCCTCTTGAACCAAATTTTCTCAGATCCTTTTCTCCTGATACAAAAGAGAGATCATCCCGGTGAGGACCTGCATGTGTTGTCTTTTTAAATAAATCTTTCTGTTCCGACAGTATGAGTTTCTGACTAAATTCTTCAGAAACAACATTGGGCTCATAGATTAGCTCAATATTTTCCTTTCCGCCCGTAAGCCTGTGATGGATCTCTTTAATATAACAGTTCAGCTTTTCTACAAATTCTTTTCGTGCCTGAATGACGTATGTACCATATTCTACCAATTTACTGTTCCATATTTCAAGTGTGTCCAATAAATCAGAATTTATACTAATTTGTTTTAAAAGTTCATTCCTTTGTTTCAAAACACTTTTGTATTTTGTCAAATAAAGCAAATACATCTTGTCCAGCTGACACAATTCCATATCAATAAAACGCCTTCGCGCCTCCGGACCATTTTGAATGATGGCAAGATCCTCTGGAGAAAAAAATACAATACTAGAAACTCCCAACAGTTCTCCGCTCTTCTTTACAGGAACGCCATCCACTGCGATACCTTTTGATTTGCTTTTTTTTAAATGAACGTCTATTTTATGATGAATTCCATATTTTTCTACAATCATTCTCAGATGAGCTTCCCCGCAGCCAAGACGAATCATCTCCCGGTCTTTGCTCCCCTTGTGGGAACGGGTCGTAGAACAGAGATAAATTCCCTCAAGCACATTTGTCTTTCCCTGGGCATTGTCCCCAAAGAGAACATTTGTTTCTGGATCAAAAGCAAAGACTTCTCGCTCATAATTACGAAAATTCATTAATTCCAAAGAATTTAAGATCATAAACTGCTTACCTTCACCTGTTGTCCTTCTAGACCTATTATATCACCAGGACGAATTTTTTTTCCCCGGCGCAGTTCTTTCTCTCCATTGACAGTAACAATGCCATCTTCGATCATAAACTTTGCTTCCACTCCAGAACCAGCTAAACCGGCAAGCTTCAATGCCTGTCCCAGCTTAATAAATTCATCTTTGATAAATATTTCTTCCATCATTCTCTCCTTCCATCCTGTCAATTATCAATAAGATTTACCGGAAGGATCAGATAGATATATGAATTATCATCCCGGATAAAACAAGGTGCTTTTGCATTAAACAGATACAGATTTACCTCTTCTTCATCAATCACCCGAAGCACATCGATAAGAAATTTTGGATCAAAGGCAATTCTCAGATCTTTTCCCTCTTTTTGTATCCCTATATTTTCATCCATGGAGCCAATCTTCGTATTCATCTCCATCTTGATTTCATCGCTTTTTACATTCATAATAACCGGTTTATTTTCTGCTTCTCTTAAAAGAAGAGTAGCACGGTCAATACAATCTAATAGTTCTCTTTTGTTTACTGTAACCTTTGTTTCGTAATCATTGGTCAGCATTTGATTAATGTTATAAAAGTTTCCTTCGATGAGCCTGGATATAATGATTGTTCTCCCAAGTTCAAAAAGAACATGATTTTTAGTAAAGAAGATCTCTACCTCATCTTCCATTCCTCCTGTCAGGATCTTACTTACCTCACTGAGAGTTTTACCAGGAATGACTGCTTTTATATCATCATAGCTTTCCTTTAACTGAATTTTCCGGATGGATACACGATGAAGATCCAGGGAAGCAATTTTAAATTCATCTCCATTGATCTCAAAAAGCTCTCCGGTAAGTATTTTATTATTTTCATTATTTGAAATAGAAAAGATGGTCTGTCGAATCATTTCTTTTAAGGTGAACTGGGAAATTACAATTTTCTTTTCTTTTTCAATCTTGGGAAGCATCGGAAATTCTTCATGATTTTTTCCTGAGAGGTTGAATTTGGCCTTTCCGCAGAAAAGAAGAATATTCTCATTGCTGTCTGCCTCAAAATATACATCCTCATCCGGCAATTTCCTTATGATCTCTGAGATCATTTTTGCATTGACAAGGATGATACCTTCTTCTTCTACATTTGCAGAAAACCTTGTTTCAATTCCTAAAGACATATCATTAGTTGTAAGTTTTAATTCGTTATCTGCCGCTTCGATTACAACACATTCCAGAATTGGCATCGTAGTTTTTCCTGGTACAGCTTTCAATACGATAT
>CANBKJ010000090.1 GCA_947369165.1 uncultured Lachnoclostridium sp.
TAGCATAGGCCGGCCAGCACAAACCATCAAACATATCTTTTCTCAAAAGCATATAATTTTTTATAACCACTCCATCTGAGAACTTCTCTATTTTTTTATAACTGCATATTCCATCCTGAGATAATGAAATTGTCAAACCACTGTTCTTAACAACATAATTAGAATACTTATCCGGATCCTTTGGCTTATATTTGTTATCTTTACGCAAGGCATTTATATTTTCTTCTACAATTTCATTGTATTTATTTCTTGCTTTATATTTTTCTATATCTTCATCTATGGAGTTCATATCTTAAAAAAATACTCCTTTCATTCCTCTTGTCTTCCAAACCAGCAATACAAAAATTATTTTTCAAAACTGCACCAAACTTTTATTTAACTACGACCGAGTATTTTTATCCGAGAAATCAGTTACTTCGGCTATTAAAATTCGACATTTTTAGTAGCCATATTTTTGGATACATTTTAATCTCTTATGTCTAAAAAAGCAAGAGATTTTTTCTTGACATTTTTGCAATCCAAATCAAAATCTATAATTCTTGCTACTGAATATTGGTTGGTCTTTCATAAGTATCTAAAAATCCCCTAATACATGAAAATGCATCGTTCAATGTAATAGTTGCACCGACATCGGGTTTCCATTCCTCCCCTCCTGCAATAAAAGTATTCCTGACTTATGCTCGGTATGACATAGGCGTGTGGTCATTCCTTTTGAGTACATCTAGATGATATTTCGTTTTCCTTCCGTCATTTCTACTTTGTGTACATTTTTCTTGCCATAATAAAAGGCCTCCTATGAAAACTGGCTGGAGGATGCGACTGAAAAATCGGACTCCCAGCACCCCAGTGCTATGAAACGCTGGCATGATAACTGGGATGTCATTATCCCTATCTTTAAGTTTTCAACAGAAGTCAGGAAAGCGTTTTATACCACAAATGCGATTGAGAGCCTGAATGCGTCCTACCGTTTTGTAAGTACCCATACATAGAAAAACCACCCCTAAACTTTGGCCAGTAGCGGGGTGGAATTTCTATTTCATCAATGGTCAACCCACCTTGTGGGCGGTTGTTCCTTCTATGTGTTTACTATATCATGCCTCTCCTATTTTTCAAGAAGAAAATCTTTTTCCATTACAATTCCACATTCATGGAAAAATCATGGAAATATACACCTTATACGCTTTTATTACATTCAAGAAACACTGTATTTATCAGCATTTCAAGCCTCTTTATTTGTCCAATGACTTCATCGTCGGGAACAGCAGCACATCCCGGATCGCTGCGGAATCCGTAAGCAGCATTACCAGTCGGTCAATACCGAACCCAATGCCTCCTGTCGGCGGCATGCCATATTCCAGGGCACAGATGAAATCTTCATCCAGATGATGTGCTTCCTCATCCCCTGCGGCGAACATTTCTTCCTGCTTCATAAAACGTTCCTTCTGGTCGATCGGATCGTTCAGCTCAGAGAACGCATTGCACATTTCCCTCCTGGTGATAAAGAGCTCAAAACGCTCCGTATATTCTGGATTGTCTTTCTTTTTCTTCGCAAGAGGAGAGATCTCCACCGGGTGGTCCATGATAAAGGTCGGCTGATCCAGTTTTTCCTCCACAAACTCTTCAAAGAACAGGTTCAGGATATCACCCTTGCCATGTCTCTCCTCAAATTCGATGTGATGGTCTTTCGCCGCCTGTCTGGCTGCTTCTACGTCCTGAATGGCGTCAAAATCCACTCCTGCATATTTTTTTACAGCCTCTACCATGGTAAGACGCTCAAATGGTTTTGCAAAATCGATCTCCACACCGTCATAACTGATCTTCGTAGTGCCCAGTACATTCTGGCAGACCTGACGGTAAAGGTTTTCAGCCAGATCCATCATGCCATAATAATCCGTAAATGCCTGATAACACTCCAGAAGGGTAAATTCCGGATTGTGGCGGATAGACAAGCCTTCATTACGAAATACACGCCCGATCTCATACACTCTTTCAAGTCCGCCCACGATTAGCCGCTTCAGATACAGTTCCAGGGAAATACGAAGATTCAGATCTTCGTCCAGCGTGTTGTGATGAGTGACAAAGGGTCTCGCTGCAGCTCCGCCAGCCATCGGTACAAGTACCGGGGTCTCCACCTCCAGGAAGCCCTGGTCATCGAGAAAACGACGGATCTCACTGATGATCCGGGTACGCTTGATAAAGGTGTCACGAACCTCTGGATTTACGATAAGATCGACGTATCTCTGACGATAGCGGATATCGGTATCCTTCAAACCATGAAATTTTTCCGGGAGAATCTGAAGACTTTTGCTAAGAAGCTCAATTCCGGTTACATGAATGGAGATTTCTCCCATCTTTGTGGTGAATACCTTTCCTTCCATGCGCACGATATCGCCTATATCAAACTTTTTAAACGCCTTATAGCTGTCCTCTCCAACCTCGTCTCTCGCCACATAGCCCTGAATAGAGCCGTCCCTGTCCAGAATATTGCAGAATGACGCCTTTCCCATAACTCTCTTAGACATAAGACGTCCTGCCACTGTAACTTCTGTCCCTTCTAGCTCATCATACTGGTCTTTGATCTCCTGGGAATGATGGCTCACCTCACACTTTGTTATCTCAAATGGATTTTTTCCCTCTTCCTGTAACGCAGCCAGTTTTTCTCTCCTGACCTTCATCAACTGATTGATATCTTCTGCCACTTTTCTCTCTCCTTCTTATTTTCCTGTCTGTATCCATCTCGTATATTATACACTCTGTGATCAGCTCTTCGTGATCTCCAGAATCTTATATTTTAACACGCCTGATGGTGCTTCCACCTCGACTGTCTGCCCTTTTTTTGCTCCGATCAGAGCTTTACCCACAGGAGACTCATTGGAAATCTTTCCCTTCAGGCTGTTTGCTTCGGTAGAACCCACAATTTTATATTCCATTTCCTCATTGAATTCCAGATCCTTGATCTTAACGGTACATCCGATGTTGATCACGCTGGAATCAATATCATCGTCAACAACCAGCTCAGCATTTTTTAATATTTTGTCAATCTCTTCAATCCGAAGTTCTATATCCCGTTGCTCTTCCTTGGCTGCATCATATTCTGCATTCTCCGATAAATCTCCCTGCTCTCTCGCTTCTTTGATCTTCTGTGCCACCTCTTTACGACGGTTTACTTTCAGATCCTGCAGTTCCTCTTCCAGAGCCTTTAACCCTTCCTCTGTCAAAATATTTTTCTTCACTTCAGCCATGTTATCCATTTCCTCCATTCCTGTACAAAGCCTCAAAAGACATGCACATCGAAATTAATTCTACATCATTTCATTATAACGTAGGAATGTGGGATTGTCAATCGGCAACCCCACATTTACTCTATACACTTCACCCATATTTTATTATGGTGTGATCAATTTTCAGTTTCAGTCAGAAGATCAATCCTCTGTTATCTTATCATCTGTACTTGTATCCTCACCCTCACCAGCAGCAGACGAATTATTGAACATGCACTCTTCCTTCGGTTTATAGGTTCCGTCTTCATACACGACCCTGAAATATTTATAGCATCCTTCAAGAACGGTATTGTTTTTCAGATCCAGAAGATTTTGCTCGGAGATCTCACAAACAGTATCCGCATATCCGGCATTCACAGCAGCCTCTACCGAGGCAGATGTTCTCATATCGATGCGGACCGCACAGTTCTTACGAGTCCCCCCCTTACTGAACGTATTGTTTGTGATCGTAGGATTTACAGCTCCTTTGACAAGAATACACGCATATCCATTTCCTTTATTGTCTTCCAGTCCCTGGACACCAAGAAATGAATTATCTTTGATCACAGCATTTCGCCAGTTCATGATCCGGATTGCTGCATTGTAGGTCTGGTTGGTCTTACAGTTCTGGATCGTCACATCTTCATGGTAGATCTGCTGGTTTGCCGTAGTTACAGAGTAAGTGTGGCTTCCCACTGCCACGCCCATATTGGTAAAGATACAATTGTTGATCTTCACCGTGTCACACGCCGTGCGGTCGTGGTTGGACCACTCATAATTAAATCCGTTGTTATTAGAATCCGTGGTATCTATATTGATCGCCTCTTTGTGGCTCTTATTGTCATAGATCCGGAAATCCGTAAAGGAACAATTCTCAATATTAACATTCTGGGATGAATTCAACTCGATAAAGTGTGAGCCATACTCATTGGTAAATGCAATGTTGCGAATGTTCACATTGCGGGCATGTCCCATTACCACTGCCATGGCATTGACCACATTGTCACAGTCGATCACCGCTGAACCTGTTCCCTGAATCGTCACGTTCTGGGAACCATTGTAACCGCCCACAGAATTCTTTACTCCCTCTTTGGAAGGAGGAACGATCTCAAACATCGTCTTGTTGGTAGCAAGATTGGTATTTACCGCCTTTACCTTCTGCACCTTTACCCCATCGGAAAGATTCACCGTTACATTGGAAGGAATACATACGGAATGGCTGAGGGTATAGGTTCCGGCTGTCAGCGTAATGGTACCGCCGCCTGCGTATTCCAACTGCTCCATATAAGAGCGAAGCATAAAATAGGTCTTCGTCTGACCACCATTTGCCGTGTATGCCGACTGGTCATCATAGTGTTCCCGGTAAGGCTTGGAATTCGGGGAAACTGTGAAGTTATTGTCTTCTTTTGTCTGGAAATACAGCAGTCTGGAAGTAGATCCATTTTTGTACAGTACATAATAATGTCCTAGATTGCTTACTGTATTATTTTTCATCTGCTCGATCTTTGCCCCTGAAACCACATTGTTGATACTGGATGAGCGGTTAAAAGAGATCGGGTAACGGCAGCTACTGATCTTATTTCCTGTTATAGAGGGTTCTGTCATGCTGTACAGCTTAAATGCCGTCGCCGCTGAAATCGTATTGTCTTTACGTTTTACCGTGTTATTGGAAATAACCGGTGCATTCCACATCTTTCCCAGCACAGCAGAGTTTTCCATATCCGTAAAGGTATTTTTCTGTATGGCTATTTTCGTTGAATATTTCGCCTTTTTATATTTTGTGGAAGCAATTCCATTTTCCAGTCCGGTAAAGGTATTGGACAAAATCTTTACATTTTCACAGGGAACTGCCCCAACTGAATTAATGGTCAATGCAGTTTTGTATTTATCTCCGGATTTCTTTTCTCCTTCCGCAAAGGTACATTTCTCCACCCGGACTCTCTTGCTTCCGGCAATATTCATGTATGTACCGCCCTTTTTTCCACGGAATTTGATACCAGAGACAGTGACATAATAATTATTGCTAAGATCAATTCCAATGGCATTCGGTACCTTCCCCATATCAATGGTGGCATTCTTACCGCCGGTGATGGTTACTTTTTTGGTTCCTTTATAATTTTTTGCCTTGGAATCACTGAGCTTAAACAAGGTTTTGGAAGGTTTCAGGGAGGAACTTCCCGTCACATAGGTTTTCTTTATCTTGGCCCCATTTTTTAACTGAATTGTTACGTTAGATGGAACTACAAGCGTAGAACATACCTTGTAAGTTCCTTTTTTCAGAACCAGAGTACCTCCCCCCTTGCTCTTAAGGCGCTCCAGGTAAGATTTGATCGTATAATAATGTTTGGTCTTACTATTATAGCTTTTCAACCTTCGATAAGAACTATTATAAGGCTTTGTCGATTTAGAAATGGTATATTTTGCAGCAGCCTGTGAACGATCTGCATTGGCAGCCGTACCCAGTACGATCCCCAGCGCCGCCACAGCTCCCGCTATCAGTACTTTTCTTTTCATCTTATCTCTCCTCGTGTTAATTGATTTTGATCATTTTTCCGGTATTATAGAGTTCGCCTTTAAACTCCACTGCTATAGTATACTCTCCCTGAGACAAACTGTAAAGCGGAATCGAAAGAAAATATTCCATCTCGGCAGCCAGATCCTGTTCCTGCTCTGGTTCCCGGAAATCTTTTACATAACTTTTTTTGTCCCCAAGCATAAATACCCGGCTCACCAGATGATCTCTCGACTTAACCCAGAGATTTCCATCCTCGATCTGAAGCCGAACCCGCTCTTCCTGGCATACCAGCGGGGCCTCCTCTACCATTTTCTCCGGAATCACCATCTCCTCTTCCAGCACTTCAAAGGGCTGGAGATAACCGACACAGGGCTCCTCATACAGATCCATCGCCGAAGCCAGATCCGCCATATTCGGCTTCATTTCAAAAGCACGGAAAAAATAGTAGCGGAGCCGGTATCGGTTCAACTCCTCTTCCGTATCATAATCAAACTCACTGATCCTGCCGCACCATCCCTCATTTTCTTCTGGATACGCCAGAAAGCCTCCCATGTAAAAGAGCCGCCTCTCTTCCGGTTTGAGAATACCATTTGAGGTAATCTTGGATTTGATCCCGCCAAATCGTTTTTCGATCTTCGCCGTTTCCCTTCTTTCATCGATGGTGTATATGGTGACATAAGACTTTTCATCCTGGTCATACGCCGGAATCTTCCGCCTCAGATTCCAGTGGTTATCAAAGAGAATCAGATGAATGGTATCCGGGTTCCCGTCCAGATCTGCGTGGATCCGTTTCACCGAATGCTGCTGGAAATGCCAGGGCATTCCCTTGGGCGTCTTGAGCAGCTTGTAAGCCCAGGGCGTCTTGTTCCAGAAATTCTTTTCCCCAAGGATCCACTGCAGTTTATTCGTCTTCCAGTCGATACACAGGATACTATGAAGGTTTCTGGCCGAAAATACAACATACCCTGTCTTCGGATCATATTCCAGCGAATTGATATGGATCCAGTTGGTACGGTCGCGGTAAGCAGTCTTCAACACTTCACGAAGATCCAAAAACTTTTCTATCCTTCCATTCTGGCGGTTTATTTCCGCAATGCAGTCCTCCACATGTCCGCACTGGGAATTGCTCACCACCAGAAGATTACCCCCTGGCGTCATCTCGCAGACATCATGGTGAATTCCATTGGGAACATAATAGGTCCGGTACACTCTGCCCAGCCAGTCCATCTCATACATCTGTGTGGAATGGGGGATCAAATAGGTGGGAACCAGCGCCTGACGCTCCATTACGATAAATCTTCCGTTCGCCAGCGGAAAATAACCATAGCCCCTGGGACGGAACGTCATAATATAGCGCACATCACCGTACTCATCAAAAGCAAAAGGATACACTGTGCTTTTCCCCGCCACAAAGATTAGTTTCATGGCCGAAGCCTCAGTACGTTTTTCCACCTGCACTGGATCCTGCATGGACTTTGGAAGTGGTTTTGTCTGGATGTGAATCCTATTCTTTCCCACCACCTGATCATCTTTATTAATCAGCTCCAGAAACACCGTATTTTCCATGTCGGGATACAAACCGTAAACAGGTACCCGGTGCCACTTGCAGAGCGCCTTAGCATGATCTGTGATGCGGGCATCCTTGGTTTTTCCCTCCACACAAAAGCGAACGCTGCATTCTTCCTCTGTATAAAAGAATAGATACGCGCAGAGTGGCGTAAGTCCGTATGGATTCAGAAAAATACCCGGTTCTTCAAAGGAAAACCGCTCCTTTTTAAATGTCTCGATCAGTTCCTGTTCTCTCTCCTGTGTCCGGACAGCCATTCCCTTTTCTTGTTTTATATCGGTCTCAATGCGAAACTTATTTTTCTTTACCGACTGATAACGAATATAATCCTTAGATTTTGTCTCATAGTCTTTATCAAATTTGACATCGTAACCTTTCGTAAATGGGATTCCCCGTCTTGCCATATATTCTACCCGAAGTGCAGGCGGCATAAATTTCATGATCCCCATATCAACCTCCGTTCTGATACGTCCATCGCTAAAACACGCGGCGCAAATCATTTTTCTTCCTTATTCTACATCTTTTTAGTCTCAATTTTGACCTTATATTGTATGTGGTATATAGTATACCCATATCTTGTCCATTCTATGGTAAAAAATGGGTAAAAATATGTCAAATTTTTTTACTCCTGAATTTAAATATGTCTGGTGGCACAAATCGGCGCCGTCAAACAAATGGCGCTTCATGTTTAAGGAAAAAGAGCCATTACAAGATGATATGATACCCCTTAAGTAGACAAGGCAAATAACCAAAATCTACTTAGGGGGT
>CANBKJ010000091.1 GCA_947369165.1 uncultured Lachnoclostridium sp.
AGCAAAAGCAGAGAAAATTGTAATTGATGTATAATCTTCTGATAATTTAGATATTAAAATGTCACCAAGCTGCCCCTGAAATGGCTGGTTTAAAATTGGCATACATTTTCTCCTCTCCAATTGGTACTTTTTTTATTGTATTGATATTTATCATATCATTTTAAAATATCCCTTTCAAGTACAATCCTTCGTCTTATTTCGACACAATTCGACAAACCATAATTGCACACAAAAAGAGTCCATTTTAAATGCCATGCATCTAAAATGGACTCTTTATTTTCAAGCAGTATACCCGCCTGTTTGGTCTGTACTTTGGGAATTATTTCAATGTAACTTTTGCGCCCTCAGCCTCAAGCTTAGCCTTGATATCCTCAGCCTCTTCTTTTGCTGCAGCTTCCTTAACAACCTTAGGAGCACCGTCTACAACTTCTTTTGCTTCTTTCAGTCCAAGACCAGTTACCTCACGTACTACTTTGATAACCTTAACTTTGTTTGGTCCAACTTCTGTAAGCTCTACATCGAACTCATCTTTCTCAGCGCCGCCTGCTGCTGCACCGTCACCTGCTGCTGCCACAACAACACCTGCTGCTGCAGAAACACCAAATTCCTCTTCACATGCTTTTACAAGATCATTTAACTCTAATACGCTCATCTCTTTGATAGCATCAATAAATTCCTGAGTAGTCATTTTAAATTCCTCCATTTTATTTTTTTATTATTCTATATTTACCAGCTTACTCTGCTGCTGGTTCTGCTGCCTCGGCAGCTTCCGGAGCAGCCTCTGCCTCTGCGGACGCTCCGCCATTCTCTGCGATCTGATTCAGTACGCGGGCAAGATTGGTAACAGGTGACTGCATACTTCCAAGAAGTTTGGAAATAAGCACATCCCTTGACGGAATCTTAGCAAGTGCCTGCATCCCCGCCTCATCATAGTATGTTCCAGCTACGATACCACTCTTGAACTGGAGAGCTTCTGCTTCCTTCGCGAAATCATTCAAAATTCTTGCCGGTGCTGTTTCATCCTCTGATGAAAATGCAATCGCTGTAGGTCCTTCCAGATCCTTTTCCAACTGTGCAAAATCTGTGCCTTCAAATGCACGAACAAGCATTGTGTTCTTGTATACCTTGTATACCACACCTGCTTCTCTGAGCTGCTTACGAAGTCTTGTGTCCTGCTCTACCGTAAGTCCACGATAATCAACAAGCACTGCTGCCTTTGCATCGGCTGCGTAACCTTTGATTTCCTCAACGATCGGCTGTTTTAATTCGACTTTCGCCATTGGTTATTACCTCCTTATAGATTTTTTCTGCCTGAAAGGAGATGATTCTATATTGCCGCCTTCGCCTTACTTTCTTTCGTCACAGCAAGTCTCTGTAGCAAAACAAAAAACGCCTCTCTTTGCCAAGACAAAGAGAGGGCGAATATAATTTCATCCTTTTACTCCTCGGTAAGCGGCCTGCGCTCTTACAAAGATTTCTCTTTACTTACTGTCTACGGCAGTTATTAACAAATGATATAATAACACAAATATATAATTGATGTCAAGAAAGGAATTAAATTCTTTTTCCCGACCTTTCTGGCGCCAATTTGCGCCAATAAACTTATTAATCCGTCCGAATTATGCAAGCTTTGCGGTATTTACCTTCACGCCAGGTCCCATTGTACTGGTCACGGTTACACTTCTCAAGTACTGTCCCTTCGCGCTGGAAGGTTTCGCCTTGATGATTGCATCCATCAGCGTATTGAAGTTGTCGTTCAACTGCTCCGCTGTAAAGGAAGCCTTTCCAACTGGAACATGAATAATGTTTGCTTTGTCCAGACGATACTCGATCTTACCTGCTTTGATATCATTAACAGCCTTTGTAACATCCATTGTAACGGTTCCTGCTTTTGGGTTTGGCATCAAGCCCTTTGGTCCCAGGACACGTCCCAGACGACCAACAACACCCATCATATCAGGGGTAGCGACTACAACATCAAACTCTAACCATCCGTCGTTCTGGATCTTCGGAATAAGCTCTTCGCCACCGACAAAATCAGCTCCTGCTGCTTCTGCCTCTGACAGCTTATCGCCCTTAGCGAATACGAGAACGCGAACTTTTTTACCGGTTCCGTGAGGCAGTACTACCGCACCACGAACCTGCTGGTCTGCATGACGTCCGTCTACACCGAGACGAATATGCGCTTCAATCGTTTCATCGAATTTTGCAACTGCTGTTTTCTTTACAAGGTCAATAGCCTCTTCCGGCTCATACTGCACAGTTCTGTCGACCAACTTTGCAGCTTCTAAATACTTTTTACCTCTTTTCATGATAAAAACCTCCTGGTGGTATTAGCGAACAAATCTCCCACAACGTTCAAATGACATAAGTCTTTTGCGATGTCTAAATTTTATATCTGTTTTATTCTTCTACTGTGATTCCCATACTTCTTGCAGTTCCGGCAATCATGCTCATGGCAGCTTCCAGACTGCCTGCATTCAGATCCGGCATTTTAAGCTCAGCGATCTTCTGGATCTCTTCCTTGGAGATAGAAGCCACTTTCTGCTTATTTGGTACTCCAGAACCGGAATCAATCTTGCATGCCTTCTTAAGAAGAACTGCTGCCGGCGGAGTTTTCGTGATGAAGCTGAAACTTCTGTCTGCATATACAGTAATGACAACCGGAATGATCATTCCTTCCTGTCCTGCTGTCTTCGCATTAAACTGCTTTGTAAACTCTACGATATTTACTCCATGCTGTCCAAGTGCCGGACCAACCGGTGGCGCCGGTGTTGCTTTTCCAGCTGGGATCTGTAATTTGATATATCCTTCAACTTTCTTAGCCATTTCAAGTTTCCTCCTGTTTTATAGCTTTTCTAATTCTGAGAAATCGATCTCTACCGGTGTTCCACGCCCAAACATATCGATCTCGATAACGACCATCTGTTTTGCCGGGTGTACCTCCTGAACGACACCGTGGGTATCCTGCCACACACCTTTGGTAACCACAACATGGTCTCCAATGCTGTATGGTGCCTCCTCCGCCTGTGCCAGAAATCCCATATTGGCGATCTCTTCTTCTGTCAGCGGTACCGGTTTGGATCCTGGCCCGACGAATCCTGTCACACCCCGCGTGTTGCGGACTACATACCAGGTCTCGTCATTCATGATCATATTGAGCAGAACGTATGCGGGAAACATTTTCTTCTGAACCTGTTTCTTCTCACCGTTCTTGTCCTCTACAACTGTCTGCATCGGCACCATAACCTCAAGGATCTGATCCTGAAGATTACGATTTTCAATCGTTTTCTCAATATCTACCTTCACCTTATTCTCGTAACCGGAATAAGTATGCACTACATACCATTTTGCCTCTTCCGTCATAGCACCCTCCATCTAATCAAAGTCCAATGACCTGCATCCCCATACGAATCAACCAGTCGATCCCTGCGATCACACATCCGAGAATCACTGAAACTACGATTACTAATGAAGACTGACGAATAAGTTCATCTCTTTTGGGCCATGTACATCTCTTAAACTCAGCCTTGACATGTTTGAAGAAGCTGCCCTTTTTCGAAGTCTTTTCTGCTTCGCTCATGCGACACACATCCTTTCCATAACATCACACGAAACAATTACTTCGTCTCTTTGTGCAATGTGTGTGTTTTACAAAATCTACAATATTTTTTTGTTTCCATTCTGTCCGGATGGTTCTTCTTGTCTTTGGTCATGTTGTAGTTGCGCTGTTTGCATTCTGTACATTCCAAAGTAATTTTAGTACGCATTACGTCACCTCCGTGATTTCTGTTTTATTCTTGTTAAAATTTAGGCATAAAAAAAAAGACCTAGGGAACATTTTGTTCCATTTCATCGCTAGAATAGGATACCACAGTTTACTGGGAAAAGTCAAGGGAAATGTTGTAATTCTACTGGGATTGAAAGAAAATTATTAATAATGCAACAATTTCTGTGCAAGCTTTCTACAAATCCCGATTTTTGCAAAAACTCGCGGATAAGTTCGTTAGAACTTATTCTATCATAATTTCTTCATAAATGCAATTTCTCTCTAAGAAAGGGCTGTCAGATCAGCGATTCTGACAGCCCCATCCAAGTAAGACAATATTTAAACATATATCTTCCTGTTACACTGTTATCCAAAGAACAAATGAAAATCCATGCAGGTGATCAGATCCGGTAGACCTCCACACCGGAAAATGTTACATTTCCCTCAAATACAATCGTCGGCCCCTCATTACTGCTGTGGGAGCGGTGTTCATGAAACCCACCGCACATCCCCTGCGTATGATTTTCCACTTTCCAGGACTGGGGAATGTAAAATTCCACTCCGGAAAACGATATGTTCAGCTGTACCACTGCCCTGCCGTTCTGAATTACAGCATCGTCAAAACTGATCTCCATACCGCCAAACCTGCAGCTTACACTGGCTTTCGTAAAATTATCAGAGGAAATGTTTTTCTTATAAGCACCAAACATCCCGCCGATGCGGATATCATCTCCCGACACATAGTCTGCTTCTTTAAACTCTACCGGACCATGATTACTTTTTTTTAATTCCGTGACGCGGTTTCCAAATATCATGTTCAATCCGATACTGCCCAACAAAGCAGCCATCAGCACCGGCCAGGGAGTGATCGCTGTGATCCCCAGCTGGTCATCAAAAAGGATGAGAAGTATTGCGAGGGAAAACAGCATCCCGCCAAATTCCAGTCCCGCCAAAGACTTAAAAAATACTACTCCACAGATCACCGCCACTCCCAGACGCACCACACTTACATCCGGCATAAAACCGAAACTGTTTATGATGATATACACCGCTGCAAGTATCAGTACCACTCCCCAAAACACATTGTCTTTTTTCATTATGATCCTCCAATCATCATTTCTAAAAATTGTTACTGCACAGGAGCTTCAATCTCAATATTTCCCATGTCGACTTCCAGCTGGATCCGAGGCGGCTGACCACCTCCGCTATGATCTGGAGCAGCAGTCTGCTTATAGGAACCACCCTTATTTTCTCCATTGATGGTAATATCCCCCATATCTACATCCAGATCCATCGTATAACCGGCAAGGATTCCACTTGATAAATGACAGTTGATATCTCCCATGTCCACATCCCCTTTGAGAACCCCAAAGGATGCATTATTTATGTCGGCGCTGCCGGCATCCACATCCAGCGATGCTTCCCCGGTAACCGTACACCCATCAACTTCCAGCTGTCCGGCGTCCACATCCGCTGTCAGGTTTTTCAGGAAAATATCAGAACAGATGACACTGCCGGCATCTGAATCAATCTGAACATCCAGATCTTTCAGATTCTCTGGCACCCAAATGATCAGCTTACGCTCCCAGAATCCCCGGCGGAAAAAACTGAGGTCAAAGTTGAACCACCGAAATCTTCCTGGTTCTTTGATCTGCAGCCTGCCGCCTGAGCACGTTACCTGGGGCTTGCGGCTGGAATCCCCGCTGTATTCCACACGAAGCTTCTCCTCTCCTGCATTTTCACTTTTTCGGATCTCAACGTTTCCTGCATCCATATCCACTGACAATGACCGTATATCTGCATAGTCGTATTCTTTGACTGAACTTATCTCTTCATATTTTAAATTTGCTCCAAAAAACAGACTTCCCAGAAGATTTCCTCCAAGTACAACAAATCCTATAAAGACGAGGATTAGTATAACAGCGGGAGACATTCCTTTTCTGGGTGCACTCTCCCACACCGCCCCTTGAAAAGTTTTTCCCTGTACCTTTCCGGCATTTTTTACTGCTTTGTCTAATTCTTCATATCGGTTCCCTACACTTGCCGACAGAACCAGGAAAAGAACTCCCACACCTGCGATCGGCAGCACACTACTGTCAAAAATCTCTTTTAAAAATAAATTGGTAAAATAATTTACACTGGAAGGCACAACACTCAAAATGCAGAGACTGATTCCCACGATGCGCATCGTCAGTCTGCTCTGGGCATCTTTTGCCTGCTTCTGTCCCACATATCTGCCTGCCTTTTCATCCAGCAGTACACAGTACTTGGACAGCTTTCCATATCTTTTCTTCAGCCCTGAAGCCCCACAGAAAAAGGCAACTGCGATCGCTACCATGCCAAAAAGACCACTGCTTCCTATTATATTTCTGATCATAGGAGAAATGTAACCCTGCGCGTAGGCACCGTCCATGATACAATCCACATAAGGCGCACAAATGCAAAGAAATACCGCTACGGCAATATATTGTGCATGCTTCCATGCATAGGATACATAATCTCTCGCCTCTTCAAGCCCCCAGCAGTACACCGTCCTGGTCTTCTCTGTCCTGGCAGACGCACTATTCTTTGGCTCCGCCCCGGATTCTTCCTTATTCGTTCCCGGATCTTTTGTTTCGTTATCTTTTGTTTCTTTCTTTAAATAAATATCAATCCCAAGCTCCTCTGCCAGTTCTTCCAGATTGCCAAACTCTGAGATCACTGTACCAATGGCTTCCTTCTCCGTTTTGCCTTCTTGAATCAGCTCCTCGTATTTGTCCTCCATCATCTCAAGAAGCTCCGCCTTCGCCCGGAGCACCTCCGGCGTCTCCGGCAGACTCATAAACAGATTATTGAGATATTCCCTAATCGCTTCCATAATATCCTCCATTCATTTTAACGCAATTTTTGTGCGTGCTTTTTGCACAAACCAAGTCGCGTGGGCAACCTGCCAATAAGTTCGCTAAAACTTATTTTAAGTCCGTTTGAACTTATTTTATCGCACAAATTTGTCAATTACTTCCTTCGTCACTGCCCATTCTTCGCATTTTTCTTGATAATATTGAAGTCCTTCCTCCGTGATACGGTAATATGTCCTTCGCTTTCCCCCGGTCTCATTGCCAAAGAAAGACTCAATATATCCATTTTTCTCCATTCTCGTAAATGCAGAATACAGCGTAGTTTCCTTTATAACATACTTTTCTTCTGAAATCTGCCGGATCTGTTTGGAAATTTCATAACCGTAGGACGGTTCCTGCTTCAGAAGATATAAAATAATGGTATCATTATACCCTCGGATCACATCACTGCTAATCATAACTTTCCAGGCATATTCTCCTGCCCGCGCCTCCTCTCTTTATATTATATTTCTATACCACGATTATCGTAGTACGTCTGTCGTAGTTATATCGTATCACAACTACTACGACAGGTCAAGTACTTTTTCACTGTTCAGCCATGCACAAGAGGAGGGGACTGACTGTGCAAGCATGCTTGCAAACAGTCAGTCCCCTCCTCTTGTATATGGCGCTCAGCCAAAGCGAGATGCAGCCGCAGGCGAAATCGAGCTTTCTTGGCTGAACAGTGAAATATTTCTTTCCGGTTAGTTCCTCAGCCAAAGC
>CANBKJ010000092.1 GCA_947369165.1 uncultured Lachnoclostridium sp.
AAAGTTCTCGAAATGCGGAGCGAAGAATCACTTGTGATTCTTCAGAGGTGCGCGTTTTTCAGCCGCACTTTTTTTATGGGATAGCAGATTTCCGTCAGCAGGTTACAGCTTTTGGGGAAAAAAGGAATTGACTTCGTGATTTCCTTTCTTGTTTTTTGTCGAAAAAAGTGCTATGATAGAATTTATCAAAATATAAATAAATTTAAGAAAATTATAAAGGAGGGGGATTTACTTGGGAAATTCAACCTTTAGAGGGGGAACACATCCATATGAGGGAAAAGAGCTCAGTATGGATCTTCCGATTAAGAGCCTGCTGCCTAAGGACGAACTCGTTTTTCCAATGAGCCAGCATATCGGAGCCCCTGCAACACCTACGGTATCTGTTGGAGATACGGTGAAGATGGGACAGGTGATCGGTGAGGCAGGCGGATTTATCTCCGCTAATATCGTGAGTTCTGTATCCGGAAAAGTTACTAAGATCGAACCGAGACTGACTGTGTCCGGCGCAAAGACAACCTGTGTCGTTATTGAAAACGATGGCGAATATCAGGGGATCGATGGATTGGGGGAGGACAGGGATTATACTGCTCTTTCCAAAGAGGAGATCCGTCAGATCATCAAAGATGCCGGTATCGTCGGTATGGGAGGCGCCGGTTTCCCTACCAATGTCAAGGTGACACCGAAGAATGAGGATGAGATCGAATATGTGATCATCAACGGAGCAGAATGTGAACCGTATCTGACTTCTGACTACCGGCTGATGCTGGAAAAGCCAGAACAGCTTATCACAGGACTTAAGGTGCTTCTGAGGCTGTTTGACCATGCACAGGGAATCATTGCCATTGAGGACAATAAACCAGAGGCAATTGCCAAGCTTGAATATCTGACTCAGGATGATAACCAGATCACGGTAAAAACTCTGAAGACCAAATATCCACAGGGTGCAGAGCGCCAGGTGATCTATGTGACCACAGGAAGAAAGATTTATTCCAAAATGCTTCCAGCGGATGCGGGATGTGTTGTAGATAACGTGCAGACCGTATTAGCCGTTTATGACGCCGTTTGCAAATGTACGCCGTCTATGAGCCGTGTCATGACATTGACAGGGGACGCCATGGCGGAGCCTCAGAACTATGAAGTGAAGTTTGGAATGAGCCATGCGGAACTTCTGGAAGAAGCTGGCGGACTGGTGGAAGCTGGAGCAGAAAAGATCATCTCCGGTGGTCCGATGATGGGAATGGCGATGTATGACCTGAATGTCCCGATAACCAAGACCAGCTCTTCGATCCTTGCCATGTCAAAGGATGAGGTGGCGGCATGCGAGCCGACAAATTGTATTCGGTGCGGGCGCTGTGCCACGGTTTGTCCAAGCCATCTGGTGCCGCAGAAAATGGCAGAGGCAGCAGAGCGGTCAGATCTGGCTCTGTTTGAAAAGTTAAATGGTATGGAGTGTTATGAATGTGGAACCTGTACTTATGTGTGCCCGGCAAAGAGGAGACTCACTCAGGCATTTAAGCAGGCGAGACGGGCTGTTATGGATAATGCCCGTAAAAATAAATAGTCTGCGGAGAATGGAGGTAAAGAATGGATAAGTTATTGAATGTATCATCATCTCCTCATGTCCGTGATAAATCTTCAACAAAATCAATCATGAGAGATGTTGTGATTGCTCTTGTACCGGCGACGCTGGTAGGTGTTGCCAACTTTGGTGTGAGAGCGGTACTTGTAATATTGACGACGTGTGTAAGTGCAATACTTGCAGAATACATATGGCAGAGATGTATGAAGCAGCAGGTTACTACCAGTGATTTCAGCGCCCTGCTCACAGGTCTGTTACTGGCGCTGAATCTGCCGGCAACCCTACCGCTCTGGATGTGTGTTCTGGGAGGCGTGTTTGCCATTATTATCGTAAAACAGCTGTTTGGCGGCCTGGGACAGAACTTTATGAACCCGGCGCTGGGTGCGAGATGTTTTCTGATGCTTTCCTTCAGCAGTGCCATGACAAACAGTTTTGCCATCCCCAAAGGAAATGCAGTCTGGGGTGGATATCAGGCGACACTGGATGCTGCTTCCAGCGCCACGCCGCTGATGCAGGTAAAAGAAGCAGCTGGCGGCGCCGACGTGGCGGCAAGTCTCAAGGATATGTTTCTCGGAACTACCTGGGGAACCATTGGTGAGACCTCTGTTCTCGCCCTTTTGATCGGCGGTATTTATCTGATTGTAAAGAAGATCATCGACTGGAAGATTCCGGTGATCTATATTGGAACCTTTGTAGTATTTAACTTTATCTATGTCTGTGTGGCAAAAGATGCTTACATGCCGGTATTTTATGAGGTATGCGGCGGTGGTCTCATGCTGGGTGCATTCTTTATGGCCACGGATTATGTGACCAGCCCCATCACTGATAAAGGAAAGATCATATATGCTGTTCTTCTGGGACTTCTGACCGGATTGTTCCGTTTCTTTGGAGAGTCCGCAGAGGGTGTGTCATTTGCGATCATCATCGGTAACCTGTTTGTACCGTTGATCGAGATGGTTACCATTCCAAAGGCATTTGGAAAGGAGGGCAAAGGGAATGAGTAGTGAAAAGAAAGAGCGTTCATTTGTGGTTGATGCCGTAATCCTTTGTTTAATTACCCTGATACTTGGCGGGATTCTTGCTGGTGTGTACACGGTGACGAAAAAGCCCATCGAGAATGCCCAGGCCAAGACCGATAATGAAGCCTGTGAGGTCGTATTAAAGGCAGTGGAAAAGGTGGCTGCCGGGATGGAATTGAAGGTGGCTGATGATGCGGAGGACGCAGCAGAGAAAGCCAATAAATTTCTCCAGGAACACGTGATTGATAAATCTTCTTCAGAAGGTAAAGTAGAGGAAGAATCCGGGGATTCCTACTCAAAGCATGTTGTGGTATCCACGGTGAAAAAGATTCAGGCGGATGGCCAGGATGTGGGTCATGTCTATATCGCGGATGCGAAAAAAGGATATGGCGGGAGCATCTCCTTCGTAATGGGAGTCTGTGGCGGTGTCGTTACAGGAATCGAGATTACAAATCAGTCGGAGACAGCTGGTCTTGGCGCCAACTGTACCAGTGATGAATTTAAATCTAAATTTAGTTTTGAAAAGGGAATCCAGTATCCGTCTTCGGATAGTCTGCCCATGTATTTTAAAGCGGGAACGACACCGAAGGATGCCAAAGGGCAGATTGAGGCGATGTCTGGTGCGACGGTAACCTCACGTGCCATTACCAATGCAGTAAAAGGAATTCTCTTATATGATAAAGAAGGGGGTGTTCAGGGATGAGTAAATACACAGAACGGCTTCAGAACGGAATCATCAAAGAAAACCCGACCTTTGTCATGATGCTGGGAATGTGTCCAACACTTGCTGTTACATCCAGTGCAGTAAACGCCATTGGTATGGGATTGTCTACAACAGTAGTGCTTATCCTCTCCAATATGATGATCTCGGCGCTGCGTAAAGTGATTCCGGACCGGGTTCGTATCCCTGCGTTCATCGTAGTGATCGCGTCCTTTGTGACGATCGTGCAGCTGCTTTTGAAGGCATATCTGCCATTTTTGGACAGTGCCCTGGGTGTATACATTCCGCTGATCGTGGTAAACTGTATCATTCTGGGCCGTGCGGAGGCCTATGCTTCTAAGAGTCCAGTAATGCTGTCTGCCCTGGACGGAGTGGGCATGGGACTCGGATTTACCCTGGGTCTTACCTGCATCGGTATTTTCCGCGAGATTCTTGGAAGTGGTGCAGTCTTTGGGTTTGAATTTATTCCGGATGATTTTCATATTGCGATGTTCGTCATGGCGCCGGGAGCATTTTTCGTACTTGCCGGGCTGACAGCCCTTCAGAACAGACTGAAGATGCCATGCGCTACCAATACACCGGAGGCAGAGGAGATCTCCTGCACCGGTAACTGTGCAGCCTGTGCAGGTCATGTGGAAACCTGCGGGAAAGCTCCTGAGGAGGCGGCTGCCAGCAGAGAGGAGGATGAAAAAGAATGAGTATATTTACAATTCTCTTTACCGCTGCTCTCGTAAACAACTTCGTGCTAAGCCAGTTTATGGGTATCTGCCCGTTCCTCGGCGTCAGCAAGAAAGTGGAGACAGCGGCAGGAATGGGTGGTGCCGTACTTTTTGTAATCACCATCGCATCCCTTTGTACCAGTCTGTTGTATAATTATCTTCTGGTACCTTTTGAGCTGGAATACCTGAATACCATCGTATTTATCCTCGTGATCGCTGCCCTGGTACAGTTTGTGGAGATGGTGCTGAAAAAGAAAATGCCGGCGCTTTACAAATCCCTGGGTGTGTACCTTCCTCTGATCACTACGAACTGTGCTGTACTTGGTGTGGCGCTTCTCAGCGTACAGAACGAATACAATGTGCTGGAGAGTGTGATCAACGGTATCGGCGCATCCATTGGATTCCTGATCGCCATTGTTCTGATGGCAGGTATTCGTGAGAAACTTGAAAACAGTAATATTCCTGAGGTCTTCAAAGGCACACCGATCGTTCTGATCACCGCTGGTTTGATGGCGATTGCGTTCTGTGGCTTTGGCGGCGTCGGCTTTTGATAAAAGGAGGGCACTCATATGAATACGATCATAATATCAGTGGTACTCCTTGGAGTGCTTGGTATCGCTATCGGCCTTCTTCTGGGCGTGGCTGGAAAATTTTTCTCCGTAGAAGTGGATGAGCGGGTAGAACAGGTTAGAGAATGTCTTCCGGGCAATAACTGTGGAGGCTGTGGATTTCCGGGGTGTGATGGTCTGGCAGAGGCGATCGTCGCCGGTACAGCGGAAGTAAACGGCTGTCCTGTAGGCGGAGCCCCGGTGGCAGAAAAGATTGGAACGATCCTCGGTGTAGAGGCGGGAACTGCCGTGAAAATGGTGGCGAAGGTGCGCTGTGCAGGAACCTGTGAGCAGGCTTCCGTGAAATATAATTACATTGGCGCCCAGGACTGCCGTCAGGCGGTAATGGTACCAGGACGCGGCGACAAGTCCTGTACCTATGGCTGTCTTGGACTTGGCTCCTGTGTGGCGGCCTGTCAGTTCGGCGCGCTCTCGATCCAGGACGGCATCGCTGTGGTGGATAAAGAAAAATGTGTGGCCTGCGGAAAATGTGTGGACACCTGTCCGAATTCCGTGATTTCCCTGGAGCCATACGACACCAAATATCAGGTGCAGTGTAATTCCCACGATAAGGGCAAAGACGTAATGAGCGTGTGTAAGTCTGGATGTATCGGTTGCGGACTCTGCGTGAAACAGTGTGAATTCGGAGCGGTTACGCTGGAAAATAACCTGGCGGTCATTGATCCGGAGAAATGTCAGAACTGTGGTAAATGCGCTGAGAAATGTCCGAAGAAGATTATTATGTAAATACGTTGTCTGTTATAATGACAATATAATTTCCGGGAGCTTGGATAGTTTGAGAAATTGTTCGGCTCCCGGATTTTTTTGGTAGTAACACTGTGCGGAAATTGGGTTTATTACATAGGATAGTTGTCCGAGAACTGAGGGGGGCTGAGCGTAGGGGAGATTAAAACTATGAATACCCTCCCAGTAAGCAGTTTCCATTTCATTCGGTGTCATGTAATTCAACGATGCATGGGGACGCTTAGAGTTACAAAATCCCTCTATGTATTCAAAAATGGAAAGCTTTAGTTCTTCAAAAGTATGGTAGATGCGGCGGTTGGTCTCATCCTTTTTGAGATATTTGAAGAAGCATTCGCAGACAGCATTGTCAAAAGGGTAGTCCTTTGGTCAAAGTGGAACATGAGCCCGTAAGGGGCATTTCTGGTTTTATAAGCCTTCCGGAAAGCAGGTCAATGACCACGCACAGGTAATACCACTTCCCACTAGCTTCAATGTATGTAAAATCACTGATCCATACAAGGTTTGGGGCATCCTGTGAGGCTGTTCATCAGGCGGTACACTCTGCCGACGCTGATGTGAATGCCATAATCAGGACGAACTGTACCTTATAGGTGCCAAGGCGCTTGTCATAATCAGCGTAGATATGACGGATAAGGCTTTTGATGCTGTGCTGGAAACGGAGCCTGTGTACGGCATCTCCCATTTGCTGAGAGCTGGCTCTCTTAAAAAATAAGTCATTTACCTTTCAAAGCTGAAATGCATTCCCCAAACTTGACTAAAAGTTGGAAAAATGTTAAAATTACTAAAATATATTTTGTATAAAATTAACATATATGTTATAGAGATGATGTAGAGGGAGACAATAATGAAAGAGGATTATATCGGAATAGTGAAGGAACGTGTCAGATTAAAAGAAGGAAGAAGCGTATTAGAAAAAATTTTATCTATCATATATTTTGAAGGAAAGATTTCAAATAAAGAATTAGCATTTCGATGTACGTTACCTATACCAGTCGTTACTGCTATTAAGAAAGAATTCATTTGTTTAGGGATTTTAGAGCAAAACAAAGGAATACAGTTAACAAATCAGGGCTTAGACTTTGTTGAACATGAATTGGGATATTCTGGATTAGATATTGAGTTATATAAGAAATTACTTAAAGATGAAAAACAGAGAGTAGATTTAATTTATAAATTATCAAAAAAATACGCTTTTATATATGAAAATAGGCCACAAGTTGATGTGACAATAGATCAAGCCAAATGTACAGTGAACACAGCGTTTAAACGAGCAATGCTGTGTTTGGAGAATCAATCATTAATTGGAAAGAATATATTATGTGTAGGAGATGATGATTTAATTAGTGTTGCAATTGGTTTTTTACTGAATGAGTTGTATTATGATAAAGAGGCGAATAAAAAAAAGATATGCGTGTTTGATGTTGATGAACGTTATATACGATATATATCTATGCTTGCTGAACAATATGGTTTACCAATCGAATGTTTGAAAATAGATTTAAGAGAACCATTGCCAATAGGTTATGCCAATAGTTTTGATTGTTTTTTTACAGACCCACCGTATACGACAGAAGGATTGTCATTATTTTTATCTAGAGGAGTAAGTGCCCTGAAAAATGAAAAAGGCTTACGAGTATTTCTTTCTTATGGGCATAAGCCTATTGATGAAATGAAAAAGGTTCAAGAAGTAATATTAAATCTTGGATTTGCTTTGACAGATATTTATAATGCATTCAATGAATATGAAGGGGCTTCGTTATTGGCAAATATTAGCCAAATGATGGTTCTGCAAAGTGGTGAAGATATAAAAACAATAGTTCCAGAGGAATGTAAATATTTAGATAAGATTTACACTAGAGAACTACGGCAAAAAAACAGTGTATATGAGTGCAAAAGATGCAAGGAAAAAATAATATTAGATAATAAAAGGAAAATTCGTACAATAG
>CANBKJ010000093.1 GCA_947369165.1 uncultured Lachnoclostridium sp.
CATGTTTCATGACGCATTGGTGCCTTTCGCAGAAAGGTGGATTATAAAAATGAAACTTATATGTTATTTATCGAATGGATATCCAACTATAGAAAGCAGCATTAAAATGGCGCAAATTTATTCTGAGGCCGGCTGTGATGTCATCGAAATCGACTTTCCTTCCGAGGATCCGTATCTGGAAAGTGAGCTGATCTCCGGAAGGATGGCGAAAGCGCTGGAAAATTGCAGCGATTTCCAGAAATACATGGACGGAATGGTGAAGGCGAAGAAAAACAACCCAAACACATCTTTTATTCTTTTGTCCTATGAAAATACAATCAAAAAAATGGGATACGAGGTGTTCGAGAAATTTTGCCTGGAACATGAATTCAAGGACTTAATTTTAGTCGGTCTGGAAGACGAAACCATTAAAAATAAACTGATTGAAGCCGGCATTCGTGTGAGCTGTTATGTGCAGTATTACTTGGATGAAACAGAAGTAGAATCTGCCATCCGCTCCAATGGATTTGTTTATCTTCAGGCGAAACCAACGACAGGATATGTCAACCCGGACTATCCAGAACTGAAAGACTGCATCCAGTACTTAAGAAGCCGCGGCATTACAAGGCCAATCTACTGTGGTGTAGGAATCTATCAGCCAGAAGATGTTTCTATGGCGAAAGAGGCAGGGGCAGACGGTGTATTTGTAGGAAGCACCGTATTGAAACTCCATGATGATATTCCGGCGTTGAGGTCAAAGATTAAAGAGTTAAAAGATGAGTGTTAGAGACCAGGGCAGCCTGGCGGCGGGTTCAGATTAGCGCCGCCAGGCTGCGAATATAAAGTGTCCGTTTGAGAAAGCAGAAAGGAGAATGTAATGGCAAGAGCAAAAAGTATTTCGATCATCACCCTTGGAGTGGATGATCTGGAACAGTCAATTCGCTTCTATGAAGCCCTTGGATGGGAATGTTCACCGGAGTCAGATCCTGGAATCTGTACCTATATGCTTGCCGACAATATTGTGTTGGGACTCGTCCCCTATGATTTCCTTGGGCACGATGCCGGGATGGAAGTGACACCCAAAACACAGTATCGGGGATTTACCCTCGCCATTAACGGCAGCAGTGCACAAGAAGTAGACGAATTGTTTGGGGCGGCAGTAAAAGCTGGTGCAACAAGCTGGCAGAAACCACAGTGGAAGGACTGGGGAGGATGCGATGGGTACTCAGGATATTTTCTGGATCCGGATGGATATCCGTGGGAAGTTGCCTATGCGCCCTTCCTGAGATTATCAGAAGATAATCGACTGTTGCCGAGAACAAAAGATGAGGTGGTGCCCCGGTAGCGGTTGTGGTATGTGCAGATAAAAGCAAGGCGTGGAAACGCCCATTTGACGGTATGGTAACAACTGATATTGAGGCCTCCATTCTGACTGACCACATGATGCTTATGGCGGCGATAAAACCAATAGATGAGTTACAAATAGAAACAAACGAAAGTAATACAAATAGGCTGAAATTATTCTAAGGAAAGAACATGTCTTGAGAATAAAATTTCAGCCTATTATAATGCAAGGAGTACCGATAACATGCAAAATCCGATGAATAAATGAAGTTGTTTCTTTTATTTTAATAAGCAAGGAAATGACACCAGAGGATCACTCCTTTAGGTCTTTTCTTCGGGCAGTCTATATGTTATAATGGTATAAAATGTGTAATAACATACAGGAGGATTTATGGAGAAAAATTCACTGCAGATAGGCGAACGTCTGAAAGAGATACGGAAAACAAGGGGACTGACTCTGGATGCCGTATCGGAAATGACAGATGTAAGCAAGCCCATCATACCACAATATTTCGGATGAAGTATGTACTGTTTATAATGTAATTTTTTATCCGGCTAATTAAAAGGGGGGAAATTTAGTTTTCCCAAAAAACATGGGAGGGAAATCCTCCCCAAAAAACATGGGAGGATTGGTAAAATGTATGAGCTGAAACAGGTTAGTGAAAAATGTTACTATATAAATGCTCCGGCAAAGATAGGAATTTACGTCCCGGATAAGGATAATGTCTATCTGGTTGACAGCGGGAATGACAAGGATGCGGGGAGGAAGGCAAGGCAGATTCTTGACAGGAACGGATGGCATCTGAATGCGATTTTGAATACCCATTCCAATGCGGACCATATTGGCGGCAACCGTTACCTGCAGGGGCAGACTGGATGTAAGATTTATTCCAGGGGTATTGAGGCTGCATTTACAAAGTATCCGGTGCTGGAACCTTCGTTTCTTTATGGCGGCTATCCATGTAAGGACTTGCGTCATAAGTTCCTGATGGCACAGGGAAGTGAGGTGGTGGATTTTTCCGATGCAGGGTTCCCAAAGGAGATTGAAGTGATACCGTTGCCGGGGCATTTTTTTGACATGGCAGGTTTCCGTATGCCAGACGGGGTAGTTTTCCTTGGAGATTGTATCAGCAGCCGGGAAACGCTGGATAAATATACAGTATCTTTTATTTATGATGTAGATGCTTATCTAGAAACACTGGATATGGTGGAGAGAATGGAAGCAGCCATGTTCATTCCGGCTCATGCAGAGGCAGCTTCGGATATGAAGGAACTTGTCCGGTATAATCGGGAAAAGGTACATCGTATAGCGGAGAGGATTTTGTCCATCTGTAAAGAGCCGATAATTTTTGAGCGGATTTTACAGGAAGTGTTCAAAGGATATGGGCTCGTTATGAATTTTGAACAGTATGTCTTGGTGGGCAGTACGGTACGTTCTTACTTGTCATGGCTGAAAGATATGGGGAAAGTGGAGGTCATGTTTCAGGACAGTATGCTGCTGTGGCAGGGGATGTGAAAAATGACAATCCAAAACATAAGGAAAAGTTTGGAAAAAAGCAAAAATGCTTTCACTGGACGAGGTGGAACATTGGCAGGCCATGCGGTGGGCGGTGTCTGTCCCTTTGCAGTAAAGGATGGTGTAGAGGTATATCTGGGCATAAAAAAATGGAGAAAGAGTTACAAATGCAACAGAATATTATATGATAGTTAACAAATTTATCATAAAAATTCGGAGCGGTAACCCTGGCAACCCAAGGTGTCTTAGTCCCGGCAAATTCAAACACGGAAAGCCCACAAAGTCTGTAAACATGGCCTTCCAGCACTACATAGCATTGAAAGATACATTATTTTCTTGTGTTTTTAGGGCATTTTTACATTAGAAAGAGTGCGAACGGTTTATAATAGTCTGTATCAGCAGGAAAACCATTCACGGTTCTCCTGCTGATTTTTTTGTGCAGCATGGTGGCTGGATATCCAACCCGTCTAAAAAATTTGCGCCCCAGTTACACATGGCGTCTAGTACTGGGATGATGCTCCGCCCGAACGGGGTAAGCGAGTATATGGTTCTGGGCGGTTTGTCGGGGATGACTTCCCGGTGTATCATCCCGCATTCCTCCAGGTCATGCAGCTGTTGTGACAGCATCTTTGGCGTCGCCTTTGGGATCATGCGCTGAAGTTCCATGTAGTGGAGGGGTTTTTCTATCAGATACCAGAGGATGAGCGGTTTATATTTCCCGCTGATCAAAAACAGCGTGGCTTCCACCGGGCAGTTGAACTGGTCTTTTGAATACTTCATTGTCTGTATCAGCTCCTTTTTTATTCAATAAGCTGGCTCGCGAAGCGTGACAGCGTTTGATGGCTATCTTTTTGGGAAGTATCTACCCAAAAAGTGCATTCTTGCGGATAGTCCCTATTCTGTTAAAATATAGGGTAACGGTTGGTAAACACGTTCAGTATATAACAGAAAGAGAGGATTATCCACTATGAATTTGATTGAAATTGCAAAGAAACGATATTCCGTCCGGGGCTATCAGGACAGGAAGGTGGAGGAAGAAAAGCTGCAGAAGATTCTGGAAGCCGCCCATGTGGCTCCGACAGCGGCCAACCTCCAGCCTGTCCGCCTGATCGCTGTGCAGAGCAGTGAGGGACTTGGGAAGATAGGGAAAGGCGCAAACCTTTATGGTGCGCCCCTTGCAATCATCGTCTGTGCTGACCACGGCAAGGCGTGGGTGCGTCCGTTTGATGAAAAGCAGACCGGGGATATAGATGCCTCCATCCTGACAGACCACATGATGCTGCAGGCCACGGAGTTAGGGCTTGGTTCTGTCTGGATATGCTATTTCAAGCCGGACGTGATACGCAGGGAGTTCGGCCTGCCGGATGGACTGGAGCCGGTCAATATCCTTGCCATTGGATATTCGGACGAAGAAACGGCTGACCCGGAACGGCATGTACAGACCCGTATCCCGATGGAAGAACTGGTTTCCTATGAAACGCTATAGATAAAATTATGACGTCCATGCCATGACAACCTAAAACTGGCATCTTCAGGGCAGAAGAAAAAGCCCGGATCGTATAGCCGCTTTCACCGCCGGACAGGTTCCCTAACTTTGTGCTGACCATAGCCCAAATTCGGTATTATACAGGTCGGATACCTGTGCGATACGGAGCCCGGAAAACGCAGGCGGGATGGCGGCTGTCGTGCAGGATGCAGCTAAATGCTGTGACGAAAATCTCTTTTTCATTCTTTCACCCTTTTCCATCTTTGCAGCATCACATCAAATGCGTGTCACTCCATTGTTTCATGTCCTTTAGTATGGGGATAAAACTTTCCCCCAGGTCAGTCAGGGAGTATTCCACCTTTGGCGGCACCTCCTGGTAGATGTAGCGGGAGATGAAGCCATCCTGTTCCAGCTCACGGAGCTGCTTGGTAAGGGTGGACTGTGTGATGTCTCCAAGCCTTCTTCTGAGTTCCCCGAACCTCTGCACTTCATATTCTGCAATGTACCATAATATCGTTATCTTCCATTTCCCGCTCAGGATGTTCTGTATCCTTACCATAGCTGCGCACTGCGGCAGCGGTGACTTCATATTGCTCATGTGCCTCCCTCCTTTTGGGGGCATTATACTATATCATTTCCCACTTTGCAAGGTACTATATTTTTTGATACCAGTATCATTTAAAGTACTATAAATGAAAAAAGATAGTACTTTTCTTTTCATGGATAATTGTTATAATGTGGTTCAAGAAAGGAGGCGGACAGGATAGACACATCAGTGGATATAGCGGGTTCGTGGATCTGAACCAGCTGGGGGCAGTGGTCACGAAGGGCGTGTCCTGTATCCCGTGGGAAGGGAACCCGGCCCCAAGGATCATGGAGACAGCCAGCGGAATGATAAACGCGGTGGGGCTGCAGAATCCGGGAGTCGATGTCTTTATAGAGAGGGACCTCCCTTTCCTCAGACAGTTTGACACGAAGGTCATCGTGAATATATGCGGAAATACTGTGGGGGGACTATCTGGAGATGGCCGAGCGGAACACGGCGGAGGTGTTCAACCAGCTCCACCCCAAGATCATAGTTTCATCCATGCTGACGATCTACCCATCTTCGGAGCTGTACCAGGAGATCCAGGCCGGGAACTGGACGGAGGAATCGGAGATAGAAAAGCTGTACGAACTGAGGATGCTGATAAGCAGCCTTGACATTGACACCTGTTTTGCAACGATGGGGGCATCGAACTGCATCAATGTGGCAGGGCATCTTCCAAAAGACAGGAAAAAGATGTTAGAATGGCTGGATGAGGTCATCGGCTCGGTGGACGAGAAGGAACTGCGGAGATACCGTGAGAACCTGCGGCACCTGTAAGGGGAGGGGAAGATGATACAGGATATCTCCCCTGCCAGGCTGGACACTGCATACCGTGAGTTGATCCCGGCGCCGGAGGACTGCTTTTTTTCATTCCGGGATGGGGAAGTGCTTCTACGGACAGGGGAGGATGGGGGATTGAGCCTCCCGTCCTTCCGGGAATTAAGGCGTATACTGCCGGGCTGGGTATATTTTGCCGGGATCACGGCTCTGCATTTAGGGCATTGGTATGTAAGAAACAAATATTGCGGCAGGTGTGGCAGTGTGATGAAAAGAAGAACAGGGCAGAGAGCACTTGTCTGTCCGGAGTGTGGAAACATGGTATATCCCTGCATTGCCCCGGTGGTCATGGTGGTGGTCACCAATGGGGATAAGCTTCTGATGACAAAGTACGCCGGGCGTTCCATTTCAGAGTGGGTCCTTATATCGGGGTTTGTTGAAGTCGGGGAAACACTGGAGGAAGCGGCAGTGAGGGAGGCTTTTGAAGAAACGGGCATCCACATCAAAGGGCTGAAATATTTTGGCAGCCAGCCGTGGGGATTTTCAGATTCCATGATCGTGGCCTATACTGCAGTTCTGGAAGGCCCGGATACGATCCATCTTGACAGGGAGGAACTGGAAGAGGCGAAGTGGCATTCTCGTTCGGAACTTCCAGACGAGTTAGCGGATATCAGCATCGCATATGAGATGATAGAATCATTGCGAATTTAAGGGAAAAATTGGTTATGACAGGAACAGTCGTCTCTATGGGGGTGGGTGCTGTCGGATGAAAGGTGAAAATATTAGATTTTAAAAATAGAAAACCTGCGATTCACGTCGCCAGATTAACCATTCACGAAATGGACGTTAGAAATTCCAATTTTTTTCCGATATGTTAATTAAGGACTGGAGGTGACGGACACGTTAGAAATTGCAATATGCGATGATGAAAAAAATATAAGAGCTTATCTTATTTCACTTATTAAAAAACAGGATAACGGATGCAGTATTATGGAATATGCCTCTGCTGACGAATATTTGTCAGAAGGCAAAGAATATGATTTGCTGTTTCTTGACATAGAGATGGATAGTCCAGATACCAGAATGAATGGCATGGAACTGGCAAGACATATTCGGAGTATGGATACCTGCAGGCAGCCAATCATCATATTTGTCACGGGGTATGAAAAATATGTCTATGATGCATTTGATGTGGGAGCATTCCAGTATCTTGTAAAACCCGTGGATGAACAAAAATTTGCAGAGGTGTTCAGTCGGGCAGTAAGACAAATTATGTCTGGACAGATTGCATTGGAGGCGGAGAAACGCAGAAAGAAACTTGTCATTCAATATGCAGGAGGGAGCAAAGCCATACCGTATCATGATATTTATTATATGGAGAGCCGGAACCATAATATTGTGCTGTATCTCAAGAGTGGGAACAAAGCCTGCACAGGAAGGCTGGAATATTATGGGAGAATCGGAGATTTGGAAAAGGAACTGGCAGGGCAGTTTTACCGTATACACAGAGGATACCTGATTAACCTTTTTCATGTGGAGAGTTATGACAGGAGTGAGGTAAGAATGGCAAATGGGGATAAACTCCTGCTTTCAAGGTATAAGTATGACGGCTTTGTGCAGGCAT
>CANBKJ010000094.1 GCA_947369165.1 uncultured Lachnoclostridium sp.
GTTTTTTCTCCTATTTTCTGGAACTTTCGTTCGACATAATTCGACAAAGCAGCCAAAAACATAAACTAAAGGCACAATTCAAAACTCTTTAATAAGGTAACTATTGACATATTCCGCTCTTGTGATATGATTATATCTGTGTAATTATGGCAAATTGCCCATTTTTAAGCATAGGCAATTTCAAGAAAGAATGGAGAAATGAACATGTATAACATGGAAAAACAACACAAATTAGGTAAATTGCATGCCCTCGAACGAATCTGCTTTTTGCTGGATGAGGATTCCTTCCGTGAAATTGGTTCAAATATCACCAATCTGGAGGATGCTTTCAATATTAAAAAAGGACAGTTTCCGTACGACGGTGTCATCACCGGTTATGGAACGATCGGCGGGCAGAAGGTGGTAATCTATTCGGAAGACTTTACCGTAATCGGCGGCACCCTCGGCAAGCAGCACGGCTTAAAGATCGCCAATGCCATCAAGATGGCGATCGAAAACCGCTGTCCCATCATCGGGATCAACGATTCCGGCGGAGCCAGGATCCAGGAAGGCGTCAACGCCCTTGCCGGCTATGGTGAAATCTTCTATTATAATACAATGGCATCCGGATACATTCCTCAGATTTCCATTATCGCCGGAAACTGTGCCGGAGGAGCCGTATACAGTCCGGGAATCACTGACTTTATTTTTGTGATCGATAACATCAGCCAGATGTTCGTGACCGGACCAAAAGTTATCAAAAGCGTCACAAACGAAGATATTACCGCAGACAGTCTCGGCGGAGCCGGCGTCCACGCACAGCGCAGCGGTGTGGCTCACTTC
Source organism: uncultured Lachnoclostridium sp. (assembly GCA_947369165.1). Classification (GTDB taxonomy): domain Bacteria; phylum Bacillota; class Clostridia; order Lachnospirales; family Lachnospiraceae; genus Eubacterium_F. Next base: position 823 of record CANBKJ010000094.1, read on the forward strand.
CACGCCCCCTCTGAGAAAGACTGTTTCCAGAAAGTCAGGGATTTGATCGCTGTGATTCCACCCTGCTATGAGGATGGCTGCATTCATACAAAAAAAGGGACAAGACTTCCAAAATATAATGAAAACTTACAGTTCAATGAATCTCTGGAACACGTGATCCCGGAGCACAGCAATCAGGGCTATGACATTCATGACGTCATTGGCGGCATCGTGGATGAGGGTTCCTTCGTGGAGGTTCAGGAAGAATTTGCGAAGAATGTCGTGGTGGGTTTTGGCCGGATCAAGGGCGTGAGCATCGGTATCGTGTCCAATCAGCCGAATTTCATGGCGGGCGTGCTGGACTGCGATTCCAGTGACAAAGCTGCTCGTTTTATCCGCTACTGCGATGCCTACAACATTCCGATCATCACCCTGACCGACGTCCCCGGTTTCCTGCCCGGAAAGGACCAGGAGTACAAGGGAATCATACGTCACGGGGCGAAGCTTCTCTATGCATATTCTGAGGCAACAACGATAAAAATAAATATTATTCTGAGGAAAGCCTACGGTGGTGCTTATATCGCCATGAGCAGCAAGCACCTGCGTTCCGATTTTGTCTACGCATGGCCTACCGCAGAGATTGCCGTTATGGGCGCCGACGGAGCCGCTGATATCCTGTATGGAAAGCAGATGAAAAATATGGATCCTGCCGAAAAAGCAGCCTTCCGCCAGGAAAAGATCGACGAATACAATGAAAAATTCATGAATCCGGGAATCGCTTCCATGCACGGTTATGTAGACGAGATCATCAAACCCCAGGCGACCAGGGAACGCATCTACGGCGACATTATGATGCTCTCTGACAAGCGCTCCATCAACTGCATTCATAAAAAACACGGAAATATTCCATTGTAAAAGAACTTTAAGGAGATAATCATGATTTTTTCAACATACGAATTTATACTGATCTTCCTGCCGATTACGTTTTGCGGTTATTTTCTCCTGCAGCACTTTCACTACCATAATCTGGCGAAGATCTGGCTCGTACTGGCTTCCTTCTACTTCTATGCGGCGGGCAGCCCGGACTTCTTCCCATTTTTTCTGGGAAGTGTCGTAGGAAACTACGTCGTTGGAAACACACTGGGCAAGCTGCAGGGCGCGGAACACCGTATCGAGAGGGGGCTTCTTCTCACCGCCGGTGTGCTGGCAAATGTAGGGCTTCTGGGGTATTACAAATACACCGACTTTTTCATCGAAAATGTGAACTTTGTCGCCGGAACCCACATACCATTGCAGCACATCATACTGCCCATCGGTATTTCTTTCTTTACCTTCCAGCTTATCGCCTTTCTCGTGGACTCCTTCCGGGGTGAGACCGAGAGCTATGACGTCCTGGATTATCTGCTGTTTATCACCTTTTTCCCACAGCTGATCGTGGGACCGATCATTCATCACGCAGAGGTTGTTCCGCAGTTTGAGAACAAAAAAAACCACAAATTGATCTTCGACAACGTGGCAATGGGACTTTTTATCTTTTCCATCGGTTGCGCCAAGAAAATGCTGATCGCCGATCCGCTCACTACGGACGCCCAGGGCTTTTTTGACAATGTGACAGCCAACCTTCCGATTATCCGGTCCTGGTTCCACTCCATTGAATATACTGTTTCCTATTATTTTGACCTGTCCGGCTATGCTGATATGGCCATCGGGCTGGGCTGGATGTTCAATATCCGGATCCCACAGAACTTCAATTCCCCTTACAAGGCGAAGGATTTTCAGGAATACTGGCAGAGATGGCACATGACTCTCTCTCGTTTTCTGGGCGCCTATGTATTCCGTAATGTATACCGTAAGGGCATCAAATACAGAAACTATTATGTGGCTACCATGGTAACCTTTTTCGTATCCGGTTTCTGGCATGGTGCCGGCTGGACTTTCGTAGTCTGGGGAATCGTCAATGGATTTCTCGTATGTATCGCCTCCTGGCGGAATAAAAGAAAAAAGAACACCCCGCTCTGGCTCGGTGTGCCGCTGACATTCCTTCTGGCGGTGCTGACCAGAATCCTGTTTGTATCCGATACCTTTACCAACGCGAAGCACGTACTGAAGGGTCTGGTAAACTTCTCCACCCTTCACCTGTCAACTTTGAAAGCTCTCTTTGTTGACAACTGGGACATGTGTCTTCTCACTGTGGTGGGACTTGCCATCTGCTGGTTCTGCCCCACTACCTCAAAGATTTCCGAGAAATTCAAGCCAAATTGGAAATATCTGCTGTATGCGGCGGCACTGCTGATCATCTGTATCCTGAATATGGATAAGGTCGTTCAGTTCCTTTACTTCCAGTTCTAAGCTACGTTTATATAAGTATGGAAAGGTATGACGAAAATGACGACAAAAAAATGGACCATCGGGTTTGTATTTCTCATAATACTCAGTCTTCTTTTTATTGCAGGCGCAAATTTCTGGATCGATCCCTATGGATATTTCTCAGCCCAGAAGGGGGAAAATTACTCCATGGACGAAGAGGACTACCTCAGAGAGCAGAAAGCAGAGCATATCAGATATCACGCCGGGGACTATGACGCTTACCTGGTAGGCGGTTCCAAAGCCGGTGCGATCCACAGCGACAAGCTCTCTGAGATCGACGGTTGCCGCTATTACAACTGCTGGCTGCTGTCGGGAAATTTTGAAGACTACTACAATTATTCCAGATACATCATCGAGACAGCCCACCCCAGGAAGCTCCTTCTCCATATCTCCACCTCGGAGATCGCCCAGTTCGACCGGGAAGCGAAGGGAGATATCTACGAGGTTCCGGCGGTTATGAGTGGAGAGAGCAAGACCGCAGAGGTATTTAAATTTTTATTTAAAAATCTCTCGGTGAGCTACGACACCATCACAAACAAAGAGACCGTATACCCTGTACTTCAGACCGGAGAGCGGAATCTCACCAAATATTACAGCTTTTATAAGGAACACCATGACACAGCCGATTATTATAATTACCTGATGAAAGCCCAGGTAGATCCTTATCTGCCCCGCCTGATAAAAGGGACAAAGGATAAAGCGGATCTGGTAAACAGCAATCTGAATTATCTGAAAGACATCAAAAAGCTCTGCGATAAAAACAATGTGGAACTCCAGGTATTTTTAGGTACTCTTTTTATCGGTGAAATGGTGGGCTATGAGGGGAACAGCTTCTACAACTGGCTCACCCAGATGGTAGAGATCACCGGAGGGCTTTGGTGCTTTAACAATTATAACGATCTGGTTTACAATCCTTTTAACTATTACAATGCACGTCACTATTACTTTGAAATGGGCGATCTGATGATCGAGCGCATGAGCGGCAAAGAGACAGATCACAAAAACTTCGGCGTCTATCTGACACCGGATAACATAGCTTCTGAAATTGCGCTGCGCAAAAAAGAGACCGATAAGATCCGGGAATACTATAAAGAAACTGGTACAATCCCTCTCGCTGATTTTGACGATCCCAGCAATATCCCGAAAGATGCGGCAAACTTAAAGTAAGGTCCGGCGTATATGATTGGAGGAAAATATGACGACAAAAAAATGGTGTATCAGCTTTCTTTGTCTCATCCTGGCTACACTGGCCACGATCATGGGAATCAACTATTTTGTGGATCCCTATGGATATTTCCGGAGTCAGGGCGGAGACTGCTATGAATTAGATGAAAATGACTATCTCCGGGAACTGAAAGCAGAACACATCAAACATTTTTCTGACCGGTACGATGCTTATCTCATCGGCGGCTCCAAGGCCGGCGCACTGCGCACAGAGAAACTGAAAGAGCTGGATGGCTATAATTACTACAACTGCTGGGTAATGTCCGGAAACTTTCAGGATTATGAAGCCTATACCGAATATATCGTGAAAAATACGAAAGCTAAAAAAATCCTGCTCCAGATCTCGACTTCCGAAATCAAGCAGTTTGACCGGGAATCCAGAGGCGCCATCTACGAAACTCCGGCGATGCTCAGCGGTGACTCAAAGATCGCAGAATATATGACTTTCCTGTTTAAGAATCTGGAGATTTCTTTTGATATGATCACCGATGACTCCCCGCGTTATCCCTGCCTGGAAACCGGAGAGCGGAACCTCACCAAATATTACAATTATTTCAATGAAAAAAAGGGAACAGAGGAATATTTTAACTTCCTGATGAAAAAGAAGGTAGACGCTTTTTATAAGACACTGGTAAACGGTACAAAGGATAAATCCGAAGTCACCAGCCAGTGCATCGCCTCCCTCAAGCGGATGAAAAACTTGTGTGATAAGCACAATGTAGAATTCCAGGTCTTTTTTGGCTCCGTCTTTGCCGGCCAGATGATGGGCTACGAAGGCGACAGCTTCTATCATTTTCTGCGCCAGGTGGTGCAGACCGCTGGAGACGTATGGTGTTTCAATACCTTTAATGACGTGGCAATGAACGTATATAATTACTATGATATCGCTCATTACTACTATGAGATCGGAGATCTCATGATCGATACTATGGCGGGCAAACCTTGTAAATATGCAGGTTTTGGTGTTCTATTAAATGAGGACAACGTCGAGGATGAGATTGCATCAAGACGTCGGCACCTGAAAGAATGGCGGGCATATTACGAGGCTCACGGCACGCTTCCTTTCCAGGGTATGGACGATACCAGCCTGGTAGAAAAGGTCTATGGCTGATCCTGATCTGATTCTTTTACCTGTTACGATGGATGTAAATCAATCGTAACAGGTTTTTTAATATACTTTTTTTCCTTTTTATGTTAAAATGAAGAAAAAGGAGGATGTTGCATATGAATTTACAATCAAGAAAAAGTATCTGTTCCTGGATCCTGCTGATGCTGTGCCCGTTGCTGTTATTCTGTGGCTGTGGATCCGGAGACAAAAATTCCGTCTCCCAATCCACTTCTGAATTATATAACCAATCTGAGCCTGCCGCGAATGAAAGTGCGGTGGATTCGGAGTCGTCAGAAGGCGCCGGTGCGACTGAAGCCACCGGAGAAGATCCCGGAGAAAATACAAAAAAAACTACCGAAGAAACTGCTGTGAAGTCGGAAACACAAATCAATACTGAGATGTTGATCTATACCTGTACTCTCAAGATCGATACCCTGGATTATGAAACTTCTGTCAATACATTCCGTCAAATGCTGAACAACGCCGGCGGCTTTGTAGAAAATGAACGATATTCCGATGGAATAACCGGCCAGGAATATTATATAGAGGATTCAGAAAAAACGAAAACCTATAAGGCAACTGTCCGGGTTCCCCAGGATAAATATGAAACGTTCCTCTCTGGTGCCGGACAGCTTGGTGATATCCGCTCAAAAGAATCCAACGTAGAAAATGTGAATCAAGAATATACCGATCTGGGCACATCACTGGACATCTACGAGGCAAAGGAGAAACGCTATATCAAAATGCTCGCCGATATCACCGATGACAGCCATGCCATAAGCATTGAAAAAGAGCTGACGGAACTTCAGATCAAGATCGCCCAGATCAAAACCCGGATGAAAGAGATCAAAACTGACGTGAGCTACTCCACCATTGAACTGACGATCCGCGAAGTAAACAAATATGAAGAGGAACCAGAAAAAACAGACACTTTTATGCAGCGGCTGAGCGCCACGATAAAGGACACCTTTAAAAACTTTCTGTTATTTATGGAGACAATGCTTTTCTTCGCCATCCGTGTCTCACCCTATGTCATTATTATCGTACTCATTCTTCTTCTGGTCCTTTTCCTGCAGAAAAGGAGTAAAAAGAAATCCTCCAAAAAGGAAGATACAGAAGTTGCAGAAGATCTAGAGGATACAGAAACTACAGAGGATATAGAGGATACAACGAATATAGAATAACCCATATATTCGTTGTACCTGACAGCAGCTTCCTTTTGTCACCCTCTGTAATTCTCCTCACCCCTGCGGATAAACATAAGGCCGAAGGTCCCCACTCCACAATTGCTGGAAATGGTGGCCGAGGCCTTTTATAATATAACATGGTCAAATCGGACCAACTACTCCCTGCTCTCAATGTGCATTAGACGCATTGGCTTTTCCTGGAGGAAACTTTTACAAGAATTTCTTCGCAACTTCAAGTTGCCAAAAAGAACTTTAAAATTGGTGGTAAACCAGCTTATTATCATGTACAATAAAATATATCATTCGGGGGTATCCATATGCAATTATCAGAAAAAATAATAGAATTAAGAAAACTAAATGGAATGACACAAGAAGAACTTGCTGCTATTTGCAATGTAAGCAGACAATCCATTTCCAAATGGGAAGCAGATATTGCATTGCCAGAAACAGAAAAATTATTGATATTAGGAAATTTATTTCATGTATCAATGGATGTTTTATTAAAAGATGAACTGACAATTAATGCTATAAAGCCAACTCATAGTTGTGGTAATAACG
>CANBKJ010000095.1 GCA_947369165.1 uncultured Lachnoclostridium sp.
GTATAGAGATATACAGTGTCTTTTTATTTTAGATATTGAAATTAAGAAGTAATAAATAGATAGTGCGTCATTTATATTCCAAATTCATTTTTTGTATTGTTTATCATATCTGCATATTTGAAGGACAAGAAAAGAGAAAATAGTATTAAAGCTTTTGGAAATTAGATCTAATCATAAAAAAACATCTGGAAGCCAGCTGCGCGCCGACTTCCACTATATAGATCATCCCTCTTTTTCTGCTTCCATCAGCTGTTCCAGGATGGCTGTAATATTCTTGATCGAAGCGATCACTTCTGCTGCATTGACCATAAGTACTTTCTTTGAATCTTTGTACAATTTTCTCAATTTAAAATATTCCATAATAGTTTTGAACATAAAATCTTCCTTCCTGTGCTGCATTCTGCGCACAAACAATTTGGTGAAGCCTGTGGTTATTCTTCCATAATAGGATATAGTCCTATCAGGTGTTCTGCCTTCACGCCCTTATTGAATACATCTGCTGCTTTTAACAGGTCTACATTTACGGTTACCTGGCTGTTGATGATCTGAATCAAACTGTCGTTAAACTGTTTGACAGCTTCTTTATCCTCTTTTGGGATCTGAATGCTGCCATCATCAGCCTCTTTGCCGTATTCCATGATTTTTTCATTTCGTATTGTCTCAAAGTTTACCACATGGGTCTCAGCGGATTTCATGATCCCCAGCAGTTTGAATTTAAACAGAGGATCTATTTTTGCTTTATTATCATCGATAATTGTTTTTATGGTCTGATTGAGATTTAATACTTCTCCAAGTGTCAATGTAATATCCATAATAATCTCCTTTTTTTGAGTGATTTTTTACACTATTTACCTTATTTTGTTTTCTGAATTCCGCTGGCGATCAGTTTCGCCAGTTTTCTACGGTTTGCCAGACCTTTTCCCTTCTTGTAATCTGACTTGCTTGTGCAGAAAAAGGTCTCGATCAGAATGGCAGGGGGCTTTGTCTGGTTTAGTATATAGAGATTGTCTCTCTGAAGGATTCCTCTATTCTTGAATACAGAGGACAGCTGCTTCTGGACAGCAGTGGCATACTTTTTGCCCGTATTTGACTTATATAGAACTTCCGTGCCCTCAGCTGCAGGGCTGGCTGCGTTCAGGTGAAGCTCGATCACAAGATCGTAGATGCCTTTGTTGATTTGGTTTAACTTATAAGTTCTTTCTTCTGAACTGGAGATAAACTTTTTTTCCGGGCACAGGATTCTGTCTACATTGTGTCCCATTTTTGTCAGTTCGGTTTTTACCTGTTTGGAAAATGCCCGGCACCATCTATATTCGTTGCAGCCACCATATTTTTTTCCGTCTGCACTGGTATAACAGCCATTTTTTAACCTTGAGTGACCGACGGTTAATGCTATTTTCATAGTGTTTCACCTCGATTAAATCCGTTTTTTAGTTTTTCCTTGTAAATGTCATTGATGACTTCCATGCTCATCTGTACCTGTCCGTTGGTCATGTTGTTTTCTTCTAAAATTTTCTCGTATTTCTGATAGGTTTTGAGAATGTGATCAAAGGGTTCTTTGCTGAATTCACCTCCGCCAGAAAGGGCGGAGGCAAAATGGAGTATTTCGTATCGCATGTCATCGATCTGTTTGTCGATAAACATTTCTGTCAATTTTTTTACATCCCTTTTTAATTCGTTTAACTCCCGGGTGTTCTCTGTGAGCAGGAGATGGTCCTTTTCTTTGTTTTGGACCCATTTGACAGGGCGTCCGATGAGTTTTGAAAATTTTTCTATGATTTCGCAGGCGAATATGATACTGGAAATAATGATAAAAGCAGAAAGTAAGAATAAAGAGAAATCTATGTGAGATAAGTTGTTGAATATATCCATATATATCGCCTCGTTTGACTTTTATTTTGTTTCGATGCCCAGGATTTTTCCCAGAGATCCCAGAGCTTTACCTACATAGAGCAGGATTGCCGAGGTCATCGCAAAGGATGGGGTTATGCCGATAGAAGACAGGTCAGCGGCCTCAAAACAGAAAGCAGAACCGATAAATGTCACCGCCACGGTCAATGCCTTTGCGATTCCGGTAATCAGGGTAGTCAGGTTAAAATGGATCTTCTGTTTACCGATGCTGTAATACATGCCGGTGGCAATATTGATCCCCACGGCAACGGCAAGAACCGGAAGCATTTGTAAGATTTCACTCATAGTATCACAGCTCCTTTTTCGGAGGCATCTGACTGTTGTTTTGTTCCTCTGATAAGATCTCCTGAATTACAGCTCTTATAGGCGGATCGAAATCCTCCAGACCGGACAGGTCACATTTTTCCAATTCTCTTTTTGCCGTTTCCTTATCCTGGGTCAGAGTATATCCATGAATTGCCATATAGATTTTGTAATGTTCCACGGTGTCCGTGACCACACGCCAGGACTTGAAGGATTTTTGCTGCCGGCATGTGTTGCATATATGATAACCGGCGCCGCAGATGGCGCAGTGGGCATTTATTTTTTTATCACTCATATGTTTTGTCACCTCGAAAAAAATGGCGGTTGTATTTCAAACCGCCATAATGGGATTATTCGTTTTCTGTCCCTTCATTTGTTTCTTCATTTTTCTTTTCTTCCTCTTCCTCTGCTGCAACAATGATGTCAAACAGACGTGCATTGCTGTCGCAGTAAGGTTTCTGGAGTTTGTACTCAGCGGCATGCTTGCCCTCGGAAGAGAGACTGATCTCTACAGCTTCCGGATTGATCTGTGCCCGCGGAACAGAGATCACACCGGCATATACCAGGTTAGGATTGCAGGGATCGTGGAAGATGGCATGGATCAGAAGGGATTTGACTTCCGGTACACCGTCGGTTTTCTTTGTGATCATCACCGCGTTTTCGCTTTCTCTCTCATACTGAACGAAGGCGCGTCCGGTAACACCGGCAGGAAGGGTGATGGTTTTATTTTCTGCATCGATCGTAAACTTTTTATCTCCGGCAGTGGCAGATACATTGTATTGAACACCAAAGGTATTGTTATTATTGATAACCCTGACATATTTAATCTCTGCCCCCGCTGGCCCGGCTGGTTTGTATGTTAGCTCAACGGTACCGTCTGGATGGATATCCAGCGTCTCAGATACAGGGACTGTGAGCTTTTCAGCAGCAGTTCCGACTGTCTTTTCCGCGCCTAGCTGCGAAGCGGCGAGGTCAAGAGAGAAGAGACTGTTGGTAAAGCTGAATGTACCGGTCTGGGAATTGTAGAAAGTTACGATCTCAGAACCCATGGCATCGGTCACCTGTGTGCCCTCTGCGGATGTTTTCAGGCTTGGCTCCTCGATCTGGGTGTAACGGCCTGTCAGCTCTTTTGTAGTAGGATCGTACTCCTCAACGGCTCTGATTTTTTCAAGAATAAGTTCATTTGGATTAAAAGACATAGATAGTTCCTCCTTAAAGTTGTATATTTTCAGACGGACCGGAAAACTTATTCCAGTTCTCCAAGCCAGTCTAATTGTTTGTTGGATATTTCTTTGAGGTTGATTCCGAAACCGGAATATCCACTCTGTAATAGTAAATTTGCATTTTTAATTTTTGAGACCCGTCTGACAGAATCCATAAATGCATTGATTTTCATATTCCAAACCTCAGAGTGGTTATATTTGAAACCTTCACAATTCACCATGGCGGAAATCATATTTTTTAATTGTGAATGGTATTCCTTGTTTTGATTTCTTTCATAATCATCTCTTGCATCTTCAATCAGGATCATTTTGGTGGATTCATTGGCAGGCATTTTTTCATCCCTCTGAATCATATGGACCTGGCATAAATAATCCATCATCGTATTGTAGGTGGATTCATCTATGACCACAGGCTGGTTTTCAATTTCCTGATATAAGAACACAGATTCATTTTCTCTGTGCTGCATGACCTCAAACAGGGTGAGATCCAGACTGCCAAACAGGATGGAAGTCTTTTCCTGTGGATATAATTTGTATAGAATGCTGTAAAACAGTTCAAAAGGAGATATGGTTGTGTAGTCAACTCCCATTTTCCACAACTGGTATTTCATGGATTGCGGTGTCGCGGTCAGCTGATAGACCATGGAATAGTATTCCTGTTCTCCGTATTCGCAGATGTCTTCCAGTGTCGCCTGATGTATCACAATGTGGTCTGATACGATATAATCCTGTCCCCGGTATATTTTTAATTCATCGTTGTTCTGCGTCGCAATCACCAGCCTTTCCTATTTGGTTGTACAAGAGGGGGGATAGAGAGCTCTTCTTTTCCCTTCATAGTTCACGTAACAGATTTTAAAACAGAACGTATTTTCGGGCATTCTCGATATAATCCAGGCGTTGAATGTACATAAAAACATCAAAATCAGCAATGATTTGAGAAAATCTTTAATAAGTTCCCGCTGTTTACCTGATATAGCACTTTTAATAGGAGGGATTTGTTCATATCCAATTGTTTTTTTAACTGCCTGTTGCGGTTTACGTTACAGGTTATGAGAAATGCCCGGTCAACCAGCCAGGACATGAGGCCGATGTAGGAATCCGATAAATATATTTTTCGGATCTCAGAGACCATGTCTTCAAAATCTTTTCTTAATAATAAGTAGTCATCACAGCGGTCGGAGATATTTTCACTGCTTGCGTTATACTGATATAGTTGAAGAGAGTATCTGGCGATCAGTTCCTCCACTTTTTTTGATTTCCTCCTGTCTTTTTCCAGTTCAAATTTTTTGTAAAAATAGGACATGGGAAGAGTGGCAGCAGTATTGCGGAATCGGTTTAATCTGAGATCGTACAGGTAATTCATGGGGCAGTGCAGTCTGGGATTGATTTTTTCGGGGCTTGTATTCTGGCGGATTAATCTCCAGAAGTTTGGGTATTTATGTTTTTGGATATCCATATCCTCCTTGATCCGCTGAATTTCCTCGGTAAGCTGTATGTCAAAGCAGCGTTTGGCGTTGTCGATGGCCACCTGGGCCAGCACTGACAGGATGCATACATAGTCCGTGTATTTGGGATCACTGAAATTGCAGGCATAGGTCTGGGCGATCTGGGCGAGGTTGCTGGACTCTCCGATATCTCTCTGGCAGCCTGCGAGGCGGCTGTCAAGTTTTGCAAAATCATCCATTGTATTGCCGTATACATTTTTTTCCTTTGGGATGTTGTTCACGATAGTAGGATAATCGGCATAACATTTTCTGGCATGTTCTACGATATCCGCCTGATCGGTGCAGTAGCCGCTATCGGAATCCTGGTCTGAGCCGTTGTTTCTGTCCTGGAAATCTGTACCGATCATATTGACAGCGAGGATGAGCTTTCCAAAACGGAAATATTTTTTCAGTTTTTCATGGCTGGTATTATGTAAATAAGTGAGATTGTTTTTTGAGTTGAAGGGACTTCGGAAAAATGCCAGGTGGCAGTCCACCCCAAATCGTTCCGTGTAGCACTGGATCGTGCCCGTTTCTGTCTGAAAGGTAATGTCATCGTTGACGCTGTCCTTATTTCCCGTGGCGCCATACAGCAGCATGGCATAGGGAGACCCTACGATAACAAGGTTTTCCGCATTCTGGATGAGCTTCCCTGTTTTCATGTTTCTGACATAGGTTTTTATGATTGCTTTCCTGCGTTCCCTGAAGTACTCGCTTCTTGTAAATTCCCTGTTTTGTCTGCAAAGGGCGGCTAATACTTCATGATCATTGGAAAAATTGCTGTTTTTCTGAAGATATTCCAGGAAAAATTCATCATCCTGTTTTAATCTCTCCACATAGTTGACGCTTTCCCTGACCACATTGTCCATGATGCTCTCATCCAGGGAATTGACCATCTGATAGCTCATTTTCTGCAGGTCTCCCAGTTTGCTTTTATGTGCTGTTTTTACAATGCCAAACATATCCTTGTTTTCATCTACCTTTTTGCACCAGTAATCATAGGATTTGTTGAACTTTAACCATTTCATTGAATTGTTGGTGGTGATGACCTGGATATCTTTTACAAAATGCTCCCTGCCAAACATATCTTTTACTTTGGCGTCATGGTAGCCCTCGCCAAAATAGTCCTGAAAAAAAGTCTGGATGTTGCTGCAGAAGGCGGCCATTTTGCAGAAATGGTGTCGTAACAGAATGTAGCCCTCTCCCCATTCAGGAAAAATACTGCTGTCAATCAACGCCTGTCCATCAAATAAGGTATTTTTTAATTCATAGTCATCGATGCGCCTGGCATGGCAGTGCCTGTCCTGATCTGTTTCGATGCTGATCACATTTGTAATAAAGGACTTATCAATGTCCTCCAGAATTAGAATGTTTCTGGGATTTATCCTGATGCGGTCCACGATGGTGCTGGATACCAGGGGGGCATAGGCGCTGAGTTCAAGGATTTGTGCGTTATTTCCAGGGCACTTGATCCCCATATACAGAAAATTCTGTGCTTTTTTATGTAATTTATCCCTTATAAACATGCAGGATCCTTTTTTCGCCTTTCCTGTGCTGCGGTAGAGCATTTGGTAGTGGACCACTTCACGTTTTTTTATGCTTCCATCCCTTTTTCGTGAAATATATTCCACATCCACGCCATTGTTGTAAAATAGCCTTCTGATCTCTTCTTTGGAGAGTTTTTCAAACTTGTCTTTGTGTTCTCTGGCAAAGGCGATGCACTCCATAATTTTTCTGCGCTTTTTCATTGATTTCTCTATCTCATTTAAATTGTTCTGAGATCTCGCCGCCTTATATTCCAGTCGTGCTTTTTTTGCTGTTTTTTTCAGATGTTCCATCTCCTGTTCATAGGATCTAGTGCCAAAGTTAAATTCAAGACAGATGATATCTCGTGTAGATTCATCTTTCAAAAGCTTCAGTCCATTTTCTTTTAGATAATCGCAAAACAGACTATTGGTAAACATCGCATTGGTTACTTCATAGTGGTTTCGTATGCCTCTGTTGTATTCCAGTAAGGTACTGGCTTCTATATTTTTGATGCGGGTGCCGTATTTATTCATAGGAAGAACCTCCTTCCCCCTGACACTTAGCAGGATCTAACCAGACTTCCCAGTATCCATCGCAATACCTGGTTTTCAGATCATGAAAATGGAACTTTGCCAGATCCATGATCTGATA
>CANBKJ010000096.1 GCA_947369165.1 uncultured Lachnoclostridium sp.
GCAATTCATTCAAAAACGTTCATTTTAGACTTGACTTTTAATAGTTAGTCTTTCTCTATTATAACTATTAGTTTCATTGTAACATCCAGGGATGGGAATGTCTATTTATTTTAGCACTATGGTACCAGTCTGGCACCCGCTTCTTTCTCCCAGATAAGATCCCCATTGATGTAAACCTTCTGGATATCATCTTTGGGACGAGCTGACGAAAAAATGCTGACACACAGCCAGATCTTTGGTAAGTGAAAGCAGATAGCGGTATACCATTTTAGAATGTTCTGTGAAAATTGCCTCGATCGAATGCATGGATCTATCTCCCTTCGTTGTTCTGTCTATTAATGCAGAATAACTACCCTTTGTTACAAAAAAATCATATATTACAGACTTTTTCTTGTCAATTTATACTTGTATCCTATAGAAAAAGAACGTATAATAAAATTTACAGATATCGCGACAGCAGAAAGGAGAACAACCCATGTTTTCAAATCAGCGAAAGACAATCGGTGTATTGGTCGAGGCCGTACTCAACGAATGTCCAAGTCGTCTGTGCCAGGGAGTCATTCAAGCTGCAGAAGAATTAGGCTACAATGTAGCCATCTTTAATTCCTATGGGAGCTACGGCAACAATCTGGAATACTTTAAGGGAGACTGTTATATGTATGAACTCCCTCCCTATGAGGCTCTAGATGGCATGATTCTGCTTCTGGATACGATCCAGAATCTTCAGACCAGGGAACACGTACTCAAATATACCCTGGAACGCTGCCAGTGTCCGATCGTCAGTATCCGTGAAAATATCGAGGGTGCCAACAATCTGCTTGTGGATAACACGACCTGTATGGAAAGTATAATTCGCCATTTTATTGATGTTCACGGATTTACCCGCCTCTGTTTTATGACTGGTCCAAAAGAACGCTGGGATTCTATTGAACGGTTGAATTGTTTTCGACGTATTATGGAGGAATATAACGTGCCTGTGGATGAACATCAGGTCTTTTTCGGCGATTTCTGGAAAAATAAGGGTAGCGCTGCCTGTGATTGGTTTCTTCAGGGACGTGAACTCCCCCAGGCTATTATATGTGCCAATGACTATATGGCAGCCGCTGTGGCGAGTGAACTCATAAAATTAGGCTATGACATTCCAAAAGATATATGCGTTAGTGGATATGATGGTTTAAAAGATACTATGTATTTTTCTCCCTCTCTTACAACGGTGGAAGTTCCCTTTTATGAGATGGGGATGAAGGCTGTAGAAATCATTGATAAAAGACAGAAAGACCCTTTTCAGACAGAGAACTACTTTTTTGATGTAACACCACTTACGAGAGAATCCTGTGGCTGTCAGCGCATCAACGACAGAGAAGTCATCGCCACAAGACGTAACTGGTTTGAGGAAATGAAGATAGAGAGAAACCGAAAGATTCAATTTAATTTTTTATCCATTCATCTGGGAGAATGCAGAAATATCAATGAAATTTCGGATAAGATACCAGAATATATTTTTAATATCCAGGGATTTAAGGATTACTGTGTGTGTCTCTGCAAGGACCTTGAAAAAATGGAAAAGCTTAACCATTATACAGAGGAAATGGAGCTGCGCATTGCCATGCGGGACTGCAATTCCTTAGGACCTGTCCGGATGTCCTTTCCCCGGAATGAACTTCTCCCGGCAGAAATGACCAGCGACAAACCCCAGGCATGGTATTTCGCACCGCTGCATTTTGAAAATAAAACTTTCGGTTATGAAGCGATACAGTTCCATACTCCGGAAACCACAGCAAATATATACTTTGACTGGAGTACCAATATCAGCAATGCGATCCAGGATGTACTGAATCAGCATAAAATGCAGACTCTGATCGAAGAACTGGAATACATGTACGACAGAGATGCCCTCACAGGAATGTATAACCGGCGGGGTTTTGAAAACCGCGCTTCAACGCAGTTTGCCGATGCCAAGAGACAAAAGCTCCCCTTTTTCCTGGCAATCATTGATCTGGATGGGATGAAGCAGATCAATGACATTTATGGTCATGTGGAAGGGGATTTTGCTCTGAAAAAGATCCGCTATGCCATTCAGGATACATGTGAACCTGTATTTACCGGTGCCCGCACCGGCGGCGATGAATTTGTTATATTCGCCAATAACATCCCGAAAGAACAGTGCCTTGAACATATGGATGCCTTTGAAAGCTATCTGCAGAAGTTTAACCAGTTAGAGAAAAAGCCATATCCTATTCATGCCAGTCTGGGCTATTTGTATAAAATCCCGGAGGAAGAAGATACTCTGGAAACCTTTATAAAGGTGAGTGATGAAATGATGTATAAGAATAAAGTAGAAAATAAACTCCGCAGAAATGAACCGCTGCGTTAGCGCCATCCAAGTGATAAAAAAGGGAGATCTGCTGTATATTTTAAAGTACAACAGATCTCCCTTTTTCTAAATCTATGTAAATTCCTCTTTCAGGCATCAATCATACAATGATGTCCCAAATCTGATTTTCCGGTAAATCTTCTGTCCCAGAACTCCGAACAAAGCTGCAAGAAAATAAATCGTTGTCACAATTCCAAGTCCTCCGCCTACGAATGCCATTAAATATAAAAATATTTTATCCATGAAAATTAATCCTCCCTGCTATTTTCTTTTTTCTCATTCAAAACTGGACCAGTATTGTCCAGTCTCCAGCTGAAAATCGTTGCTCCGATCAATAATATGACCGCAACAACAATGGTAATTATTTCAAACATATGAATCCTCCATCTGCCAAAAGGCCTTTTTTTGTACGCAAAAAACACCTACATAAATAGGAAATATTTTACAATCATTCTGTTTAAATTCCTTCTTACACTCGTTTCTTACCGTCCTTTTGGTAAATGCAGCGAATCATCTCCATATGTCCACTGGTGTGTTGGGAGATCCGGCTCGTCTGCAGATAAATTGTGGAATGGAACAATCGTGGAAGATCATCCACAAATGAAAAACCGACAGCAGATCTGCGGAAAACAGAATCCGATACTCGCCGGTTCATGCGACGGAGTATTTCACCTGTAACAGTACGCCCTGAGAGCCTCTGTTCACAGATTACTCCTTTTTCTTTATGTATCTGAACACTGGAACTGATCTTACAATCCGGAGCAGCAAAAAAATATGTCCGGAATGGTTGTTCATTCAGACATATCTCGCAGAGCAATATAGACAGAATCAGTAAAATACCAATTCGTTTTCTCGTCACTATCCCTCTCAAATGCCTTTCCTCCTAAAGTTTCATTTTACAGATACATATAAATTATACATCAGAATAAGTAATTTTTCAACGGGCAAAGTTAGTTCGGCGCCATCAATTTACAAACATTGTTAAATTTCATGTATTTCCTTGACGTAACCCATGAATTGATGTATTCTAAAAGATAGAATACCAGCTAACATAATGATACCTTTTTGTTAGTTGAACATAAACCGAGGAGGACTAAATATGAGCAAAATACTATTTACCTCTGAATCCGTCACAGAGGGACATCCTGATAAAATATGTGACCAGATATCCGACTCCATTTTGGATGCTTTACTGGCACAGGATCCCATGAGCCGAGTTGCCTGCGAAACAGCGATCACTACCGGACTGGTACTGGTTATGGGTGAGATTACTACCTCTGCACAGGTGGATTTTCAGAGTATTATCCGAAATACAATTAACGAAATAGGCTATGATGATTCCGCGAAGGGATTTGATGGTTCTACCTGTGGTGTTATGGTGTCCATCGACAAGCAGTCGGCCGATATCGCTCTCGGTGTGGATAAAGCACTGGAATCAAAACTGACAGATACAGAACTTGACGCCATCGGTGCCGGAGACCAGGGCATGATGTTTGGCTATGCCACCAACGAAACCGACGAATATATGCCATATCCGATCTATCTGGCACATCTTCTGACTCATCAGCTGACAAAAGTACGTAAGGATGGTACGTTACCTTATCTTCGACCGGACGGAAAATCTCAGGTTACAGTGGAATATGACAAAGAAGAAAAACCGATCCGTATCGATGCTGTAGTCATCTCCAGCCAGCACAGTGCAGATATCTCCTGGGAACAGATTCAAAAGGATATCCGTACATATGTGATTGATCCGATTTTACCTGCGGAACTTTTGGATGATGATACCAAGATATATATCAACCCTACAGGACGTTTTGTCATCGGTGGACCAAATGGCGACAGTGGAGTGACCGGACGTAAGATCATTGTAGATACTTATGGCGGATGGGCACGTCATGGCGGCGGCGCATTTTCTGGAAAGGATCCGACAAAAGTGGATCGTTCCGCAGCTTACGCAGCCCGCTATGTGGCTAAGAATCTCGTAGCTGCTGGACTTTGTGACCGGGCAGAAATTCAGCTTTCCTATGCCATCGGAGTCGCTTCTCCTACTTCTGTACGTATCGATACCTTTGGTACTGGTAAACTTCCGGAAGAAAAACTGGCAGATATCATATTAGAAAATTTTGATCTCCGACCTGCCGGTATCATACAAATGCTGGATCTGCAGCGCCCAATTTATAAAGCGACTGCTGCTTACGGACATTTTGGACGCAGTGATCTGGATCTTCCATGGGAAAAGACGGATAAAGCAGAGGTTCTAAAGAAATACTTATAACGAATGTACGAATAGGATAGATTTACTAAAAAATAATATACGCATAAAAATAAAGCAGTAATCTGGTCTCGTACCAGAATTACTGCTTTATTTTAGAGAAAGGAATATTTATCATGGATTATATGAAAGAAGCTTTAAATGAAGCATATGAAGGCATCGAAAACGGACACGGCGGTCCCTTCGGCTCTGTCGTCGTCAAGGATGGCAGAATTGTGGGAAGAGGACACAACCGGGTCCTCCTTAAAAAAGATCCCACCTGCCATGGCGAGATGGAAGCGATCCGGGATGCCTGCCACAATCTCGGCACTCATGATCTCTCTGGCTGCGAACTCTACACCACGGCAGAACCATGCCCCATGTGTCTGGGCGGTATCCTCTGGGCAAACATCAAGACCGTACACTATGGCTGCGATCGTACTGATACCGATTCAATTGGTTTCCGTGACGACAAGTTCTATGAGTATCTGGCAGGAAAAACTTCACTTCTTGAAATGAAAGCAGAAGCCCAGGAAGAATGTCAGAAGCTTTTCCACTCCTACCAGAATATCCATGATAAAAAAAGTTATTAACATTACTTAAACGCATATTTGATAAACGCATACAGACAGCGGTCCCAGCAGAAATCATCGTGACCGCGTCCAGGAACCTCATAAAAGACATGGTTCACATCAAAGCTGTCACAAGTCTTCACGAAGTTGCGCATACTGTCATCCATCATGTGATCATTTTCTCCAGTTATGAAGAAAAGGAGTTTCAATTTGGAATTCAGGTATTCAGCATCCTCTTTACTTTTCACAAAAGGCTGGTTATCTGTCTCGAATGGTCCGGCAGAATAGCATCCCACATATCCGAACAGATCCGGATGCTTCAAACCGATCTCCATGGTCTGGGCACATCCCATAGACAATCCACAGATACCTGTGTGCTCTGGTCCCGTCATAATGGAATAATTCTCTTCCATATACGGCATCAGATTGTTAATGATCTCAAATTCCAGCAGATAGTGATTCTTCCAGAAATCTGTGAGCAGCGGATTCTCCACAATATTCGGATATTCTTTACTGGAATCATAAGGAATCACTCCACTGGTAAATACAACGATTGTGTCTTCCATCAGGCCCTGTGCATAAGCATTATCCAATACTTTATCTGCGGAGCATCCATCATTTGTTCCTCCCTTGTCAGAAGTCCAGTAGGTCTCATCATCGTTTCCACCATGGAGACAGAACAGAAGATTATATTCTATATCTACGTCATAATCTGGTGGCAGCCAGATACGAGCGCGGGCTTTTCCACTGGAACGGTAATCAGAAGGATACTGGAAGTTTTTCAGCTCACCATGAGCAATACTGTCATCCTTCTTGTCAAATCCCTCCGGAGCAGTAAAATCATCTGTCACCTGAATTCGGAACCGGCAGTTTACTTCCGGATTTAATGCGGAAGACACCGTAACCATCGTTATACCTGGATATTTTGCGGTTACACTTCCATTTTCAGAGACAGAAGCAACATAATCCTTTGTATTGGAGATGCTGCAGCTATGTAATGTGGCGCCTTCTGGTGCTATCTGAGGCGCAAGAGTATAGGTTTCTCCGACATTAAGAGTGATCGCCTCTTCCTGTTTAACGGATGTAACCATGGCAACCACCTTTACCTGAACTACCGTCGTTACCTGTGAGCCATCTGTAGTACGGATCGTAATATTAACAGTTCCTTCTTTGAACGGCTGAACTATTCCCTTCTCATCCACCGATGCCACAGAAGTATTATCACTGGTATATGTCAGCACTTTACTCGAAGCATCGGCTGGTAAAACAGAAGCATTCAGTGCCAGGGTTTTTCCTATCTCAAGTGTATAAGAAGTTTTCTCTGTCACGATCTGATTTACCCTCTTCTGCTGTGGAGTCGGAGTTGCCGTGTTCACTGGGGCAGGCTTCGGTACAACTGGTTTCTTTTGCTTTGTCACTGTCACTTTACAAGATGCCTTTTTTGTCATCTTTTTATAACGTACTGTCGCAGTAATCGTCGTTTTTCCGGCCTTTTTCGGCGTAATCTTTCCCTTGGAAGAAACAACAGCTACTTTCTTTTTGGAAGACTTCCAAGTTACTTTTGCTTTCGCAGGTTTTACCTTTGCCTTCAAAGTATAACGTGAACCGATCTTCAGGGAAAGCTTTTTACTATTTAGCTTAATCGATAATTTTGCTTTTTTCCCCGCTGCACCTGCGGGAGCTGCTTCCGCGGTGATTCCTGCCACAATAGCAAGCATCAAAAAAAAGATGGAAAGCAACTTACCTATTTTTTTTTGCTTTTTCATATTTTACCCTCTCCTTTTATATGGTAATAAGATGTTATTT
>CANBKJ010000097.1 GCA_947369165.1 uncultured Lachnoclostridium sp.
AGACAGGGATATGAAAGGTGGAAATGTTCGTTATGAAGAACAAGAAAGTTTTAGTACTCACTGGAATAATCGCGGGTGTAGCATTCTTATGCCTTGTTGGATTATTCTTTTTTAATAGCCGGGAGTATTTTTCCGGTCAGTTTGGAAGAAAGACCTATATCAGCAATACAGATGTCAGTTCTCTGACAGTGGAAGAAGCGGTTGCTGTTATGAATGAGTCCAAGGGATTTACCGTTCAGTTTTCAAAAGATGGAAAGGTGTACGATATTGACATATCGGATGCCGTGAGCCGTGAATTTTCCAAGGACGAGGTGGTTGAGTGCAAGGATAACCTGACTTTTACGGAGTATCTGCTGGGGCAGGAAAAGGATTTTCAGGTAAAGCCGGCGCAGTCTATGGTGGATGAGGAGAAGCTGCGCAGCATTTTGCAGCGTGCCCTTCCTGCAGAAACCACCAAGACAAAGGACGCATATATAGACGAAGAATTTCAGCTTGTGCCTGAGGTGTTTGGCGATCAGGTAAATTTTGATGAACTTATTCATAATATCAAAGAAGGCGTTAATACAGGCTTGAAATTGGATTATAAGCTGGAGGATTATTACATTCAGCCTAAGTTTACAAAAGAGAGTGAAAATATTGTCAAGGCTGTGGAAGAGATTTCTACTTATAAAGGAATGAAGATCGTCTATCAGTTTGGTGAAGACAGCGAGGTTATCGACTGGGATAAATTAAAAAAATATCTGGTATACAATCCGGATACCGCAGTACTTAAGCTAAAGACCAAATGGGTCAATAATTTTGTGCGTAAAATGAGCAGTAAATATAACACATATGGAAAAACCAGGAAGTTTAAGACGACAAAGGACGGCACCGTTAAGATTCAAGGAGGCATCATGGGATGGTGGATCAATGAAGACGACACGGTTAAACAGTTAAAGAAACTTTTGAAAAATAAGAAGAGTAAAACCGTTGAGCCGGTGTACCGTAATATTGCAGCACAGCACGGTGAGGATGACATCGGAGATACCTACATCGAGATCAGCATTAAGAGGCAGCATGTATGGTTCTATAAAGATGGCAAATTGAAACTTGACTCGAAGACGGTGACAGGAAAGCTCACCAAAGACCGGAAAACCACAGTTGGGGTTCACCGGATTTACGGAAAACAGCGTGACCGTTATCTGGGAACGATGGCAGTGCAGGGATACCGTTCCTTTGTACATTACTGGATGCCATTTAACTGGGATGGACAGGGGCTGCACGATGCGACCTGGCGCAATAAGTTCGGCGGTGATATTTATAAAACCGGCGGTTCTCATGGCTGTGTAAATCTTCCCTATGACTTTGCCGGAAAATTGTATGATGCGATAAGCATTGGGACACCAGTGGTAGTATATTGAAAAGTAGAGACTGTAAATCGGTATATTAACATACTGATTTACAGTCTCTTTTGTCGTTAAACTCTTTTAACTATGTTTTTTATTATTCCGATGATAGGGTATACTATTTGGAAAAGTGAGGCGTTGCCCGTGAGGGACGCAGTTGGATGATTCTGACGAATCAGATGATACAAGTATTATAAAGCTGGCTGTAGATTAGGGCGGTTCTAATCTGCAGTTTTTTGATGGATAACATTCTTGTTTGATATTAGAAGTTATGGTAACATAGAATAAAACAGTTAATACGAATTTATAATGGAGAGCCAAGGTGGAAATAAAAAAAATTGATTGTATTTTTTCGGTATGCAAAGTAAAAAACTATTCATTCGTTAATTTTGAAAGCGAATATTGCTTTATCGGCAAAACCGATGAAGAAAATTCATTGGTGTGTGCTGCGAGCGACGTTCCAGCAAACGCAACAGAATGTGATAATGGATGGAAAGCGTTCAGAATACAAGGTGTTCTTGATTTTTCGCTGATAGGGATTCTGTCTAAAATATCAACCCTATTAGCAGAAAATAAAATCGGGATTTTTGCTGTTTCGACCTACAATACAGACTATGTTTTGACAAAAGAAGAGAATTATGATAAAGCGATTGAAGTTTTATGTAAAGCGGGATATCATATCGTTTAGCATGACAACTGCTTGTTTATAAAATCGAAATAATCGGGATTTGGAGGATTGTTTTTTAATGAGAATATTAGTATATGAGAGTCTGCCAAATGATGCAAAAGAGATTAGAAAAGCAGTATTTATAAATGAGCAAGGTTTTCAAAATGAATTTGACGAGATAGATAATAAAGCTGCACATATTGTATTGTATGATGAAGATGAAATACCTGTTGCAACTTGTCGGGTGTTTTGGGATTCAGGCAAGAACACTTATGTTCTCGGAAGGCTTGCTGTTATAGAAAAATATCGAGGGAAAAATATTGGTTCTGTTATGCTTGAAGAAGCAGAAATATATGTACAGAAAAAAGAGGGAAAAACTCTTATTCTACATGCACAGTGTCGAGCAGTCGATTTTTATAAAAAGTCGGGTTTTATTGAATTTGGCAATGTAGAGAATGACGAGGGGTGTCCTCATATTTGGATGAAAAAGTTTTTAGGTATTGAGAGCATATAATATACTAATTTATATTTGTGAGAAGAGGGCTGGTCAATTAACGATCAGCCCTCCCGTTATTACTTATTCTACTGTTACAGACTTTGCAAGATTTCTCGGCTGATCTACATTCAGCCCCTTTTCCACAGATACATAGTAGGCGAGATACTGAAGTACCACGGCTGACACAAATGGGGTAAACAGCGGAGAGGTTTCTGGTAGAACAACCTGGTGGTCGCACAGGCTGGCATCTACTGAGGCATTGATATCCGTGATCAGGATGACTTTGGCGCCACGGGAGCGCACTTCCTGAACGTTGGAGATCACCTTCGCATACACGTCCGGCTGGGTGGCGAGAGCGACCACGGGAACATTATCGGTGATCAGAGAGATCGTTCCGTGTTTAAGTTCCCCGGCAGCATATGCCTCGGAGTGAATGTAACTGATCTCTTTTAACTTGAGAGATCCCTCACAGGACAGAGCATAGTCTAGTCCTCTGCCGATAAAGAAGATATGATCTGAGAGGGTGAGGCGCTTGGAGATGTTTTCAATCTGGGAATCATAGGACAGCGCATCCTCTACTTTATCTGCAATGCCAATGAGATTTTCCACATATCCTCTGGTTTCCTCATAAGAGATATTTTTTGTGACATAGGCGATTCGGAACGCGATAAGGTACATCAGGGAAAGCTGTACAGTGTAGGCTTTTGTGCTCGCCACCGCGATTTCCGGACCTGCATGGGTATAAAGTACATAATCACTTTCTCTGGCGATGGAGGATCCCTTTACATTTACGACAGAGAGGGTTTTTGCACCCTTTGATTTACCGAGCTTCAGCGCTGCCAGTGTGTCAGCGGTCTCCCCGGACTGGGAGATCGTAATAAGTAATGTATTCTGGTCTATAATCGGGTTTTGATATCGGAATTCCGAGGCAATCTCTACTGTTACCGGAATTCTTGCCAGGCGCTCGATCATATTTCTTCCGATCAGCCCGGCGTGCATGGCAGTACCACAGGCTGTTATTACGATGCGGTTGATGCCGGTAAAGATCTCGTCCGGGACATTGTCGGTGGAGAAATCGGGCATTCCGTGTGCGATTCTTGGCGTAATGGTATTTCGGAGAGCTTCCGGCTGTTCGTGGATCTCTTTCATCATAAAATAATCATAGCCGCCTTTTTTGGCTGCTCCCACATCCCAGCTGATATGATGAATCGTCGGTCCATACAGATCGCCGTATTCATTTTTCACTAATATTTCATCTTTGGTGATCTTGGCAATATGATTTTCCTGTAGTACAAAATAATGTTTCGTATGGCTCACCAGTGCCACCATGTCGGAGGCGATGATGGATCCCTTTTCAGTATGAGCTGCCACCAGAGGGCTGCCGCTTCTCACTGCGTAGATTGTTTCTGGGATATCCTCAAACATAATACAAAAACCGTAGGCTCCGGTAAGTTTTCCCGTGGCCAGCCGGATGGCTTCTTCTGGATCACCCTGGTAGCAGTCATCTATGACCATAGCCGCAATTTCAGAATCTGTCTGGGATACCGGGTGTTTTCCTTTCTTTTCCAGTTCTCGTTGGAGTTCCTGATAGTTTTCGATGATCCCATTATGGATCAAAGTTACTTTTCCTGCTGTATGGGGATGGGAGTTGGTGTCTGATACCCCGCCGTGGGTTGCCCAGCGGGTGTGTCCGATGCCGCAGGTGGAGATGATATCATCTGCCTGGGCCTTGACCAGTTCCCGTAATACAGAGACTTTTCCTATTGTTTTTATTGTCTGGATGCCATCATCCGTAAAATAAGAAATACCAGCGCTGTCATAACCGCGGTATTCCAGTGTCTGCAGTCCGTCCACCAACGTCTTTTTTGCATCGAGAAAGCCGACGTATCCTATAATTCCGCACATTGTGATCCTCCATTCCGGTGTATCTGCTACACCTTTGACTCTAAACTTATTCCTAATATATGCAGGTACGCCTGCACATGGAAATAATCCTCTCCAGACCGTTAAAAATGGCTAAAAATCATAAAAATCATATCATATGAGCCAGGGAAAGTCAAGGAAACCGGCAGGGGAGACGGTGCGCCTTGCGGTATCAGCCTGTCTTTAAAAAAGAATTGTAGGGAGTTATGGAATGTGATACAATGAACGCATAAGCACGAACGCATTCTTTAAAAGTTTATATATCAGGGGGTTAAGTTTAAGATATGCAGAATTTCAGAGTTGAGTTAAAAAAAATAGTGGATGATTCCTATGATGTGCAGATTGGCAGGGATCTAATTCCAGCGCTGGTCTGTGACATGAAAGATGGCCTGGTGGGGAAGAGCCGCAAATTTGCGGTTGTGACGGATTCAAATGTAGAAAAGAACTATGGTGTGCCGGTTACGGAAGCTCTTCGGGAAGCTGGATTTGCTGCTGAGATTTTTGTGTTTCCGGCGGGAGAAAAGAGTAAGGTGCGCAAGACCAAGGAAATGATCGAGGATGCCATGCTGGCAAAAGGATTCCGCAGAGACTGCTGTGTGGTGGCAGTGGGAGGCGGAGTTGTTTCGGATCTGGCTGGCTTTGTCGCCGGGACCTTTGGAAGGGGTGTTCCATTTGTGAACTATGCCACCACACTGCTGGCGGCAGCCGATGCTTCCATTGGCGGAAAAACAGCAGTGGATACGGAACTTGCCACAAACCTGATCGGGCTGATTTATCAGCCGAGGAAGGTATATGTAGACATTGATACGTGGAAGACACTTCCCAAAGAGCACCTGATCAATGGAATGGCGGAAACAGTCAAACATGCCTGTCTGGCGGACAGGGATTTCTTTGAGTACATCGAGGCCCACGTGGAGGATGTACTGGCATGTATTCCGGAGGTGTGTGAGTATATATCAGAGAAAAACTGCAATGTAAAATATCAGGTCGTGATGAAGGATGAAAAAGAAAAGAGTTTGCGGGAGATATTGAATCTCGGCCATACGGTGGGACGGGCCATCGAGACGGTGAGTGGTTACTGCCTTCTTCACGGAGAGGCACTGTCCATCGGAATGGCAGCCCAGGTAAATCTGGGGTGCCGGTTAGGATTTTTATCAGAGGAAGAGAGAGACCGTGTCATTGCCCTGCAGGAGAGAATCGGGCTTCCGGTGCGTATACCGGACTATATCGACAGGGAAGAACTGGTCAGAAAGCTGTATACGGATAAAAAAGTGCGGGATGGAAAACTTCGTTTTGTGTTCCAGAAGGGAATCGGTGATGTGATGACCTTTGGCGAGGACGTATATGCAAGACCTACCGCGGAAGAAGAGATCCGGGAGGTTATCATGGAGCTGTAGCTGACATTCCTGGATTATCAGAAGAGGGGGGAGCAGGTTTGAACCAGAGACAGTTGGGAAAGGAAAAAGAAGAGCTGGCGTGTGGTTTTCTGCGTGACAAAGGATATGAAATTATTGTCTGCAATTACTGGTGCCGCGGTGCCGAACTGGACATCGTGGCGAAAGACGAAGAATACCTCGTATTTGTGGAAGTCAAATACCGGAAAGATCATTCCTGTGGTGGAAGCAGATATGCCGTTTCACCAAATAAAATGCGAAAGATCATACAGTGTGCCAGAACTTATTTATATCGGGAGGGAGTATCTATGGACACACCGATGCGGTTTGATGTAATCGCCATAGAAGGGAAGAAGATCTGGCATTTTGTCCATGCCTTTGATGCGGATGGATGGAGTTAGCTCGACGGTTCAAATTGGCGCCATCGAACTGGTCTGACGGTGCATTTTGTACCGATAATCAAAAACCAGCGGACATCTCTGGATCGCTCCAGGGATGCCCGCTGGTTTTTGATGATGCAGTCTTCCTAATCAGACACGTATATCGATGTTTCCTCCCAGGGAAGGATTGACAGACTGCTCCATCATTTTGGTAATATTGTCTCCCATGGTCTTTTGCAGATCCAGTGTCTTATCCAGCATCGCTACCGATACATTGGACATAACACTCAACGATGCATTAGCCATAGAATATGAGGCAATATCCATTCCCAGTGACATATCCATAGGCTTATCCTCCTTTTATTGGGTTCAATATTTAAATTAGTATAACATTTTCCTCAAAGAAATACAATAAAAATA
>CANBKJ010000098.1 GCA_947369165.1 uncultured Lachnoclostridium sp.
TCTCCAGCCGCTCCAATTCCATCTGCATTTCTTCCAGACGGGCATAGATATTTCTGATACAGAACACAATCACAACCAAAACCGCCACTCTGACTAATAATGATTTCCACCTTATCTGTTGTTTTTTTCTTCTGCTCTCCATCTGCTGCCTGTTCATCCTGACATTTCTGCCACCTGCTACCATCCATGTTCCTCACAATCGTATCTAATTTTCCCCGCTGTCTGTGTCGTCTGCGATTTTCCCTTTCTTTAACCGCAGGACGATATCCGCCTGCTCTGCCAGTTCCCTGCTGTGAGTAACAACAACCACACATTTTTCCTGTTCATGAGCCAGTTTCTGAAAAATAGATATAATCTCATTCGCAGTATCCTCGTCCAAATTTCCTGTCGGTTCATCCGCTAACAGGATGGGCGCCTTGCTTGCCAATGCCCTTGCAATGGCTACCCTCTGCTGTTGGCCTCCGGACAACTGCATCACATTTCTTTTCCGCTGCGCCTCATCAATGCCCATCTGCGCCAGCAATTCTTCCGCATCGGCTTTCCCACCTAACTTTACATTTTCAACCGGCGTTAAATAGTCGATCAGATTATAATTTTGAAAGACCAGTGAAACATGATCCTTTCGATGTGCATTTAATCCCCTTTGCAGAATATCCTCTCCTGCAACGCAGACAGTCCCCTCAACCGGCACATCCAGCCCCGCCAGCAAAGATAAAAGCGTTGTTTTTCCTGAACCGCTGGAACCTAAAATGGCATACATAACACCCTTCTTAAATTGGTAAGTTACATGATTCAGAATCGTCTTATCTTTCTGTGATTTATAATAATATGAAACATCCTTTAACTCTAACATACAGCCTCCTTTAGCCCATCTTGCTTAAAATTTCTTTTGGTTTCTGTATTACCACAAATATGCAGGATGATGAAACCGCAGCCAAAATCACACCCAATACAGAACAGGCAGACAGCAGGACTATTTTTCCTGTCACTTCAGTTTTAACACCCATTACCTTTGTTTCATATTCTGCCACTCCTGCACCTCCTGTCATGCCTTCTTCCGCTTCCCTCTGTTCCTCCTGTTGCTGAACTTGATAACCCACCAGATAATCTGCAACACTTTTAGATAATGAAGGTGCACATACAGTTGCCAGCGTAAAAGAAACACATCCTATCAGGATTCCTTCCAGTATCATCTGTGCTATAATGGCAGCCTTGCCTTTCCCGATTGCCAAAAATATACCTATTTCATGCACCCTGCCTTTCAGCCAGAACAGGAATACAAGAAAAATAATGACTGCGCCCGAAACGGCAACTAAGATCAGTATTATGGTACTCATTTCATCCAGATCTCCGAAATTCGCTGCCATCGTATCGCTCATCCCGGTATTGTCAAGGAAATCATAGCGTTTCCAGTCAATGTCAGCTTTCCTGATCCTCTCCTTTACCGTTTCATACTCATCTACATTCTCTACCCAGAATGTCGCATATTGATATAGCGGATCTCCCTCGCATCCCTGCGGCTTTTCCGGGAAACGCAGGTCTGTCATGATGATGTTCTCACTCCGGTAGCTGTCCCCGTACATGATGGGTGTGATTTTATGGATTGTATCATAAATCCCGACGATCTCCGCACTGTAAACCTTAGATGTTTCACACTCTTTCCGGTCATTAAATTCCAGTTTATCCCCAACCGTCAATCCATTTAATTCTGCCAGCTCCCTTGATATGACGCATACATCTTTATCCTCTGCTGTGATCATACGTCCCTCATTTACTTCTATATTCCCATTCTGCACATCGAAATCCAGCCGCATTTCCATATTTCCCCGCAATGACACACCCAGCAGGTCTGAATGCTGGTCTACATCCGGGTCTTCAATCCGTACAAAATTTACAGGATTGACCACTATGTTCGCCGTGGTGACATTATATTCCGCAATCCCTTCCTGCCCTGCAAGCGTTTCAATATCCTCCATCTGCAGGGTTTCAAAAGAGTTATCATGCCATATCATCCAATCCCCTGATTCAAGCTGCTCTATATGCGATCCATCCACGCTCCCGTTCTGCCCGCCTAATTTTTCTATTGCCTCTGCCGTCCTGTCATGCCTGTCCGCTTCATTTTCTTCCATCCTGAAAGATGCCCCAAGCGCCTGTTTACCTTCCGTCTGCGTCTGTACATTTGCGGATTTGCACGCCCACCCGGCATAGATAAAGCAGGCTGTTACAAAAACAATGCTTAAAAGAAGAATTGTCTTTGCCCGTTTCCGAACCAGACAGCGTATACTTAACTCTAAGATGTTCATGTTATCCCTCCATTTCCGACAAGGTTTCTTTCACAGGCTTTTTCATATATGGAAAAATAGCTATCCCAGTCAATATTACAACACCAGCCAGTCCGATACATAAAACTCCTGACTGCCAGCTAAATGATAATTCCAATGCTATGCTGTTCCCCTGCATGATGGCAAGACTATTGCTAATCCGTGGTAATAAGAGCTTTGTTGCAATTCCCGCTCCCACGAATGCGACAAAATACAATATCATCTCTTCCAAAATCATTTGAGATAATATATTTCCTTTTGCTATACCCAGACTGATCAGAACAGCAATCTCCGTTTTCCGGCTGCGCATCCACATGGCAAGCAAAAGTCCTGTTATCAGACTGCCGGAAGTTACCGTCAGGGCGAAAATCAAAAACGTAATTCTGCCTGTCTGTCCGATCATCATTTTTAATTTTTGGAATGTATTATCTGTTATCCCAATCGCAGCCCTGTCCTGATACATTCTTTCCAGCACTTCCTTTGTATCCGTGAGCTGCTCAGGATCATTTACATACACTGCCACATTTAAAAAGCAAGTCCTGCCGGACAGCCTGTTCACAAAATCTGCCGTTCCATAAATCTGGTTTTCAATGCGGTTCACTGTCCGCACATTTTCGGTCTGGCTCCGTTCCATCCCCGACAGGAACAATCCGGCAACGACCGCTTCCTGCTCCCTTCCATCCACCGTTTCAAACACAATTTTATCGCCTAACTGAATTCCATTATCTTCTGCCAGAAACTGATTCACTACAATATCTTCACTTCCCTGTGGATAATTCCCCTCTGTAATCCGATAAACTTTATCCGCAAATGGGCTGTCTTTCTCCAGTTCATCGTACCCGTGAACGGTAAATGTATTTTCAGAACCTTCACTGCCTGCAACCGGGATACAGGTTGTAGAACCAACCTGCATCTCCGATATCCGGTTGAGCCAGTTTACATTGGGTTCCTCTTCAATTGCCTGCATATCTGTTTCTTCAAAAGGGTGATCCGCCTCCATGCTCTCCAATATTATTTTGCTCTCTGCATTCTTCCGAAGTTCTTCTGCCAGCCCTAAAGATACTTTCCGTATTCCCAATGTGCCTAAAACCATGCTGTTAATGACCAGAAACAGCAACAGCAATAATACAGACTTCATCTTTTTTCTCCGGATATAGCAGAGCGCTCTTTCCAAACAACCCATCCTGACCTCCTACTGCCACCTTATGATAACAACCTTGTCAGCAATCCATTGTTTATCATCCTGACTGGTGCCGAATATATTCACATCCGTTTCTTTCTTGATACTGTTTTTGTCAGTGTCCTCTCTCGAAATTTCTGTCTGCGATCCCATGCTGAAATATATAACCTGAAAAATAACATCATCCGCATAAGTTATATGAATGTTCGTTTCTTCCGATTCATATCCCGGAGCTGCAATACCTCCCTCCATTGAACCATCCTCATTTATGATCAGTGTCCGAGGTGTTATGGTGCATCCCGCATCTGAAAAATCAACAACTCGCCCGCTTAGATTTGCCCCGTCATAAAATACACCTTCTTCGTGATTATCTGCAATCTCGCCGCTGTTTTTCGCATCAGTGTTATTCATATCTTCCTGACCGCCCTCTGCCTCATTGCTGCTGTTTTTTCCATCCGCCGCAATTTCCTCGTTATAGCCGCTCTCATTTGTCATATGCACATCTGACGGCTCCGGCTGCTCATTTTCTTTTCCTGCACATCCCGCCATGCCCATACACAAAACCACGGACAAACAAAGAACTCCTGCAGCTTTCAACATCTTTTTTCTCATCTTCCATACCTCTTTTCTTTTTATTTGGCTTTTTGCCTGTTCTATGTTTCATTGAACATATTCAAAGAATAACATCCGGCCATCCTAAAAATCTCCTATTTCATCACCCAATATTAAGTATTTTTTAGAAGATTTTTAGGAATTGTTTTGCTATACTTAGTATAGGAATCTGACGGATTGGAGGCCGCTATGAAAATTCTATTATTAGAAGATGACAAATACCTGTGTGGCAATATAAAACAGCAGCTTACAAAAGAGGGATATATCGTGGATGCCTGCAATGACGGAGAGGAAGGTTTTCTACTTGCCTTAGACCAGGGAAACAGTTATGACCTGGCTGTTATTGACCGTATGCTCCCCGTTATAGACGGCCTTGCCATCATAAAAGCAATGCGGAATAAGAAAATACAGATTCCCGTTATTATCATTACCGGGATGTCCGAATTACAGGATAAAATTGAAGGGTTAGACAATGGTGCTGATGATTACCTTACAAAACCCTTTCACATCAGCGAATTATCTGCACGAATCAGGGCATTGACCCGCAGGCCGGCTATTATGGCCAGGCAAAACTGTCTTACTTACCATGATCTTTCCCTTGACATTTCAAAAAGACAGCTTGAATGCAGAAACAATCATTTGGTACTGACACCGACAGAATTCCATTTAATGGGTATCTTTCTTGAAAAGCCGGAGATCGTGCTTACGAGGGAGCAACTTATACAAAAGGTTTGGGAAACGGATGCAGACGTGGAATCAAAGAATCTGGATAACTACATCTATTTTTTACGAAAACGCCTCCGCACTGTCGGAAGTGAATGTGTCCTGGCCTCTATCTACGGCTCCGGATTTATATTGGAGGTAAAGCATGGTACAAAGCCTTAAAAGAAATCTTTATTTTTTGATGGTTGGCTCCCTCATGTTCATCTTTTCTATCGTATTCTGCCTGATGGTCCATGAAAATATAAAGGCAAAGAGGAATTCGGAACTGGCTTACTTTAACAGGATGACAACCACCCTTGTCCTACAATTAGAGCATGAATCTGATTATCAAACATGTTTAAACCTTTATGAAGAAAGGCGTGATATGTATTTTCAGCTTTCTTCTGATACCGGGCGTTCTCTTTACCAAAGTGAATATTTAGGAGACAACACTGATATTATTGATACCTTTTTAACTACATTGCTTGGTACGGAGGGCGATTTTACCTTTAGTCCATCCAGCTTGAAAGATTATTATTACAGCAGGCAGAGCGGAGCTTATACCATCGAAGCGTTAAACGGAAAAAAATATTATTGTGTAAACTGTCTGGTTGTCACAGATTATGGCAGCATATATACAGTTACCGCAATAAAAGAAAAATCCAGCTTTGCCACATTGTTAAAACCGAAATCCGGATATTATTTCTGTATATGGTGCGGCGTCCTCGTTTCTATTATCTGCCTTTCCAAAATACTGATCAGAAAGGCTGTAAAACCCACCGAAAAAGCCATGCAGAGCCAGAAAGACTTTATCGCTGCCGTTTCCCATGAATGCAAAGCCCCATTGGCAGCGATCCTTTCCTCCGCTGAAATGATTGAATCTGTACCGAATATTCCAGATACTGTTACGGATCATGTACGGGTGATTGATGCAGAGGTATCACGAATGTCCCGGCTTATCCGTGATCTGCTCCTGCTCTCATCCATTGATGCCGGAAACTGGTCTTTCCACATGGATGAGGTCAATGTTGACACGTTATTGATAAACCTATATACAAAATTTGAACGTATCTGTAGAAAAAAGGATATACAATTACAGCTTAATATACCAGATGAATGCTGTCCGCCGCTTTATTCCGATGCAGACCGGTTAGACCAGATTATCAGTATTTTTCTTGATAATGCGGTTTCATACTCACCGCCCGAATCTGAAA
Organism: uncultured Lachnoclostridium sp.; assembly: GCA_947369165.1. GTDB lineage: Bacteria > Bacillota > Clostridia > Lachnospirales > Lachnospiraceae > Eubacterium_F. Next base: position 6,030 of record CANBKJ010000098.1, read on the forward strand.
TTTCATTAAACGCATCTGTAAGAAAAAATGAATTGATATTTACCATCATAGATCATGGAATCGGAATCAGCGAAAAAGAGAAACCATTTATCTTTGATCGTTTCTATCAAAGTGACAAATCCCGTACCCAAAGGGAGCATTTTGGACTCGGACTTAGCATCGCAAATGATTTAGTCCATAAACTGGAAGGAAAAATTAAACTGTTTGATACGCCTGGAGGAGGATGCACTTTCAAAATATTTCTTCCCTTAAAACAGCAATAGATGGCATGGAACTACTATTCTCCAAAAATAAGAAGTACAAAATGAAAAGGGAGCCAGTACTGCTCCCTTTTCATTTTTACGCTCTCGCCCTTAATGTGCCAGCTATTTAATTTTCATATATCCCTTTCAGCGTAAACTGGTCTAAGATATGCCCGTCCATTTCCCGGTGAAGTTCATTCAGCAGAAATCCCTTTTCCAACTCCAGCATCTTATCCAAGGCATACACATGAAGTTCATATACGTGCGGCTTATCGGGCGGCGTCATCCCGCCGTAATAACAGGAAAGCTCCGTGGAC
>CANBKJ010000099.1 GCA_947369165.1 uncultured Lachnoclostridium sp.
GTATAATTAATATTATAATGTTAGGGTTAAAAAGAATTTTGCCTCAACATCATATGATAAAAGTACATGGAGGTTCTCGATTCATGGAAAATAAAAAAATATCATCTGCAGTGGTCAAACGTCTGCCGCGGTATTATAGATACCTGAGTGAACTTCTGGAAAATGGGATCGACCGGATTTCTTCTCAGGAACTGAGTAAAAAAATGAAAGTTACTGCTTCTCAGATCCGTCAGGATTTTAATAATTTTGGAGGATTTGGACAACAGGGATATGGTTATAATGTCAGTTTTCTTCACGATGAAATTGGAAAGATTCTGGGGTTGGAACACAATTATAATGTAATCATTATTGGTGCGGGAAATCTGGGGCAGGCACTGGCAAACTACAGCGGATTTGTGAAAAGAGGGTTCCGCGTATCAGGAATTTTCGACATCAATCCCATGGTGGTGGGAAAAGAGATCAATGGCATACAGGTGATGCCGGTGGAGGATCTTGAATCCTTTACCAGAGAGCATCCGGTACATATTGCAGCACTGACCTTGCCCAAAGATCAGGCTTCTAAAATTGCCGGCAGACTGGCAGATCTGGGCGTGAAGGCATTCTGGAATTTTGCCTCAACGGATCTGAATCTTCCAGAACATGTGGTGGTGGAAAATGTTCATCTGGCAGAGAGCCTGATGAGATTGTCCTACAAATTATCTGAAAAAAACGGGTGACTATTTTTTGAAATGAGGTGCAGTATGAAAAAGAATGCAGCAGAGAATATTCCAGTAGAAGAGCTTTTAAAAGGGAAAAAGATTCCAATTCTTGTGTTGGACCAGAGATGGCATAAGCTTTTTCCAGGGGGGAAAAAACCTGCCGAAATACAAGCTTTGGAAAAAGAGCTGAACGAGCTTTTAAAAGAGCAGGGTAAACGGGTAAATACTATTAAGGGCTTAAAAACTGGAAAGAAGAAGTTGATGGACGCTATTGTATCCGGAATGAATGAGGAAAACAGCGATAAAAAGAAGGATAAACAGCAGAAACTTCTGCTGGAGACCAAAGAGCGGATTGAAACCGAATCGGAGCGGCTTCTGGATCTTCCCTATGAGATCAAAAATGCCAACGAACGTCTGCTTGTTACAGGCATCCGTTACTGCTATGACCAGTGGAAGAACCGCAATGAAGAATTGTCAGATCTCAGTGGCGAGATTGATATCATGAGAGAACAGCTCAAGGAAAAAGTGGCATATAAGGTGGAGCTGGAGGAGAGCCTCGATTCTACTTATTCGCTGATGCATGCTCTTTTGGGGAGAGAAGTGATGAATCTATTTGACAAAAATAAAATATAATCAGGAGTGAATCGAAATAATATGTTTGAGAGGATTGTCGGAATTGGAGTGGATTCCGTCGAGATCGACCGGGTGCGTAAGGCTTGTGAAAGAGAGCATTTTGTGAAACGAATTTTTACAGAAGCAGAGACAGGTCAGTTTGATTCCAGAAAGATCCGCGCCGCATCGGATTTTGCGGGGAAGGAAGCGGTGTCAAAAGTGTTTGGCACCGGTTTTTCCGGCTGTCAGCCGGCAGAGATCGAGGTGCTCCGCGATGAAAAAGGGGCGCCTTATGTAAATCTGTATGGCGGTGCCAAAGAGATTGCCAGTCAGCTGGGGATCAAAGAACTCAAGATCAGTATCACCAATACGTTAGACACTGCTACTGCTTTTGTGATCGGATGTGGCGGAAGCCAGGAGTTCAGTGAGGAGGAAGTCCAGTGAGATATTTATTTACCAGCGGCCAGTCAAAGCAGCTGGATGATCATGCCATAAACATCATAGGGTTTCCAGGGCTTGTTCTGATGGAAAAGGCGGCAATGACCCTTGTTTCCGTTCTGATGGAACGTGAGAGCCGGGACAGTGGAATACTGATCGTGTGTGGTTCCGGAAATAATGGAGGGGATGGCCTGGCAGCAGCCAGGATGCTGCAACAGCACGGTTTTCGGACTGCGGTGGTGCTTGTGGGGGATCCGGAAAGAATGACTCCGGATGCAAGAAAACAGCTGGCGCTGGCAGCGGCTTGTGACGTGCCGGTTCAGTCAGAGGAAGCTGTCGGTTCCCCGTTTTATTCAGTTCTTGTAGATAGTTTGTTCGGTGTGGGACTGAGCCGGGATATCGGCGGGGTGTATGAAAAGGTAATACAGGATATAAATGCTTCCGGCAAAAAAATATATGCAGTCGATATTCCTTCCGGTATCAACGGAGATGACGGAAGGGTTATGAATGTGGCCGTAAAGGCGGATGTCACGGTGACTTTTGGTGTAAATAAGCTGGGGCTTGTATTGTATCCAGGCTGCCAGTATGCCGGAGAGATAATCATCGGAGATATCGGATATCCAAGGACCAGTTATGAGGCAGTGGAAAATCCGGTTTTTTATTTCGAGCCGGAAGATCTGCCGGCTATTTTGCCAGAGAGGGCTCCTGACGGGCACAAGGGAAGTTTTGGTCATGTGGCCGTCATTGGTGGAAGCAGCAAGATGAGTGGAGCTGTTCTTCTAAGCGCGAAAGCTGCCTATGCATCCGGGGCTGGGCTGGTTATGATCTGTTCCGCCAGAGCAAATCGGGATCTCCTTCTGGCAGGTTGTCCGGAAGCGATGTTTGAGGCCTATGAGGGGGACGACGGGGAGCCGGATTTTCTGGCGCTGGAACGAGTTCTTACTTTCGCCGACACCGTGGTGCTTGGACCGGGACTTGGAAGAGAGGAAAAGGCAAAAAAGATCACTGCCTATGTGTTGAAAAATTGTGATAAGCCGATGATCCTGGACGGTGACGCTCTTGTGCTGTGTTCCAGGGAAGAGCTAAAGGGGAGAAATTCGATTATACTAACTCCTCATCCTAAGGAATTTTCTGTTCTATCCCATCAGGAAATATCTTATATCAAAGAACATTTAGGGGAGGCTGTCCGTGAGTTTGCGGCAGACACGGGCTGTATCCTGGTGGGAAAGGACGCCCGGACCATTGTGGGGAATGGTTCCAGGCAGTATGTAAATGTATCCGGTAATTCAGGGATGGGCACCGGAGGAAGTGGAGATGTGCTGACAGGAATCATTGCTGGATTTGCTGCCCAGGGAAAGCCGCTGTTTGATGCAGCTGCCGCCGGGGTATATGTACATGGATTGGCAGGAGACTTCTATTCTGAGACTTATAATCCCTATTCCCTGACAGCATCTGCATTGATTGACAGTCTAAAAAATATTCTATAATAATAGAAGGTAGAAAGGTTTTTATCATGGAACTTGAAAATGAGAAGAAACGATATGACAGAACTTATGCGCAGATCGATCTGGGGGCGATCCGGCACAATATAGCTGTGGAGAGAAAACGGGTTGGCGAAGGTGTGAAGATTATGGCAGTCATCAAAGCGAATGCCTATGGCCATGGGGATATCGCAGTGGCAGAGGCATTAGATGACCTGGTGGATGCCTATGGGGTAGCCATTCCGGAAGAGGCGATCAAACTCCGGGGAAATGGTGTAAAAAAAATGCTTTTGATCCTTGGTTATACTGGAAAGGACTGGTTTGAAGATATCATTCATGAGGATATTTCCCAGACTGTTTACAGTTATTCCATGGCAAAACAGCTGAGCGATACCGCTGTAAATATGGGAAAAACAGCAAAGATTCATATTAAGATCGATACCGGGATGAGCCGGATCGGATTTATGCCAGTCAAAGATAATATAGAAGTCATCCGGGCGATCGGTGAATTGCCTGGCATTGAGATCGAAGGTGCATTTACCCATTTTGCCCGTGCCGATGAGGAGACTTCGGAAGCGGCGAGAGAACCTTTTGAAAAGTTTAAGATTTTTCTTCAGGAACTGCAAAACCGGGGGGTTCATATTCCAATCAAGCATGCAGCCAACAGTGCTTCCATCATTCAATTTCCAGAATCTCAGCTGGATATGGTACGTTCCGGGATCACTACCTATGGACTGTATCCCTCGGAGAAGGTTTCCAGGGATATCCTACATTTCATTCCCGCCCTTCAATGGAAATCCCAGGTCTCTTTAGTAAAACGCATTCATCCAGGAACCAGTGTTGGTTATGGGGGAACTTTCACTGCCAGCCGGGAGACCGTGGTGGCTACGATTCCGGTGGGTTATGCTGATGGAGTAAAACGGGATTTGTCCGGAAAGGGACAAGTGCTGATACGGGGACAGTATGCACCGATCATAGGAAAGATCTGTATGGATCAGTTTATGGTGGATGTTACAGAGATAGATGGTGTATCCGAGGGAGATATTGTGACCTTGATCGGAACAGACGGGGAGCATGGAATATCCGTGGAAGAAGTGGCTGCGCTGTCACATTCTTTTAATTATGAATATGTGTGTGGTATCTCAGCACGAGTTCCAAGAAAATATATAAATTAATTGAGTACGATTCGTATAAACTTCCGTATATTGGTAATAATAGGCTACATAAGTAAAATATATCAATGTTAGGGAGTAATACCGATGGTAGTAAAAAGAGGCGATATTTATTATGCAGATTTAAGACCGGTTGTAGGCTCCGAACAGGGTGGCGTGCGACCGGTCTTGATCATACAGAATGATATGGGAAACCGATATAGTCCGACAGTAATCTGTGCGGCAATCACTTCCAAAATGAATAAGGCAAAGCTGCCGACGCACATCGCTTTGGATTCAGAAAGTTATGGGATTGTAAAAGATTCGGTCATTCTGTTGGAACAAATTCGTACGATTGACAAATCCAGATTAAAAGAGAAGGTATGCCATCTGGATGAGACTGTATTAAAGACAATCAACCGGGCGCTGGAGATCAGTCTTGCACTTGATACATATGACGATTGATCAACAGGAGTAGAAAGGTTTTTGTTAAACAAAAAACACCTCTGGGAGGAGGTGTTTTCTGTGGTACCCCGAGGGTACCTAAGCGTATAATAGGGTGGGAGTAGAAAGTTTATACTTTCCGATTATTATACTACAAATAAAGTGTGTCATTTTTATGTCAAAATACAAATAATTACATAAAATTCTGAAAAATGTTATTGCATTGTAATCCCTGTTATTGTTATACTAGTACTATGAATTGATTTTTTGGAGGCGTACAAATGAAAATAGGACTGGTACGACATTTTAAAGTGGACTGTCCCCACAAGATGATGATGACATCTGAGGAGTTTAGGGAATGGTCTGAAAAATATGAGCATGCAAGGATTTTAAAAAAGGAAGTAAATATGTCCGGTATCAACTGGGATGTCTGCTACTGCAGCGATCTGGAACGTGCCGTAGAAACTGCCAAAGAAGTTTACAGTGGAAATATTTATATAGACAAGCTTCTTCGGGAGGTGGACAATGCGCCCTTTATTCATACGGAACAATTCCGGCTTCCGTTCCCAGTCTGGCATTTTTGCGGAAGGCTTGCCTGGTTCTTTAAATCTAAGAGCCAGCCTGAGGACATCAAGGGAACCAGAAGGAGAGTCCGCCGTTTTTTCCGTCAGATTGACTGGTCAAAAGACAATGTGCTGATCGTATCCCACGGATTTCTTATTTTTAATTTTATCTATGAACTATTTCGCCTGGGGTTCATGGGAAAGGAAGTCAGACGTGTGAAAAATGGTATTTTATATTTGTATGAGATACCAGATTATAAGCGTCCCTTCCAGTATAAGAAACCATCGAAAAAATCAGCAGACCGGGAGGATAAGAAGTGAAGATCCGGATTCTATGTGTGGGAAAGATAAAAGAAAAGTTTATGCGGGAGGCTCTTGGTGAGTACAGCAAGAGGCTGTCCCGTTACATAAAATTAGAGATTACCGAGGTTGCCGATGAAAAGACGCCTGACAGCGCCTCAGAAAAGGATGAGATCCAGATCCGGGACAAAGAGGGAGAACGTCTGTTGAAACAGCTTCGGCAGGAAGATTATGTGATCGCCCTTGCTATTGATGGAAAAATGTACGATTCCGTAGCATTTTCCAAAAAGCTTGACCACTTTGGCATGCTGGGAAGGGCAAGCGTGGTATTTGTGATCGGCGGATCCCTTGGTCTGGGAGAGCAGGTATTGGAACGCGCGGACGAGGCCATAAGTTTTTCTAAAATGACTTTTCCCCACCAGCTGATGCGGGTGATCCTTCTGGAACAGATATACCGTGGGTACCGGATACTGAGAAATGAACCGTATCATAAGTGAGGGGGTGTTTTTGGTTGAAAGCCAGGGCAGGGGTGCCAGGAGTAGAATGCTTTGTCATTTTGTCAGAACATCGTGAGTGAATGTAACGAGTAGTTTAATATTAAATGGAGAGTAATTTATGTATAGCAATAATATCTTGGAGTTTTTGGAGAATTATAAAAATCTGGATGAATTATGTAGGCAGATTTTATCAAGTAACAGAGGCATTTCCGATTATATCGATGAAATGAGTAAAGAGAGTCGGGGGTATCAAATTGCTGGTTGGGAGAGAGATTATAAGAAATTAAAGAAAATGAGGTGGATTCGTAACTGTCTTGTCCATGAAACGGATTCATTTGATGATAATCTTGTCAACGTAGAAGATATTGAATGGTTACATACATTTTAT
>CANBKJ010000100.1 GCA_947369165.1 uncultured Lachnoclostridium sp.
ATCCTGCATAAAATCCTGCTATTTTATTGCGAAAAGTTTTTATTCTTTAGGGCTGTGATTTAGGCTAGGCTATAACCTAATTAGAATATACGATAAGATACACAACTATTTAGACAGAGTAAGCACTGAGAAAGGAGCATCAACCAGAGGAGATCTGATTTTGTGGTGATAATCTGATTAGAAAAAACCATGTCTATAAGATTACTTTTCTTATCTTACAAACATGGTTTTTTATATTGACTTTGATTTTTTTTTTAAAGCTAACTAATCAATCACAAAATTGTCCAGATACAAACTGCTTGGAAGAGTTGAGTTTGCTTTTAGTTCGATCTTATTATCGCCCGCCTTCAGTGATATCGGTGTGGTAACCGTTTTCCAGTCACTGTAAGATGTTCCCTTTGGAAGTGACAGAGTTTTAACCTTTACATTGTTAACATACAGGTCAATGTTGTTGATATCAGATGTGGCAGAGTAGCGAAGGATCATATTAGCCGTACCTGCTGCTTTGTTGGTTACGGTATCTTTCACTGCTGCATCTGCTCTTGTACCAAATTTCAAAAAGCCCTGGCCCTGACATTTGTCAATATCGGTTAAGCATGCATTTGTAACATTCTGTTCTACATTCTTTTGGTCAAAGAATTCGGCTTCATACTGACGGGGACCAGTGTATGCTTCTGGGAATTCAGGTTCAACCAGAGTCGCTGTCTTGTAAGAAGTAAGGCGGCCGGTCTCGTTTCCTGAGCAGTTGATCCTGATGTCAATAGGACCATTTTCTTTGATCGTCAGGGTATAAACACCATTGCTCCAGTTCTCCGTTATTTCCGTTCTTTTCTGGCGGACACCTCTGTTCTTGCAGGTGTAGGAAGGTTTGGAAGCAGCCCCGTAAATCTTAATGGTATTAGTCCTTAAAGTAGAAGGATCCTTTTCGTCGTAGTTATTCAGATAGAAGTCAATGTGATCTGAATATTCGTTTATAACCCCTGTTGTATACTGGGAATAAGATACCTCAACCTGCTTGCAGGTATTGTACTTTGGAATGAAGTAGCCGCCGGTTGCGCTTCCATCCTTATATGGATTGTAGGTAACCCAGGTATTTTCATTGCGTCCAGCATATATATTGCCCCAGTATTCATTTGGGAAAAGGTTATTAAACTCATTTTGTTTGGCTTCGATGGTTGGCCACCGTGTGCCAATAGTAGACTGGTTGATCTGAACCTGCATTGCTTTTGCCAGGTCATCTACAGGTTTGTACATAGTTGGGATCGTAGGATAACGTCCGGTACTCTTATAAGGATTCCAGTTATCCTTCAGGTTGCCATCACCAGTCATACGGTAAAGTCCCTCAAATAAAGAAGGATATGAACTATACTTATCATCGTTGTTGCCTGAAGTTACATCTTGGATGACAGCGACTTTTGTACGATCGATGGCTTCCTTGCGGGATGGAATGCGGATCGTGCCATCGAGGACTTTTCGGAACATATCCAGCATATCATTCTGGAACTGGTCGTACATATCCCAGCCACGGACTTTATAGCCATCACTGTCGGTGGAAGCACCAAGTTCTTTAAAATCATCTGCCCATACAAGTTCCGGGCCGTCGATAACGGTCATGCCGTTCATTGCCATTCGTTCGATATGCATCGGCAGTCCTGTGGCTACCCGGTACTGGTCTTTTGATGGTTCTCCGTTACCATCCCATGTGGAGTCGGACCAGCCGGATTCATCGTATCGAATACCAAAATTTCCACAGTAACCGGAGAGATAAGCACCGTATACGGTACTCTCTACATCGGCGATATAACTAAGCTGGGTATATTTTTCTTCCAGAATATAATTTTGTGAGTATTGGCGGCAGGCTGCTTCCCACTCTGGAACTTCCTTGAGCATGGCAATGGGATTGAGACTCGCGCTCCACTGATTTGCACACCAGCTTATATCAAGGAAACCGCCGTATTTGTTACAAAGTTTGAGCAGTGCTGCAAAATGGCGGTACCGTTCTTCACAGGTGACCCATTTTGAATCTGGAAAGTTGGGATTAAGGTAATGATCTGGATTGTTCTTATCATAAAATCCCCAGAACTGTTCACAGTAATTATATCCGATAAAGTTTGGATAATCTCTGAAAAATTCAGCGTAGATCGTATCTTCCAGATCATCATCCGCTTCATAATCGGGGAAGTGGGTCTGACCGCCGCTGGATGGCTGTATCATTGTCCAAACACCTTTTTCGGCACAGGTTCTTATCCACGATTTGGCGGTTTCATATCCATCCTTTACCATAAGCCATTTTTTATTTGTACCATCCCAGTTAATAGAAAGGGAAATATTGAAAACAACGTAAGGCAGTACATCCTCAGGAATCAGATCAATGATCTTCGCCGGATCAGCATAATTCCATGAATCGATATGGACGATCCACATGGGTTGTTCAGGCGAAAGAGGACGGCGCATATTACTTGTCGACGCAGTCGTCGCGAGTGGCTGCGGCTCAGCCTTTAGAGAGTAGTTTTCCATCATATCACTTACAGAGCTGAGCTCGTATTCATTATTCGGATTAAATGGCGGGACTCCCATAAAGACGTTAACTGACATGATAACTGACATAAATGCCGCGCATAACTTCTTCAGTCTCATTTTTGTAACCTCCTTGGTTTTCTGATTTCAAAATGGTCAAATGGCATTTATTTCTTTCCCAAATTATATATGATTTCTATATAGTTTACAATCAATTTTTTATTAAAAATAATTTATAAATTATTTATAATAAATTGACCTATAAAGCATTGCTATATTCCCCAAAATATGCTATAAATAAAGTAAAATGGGCAAATTGGTAATTTAAAAAAAACAATTATTGAACTTTCTGGTGTATTGAAATGTCAGTATACCAGTGTCAGCACATTATTTGGATGAGGCGTCACAAGTAATGCTGGCATCAAGTATTTTTCACGAAAGGACGCTTCAGAATGGAGAGTATCTCAATGAAATATGGGAAAAAACAAATAGCATGGTTCTTGAGTATGTTGATGGTGCTGATGCTTATTTCTCCTATGGGTACTACGGTTAGTTTTGCCCGAAAGAAGAATGTAAAACTCAAAAAGATAGTACTAAACCATTCAACATATAAATTACAGAAGGGCAAGAGCCTTAAACTTAAAGCTTCTTTTAAACCCAAAAAGACAACACAGAAAAAGGTTGTCTGGAAAAGCAGCAAAAAGAAGATTGCCAAAGTATCAAAAAAGGGTGTGGTTAAGGCCTTGAAAATTGGCAAGACAACGATCACTGCAAAAGTAAAGGGAACGAAGAAAAAAGCGACCTGTAAGATTCAGGTTGTGAATAAAGTGAACAAAAAAAATGTTACGGATAATTCACCTATAAATAATGTTCCCGTACCGCAGCCGCCTTCAGGCAATCCGGATGTTCCGCAGAATACGGCACAGACACCTACTTTACCGCCGGTTTCAACTCCTAAGTATGACAGACCAGATGTACCAGCTCCGTCGGTTCAGTACATTGATCTGACAGCAGAGGGAGCTTATCACAATGAATCGGCATCAGGTGCAAATATTGTCAACAATCCAGACGGTTCTATCACGGTAACTTTTTCACAGCAGTATGCGGCGCTTGATTTCTTCCTGCCGGATAATGCACAGAATTATTACAGCAATTATAAATCCGTCGTTATTACCTATACGAGTGAGGGCGGAGATCTCGGACACGCGTTGTACGATACACAAATGGCAGGACCTGCAGATTCTAATGCTGGCAAACATCCAGACTGGAGTCAGCAGATCAAGGAATCAAAAGAAGAGAATACACTTATATTGAAAGTTTCTAATGAATGTGAAGGCGGGTGTATCCGTGGATTGCAGATTTTCAATCCGAATCTGTTAGAAGAAGGAAAGACTATTACAATAACAATAAAATCCGTGATTTTCAGTGACAAAGAAAATCCATCTGAGGAAGATCTGAAACCAATTGTGACACCAGGCCCCACGGAACCAGGTTCATCTTTAAGTCCGTCGGCGTCACCGACCGTAACGCCATCAAAGCCAGGGGTAACTTCAACTACAAAACCAGGAGGATCTTCGGCGGCTCCGTCGCAGACGCCTAATACTCCAGGAGTGACAGCAGCGCCTGCATTTCATTTTGAATTAACAAAAGAGGGGGCCATCCACAACGAGTCGAAATCCGGGGCTACGATCACCAACAATCCGGATGGCTCTGTTACGGTAACTTTCCTGCAACAGTATGCAGCCCTGAATTTCTTTTTGCCGGACCTTACAAAAGGGAATTATAAATCGGTTGTCCTGACCTATTCAAGTGAGGGTGGAGGACTTGGTCATGCACTGTATGATACAGAGGCAGTGGGAGAGAAAAATACCAGTGCGGGGAAACATCCGAACTGGGGCAAACAGATCGTGGAATCTAAGGCAGAAAAGACACTTATTTTTAAAGTGACAGATGAATGTGTAGGAGGCTGTATTCGTGGATTCCAAATTTTTAATCCAGATAAAATAGAAGCGGGAAAACCGATTACGATTACGATAAAATCTTTGATCTTTAGTGATAAAGAAGATCCAAAACCGGAAGATTTAAATCCAGCACCTACGGTGGCACCGACTGCGACACCAAAGCCAACGCCAACCGCGACACCGAGACCAATTGTAACACGGGAACCAGGTCCTTTGGGAATAACCAGTCCGGGAGCAGAGGGAGACGATGTTGTCTGGGATTGTATTACTTTTGGATCTTATTACCAGAGTCAGTATGAACCCAAACAGCTTCCACAAAATCCGGTAGAAAATACAGAGTACAAGGATTCGGATGGAACCAGTATGATGTATGCAGGTGGGAAGTATTATAAAAAAGAGCCAATTAAATGGCGTGTGTTGTCAGTGGATGGAAACGATGCCCTTATTGTGGCAGACCAGAATCTGGATACCCAGCCGTTCCATAATGAGAATTGTAGTGAAATATCATGGGAAGGCAGCAGTATCCGTCAATGGCTGAATAATGATTTCTATTCGACTGCCTTTATTGAGGAAGAGCAGAATGCTATTTTGTCAACTACAGTTTCGACGGAAAATAATCCGCAGTATGGCACGACAAACGGAGCAGATACGACAGATAAATTGTATTTGCTGTCTGCGGAAGAGGTACGCAACAAGAGTTATGGATTCGCGATGTATTATGAGATGAATTCCCAGACGAGACAGGCGAAAAACACAGCATATGCTAGTGCAAAGGGTGCATGGGCAGATGAAAACGGAAACGGATGGTGGTGGCAGAGGTCACTGGGAAGTTTCTCCTTTAACGCAGTCCGCGCCGGAAGCGAGGGTGCTGTAGATTGTTCTGGATTTATCGTGGTCAATGAAGGCGGTGGAGTTCGTCCTGCTATGCACTTGAACCTGCTTTCTGCATCATGGAAACAAGCAGGACAGGTGAGAGTTACTTCTGCCTCAGAATTGGAACCAACACCGATTCCGACAGAAAGTCCAGAGAAGAAAGTTTCTTTGTCTGAGGTGGTTATGGACAGCAAATGCGGTTCCTATGACATGGATAGTGATACTGTCAGAGTCAATGATACACAAACAGATCCTAATGCTTCAACATTTATGTATTTCCCAATCCCGGTAGCAGTTGCTCCTGGACAGAAGCTGAAAGTAACTATTTCAGGAACTTCCTGGGGATCAAATGACTTTAGGATCTGGACCACTCCCCAAGGTGGAGAAACTTCAGGAGATTTTGTCCAAAATAACTCTGTCTTCCTCAACCCGACGGTGAATGCAGACAATTCTTTTACAGGAACGGTTGAGGTTACGGCCAAAGACAGGGAATGTAACCGTATTACATTAAAGCCATCCTATGGCGTAAAGATTAAGAATCTTGTTATATCGGAGATTAAAGTAGAACTTGTATCGTCGGAGACGGCGGCATCTCCTTAGGAAGATGAAACTAGATGAATGATTAACAAGCAGGGCTGCTGCACTGAGGGATTGGTGCAGTAGCCCTATGTTTCGTCAGAATTATTTAAATACATTTAGAAACTAACGGAATGTGAAGGAAAATAATCAGTAAAAACTGGTGGAAAGACCAGGTTATCATTGAAAAGCTGCTCTATTTGAAAGGATTAGGAGTGATCTAGTCTGAATTAACTTCTCTTGTATTAGTTTGTGATGTAAGTTAAAATCAGTAGCAACTTTTCTATGTTGATGAAGTCCATTTCATTTTTATAATCCACCTTTCTGCGAAAGGCACCAATGCGTCATGAAACATG
>CANBKJ010000101.1 GCA_947369165.1 uncultured Lachnoclostridium sp.
CCGAGATTCTGTCGTGTCTCGTGGGCTCGGAGATGTGTATAAGAGACAGGAGAAAAGAATTATAATAAGGGAGGATACTATATATTTTGAACCAGATCAGCACACCGATAAAAAGTTATTGCCAAAAAGAAACAGATATTACCGGGCTTTATTAGATGGCAGGCTTTTAGATACCGGGGATGAGTATGATAGGCTGCCAGAACTTTGGACGATATTTATTCTATCTCATGATCCCTTTGGTCAAAACCGTATGTGCTACACGGTGAAAAATGTAGTCTTGGAAGAACCGGATATAAAATATGAAGATGGAGCTGTGTCAATATTTTTATATACGAAAGGAGAAGTCGGCGGCACTAAAAAACTGGCTCAGCTTTTAAAATATATAATGGAGAGTTCGGAGGCTAATGCAGTATCTGGAGAATTGAAAGAATTACATGATTATGTAACTAGACTTAAGCATAGAAAGGAAGTAGGTGTTCGCTATATGAAGTCATGGGAGTTTGAGCAGATGTGGCGGGAAGAAGGGAAGGCAGAAGGAAAAGCAGAGGCCTTACTCGATATATTAGAAGAGTTGGGGAAGGTTCCGAAAGCGCTGGAAGACAGAGTACGAAGTGAAACCGACTCAGGGATAATTGGCAGGTGGCTTAAATTGGTGGTTAAGGTAAATTCGATAGCTGAATTTGAAGCAGAACTTTTATCAAAAAAAGAAGAGGACTAGAAGAGAATGAGTGAAGGTGGATTACAAAGAAAAGTATTTTCCGGGCTGATCTGGAAGTTTGGGGAGAGGATTGGCGCTCAGGCAGTGTCCTTTCTTGTTTCGATTATCCTGGCGAGGCTGCTGCTTCCATCTGATTATGGGGTCATAGCTCTGATCACCATATTTATAGATATAGCAAATGTATTTGTATCCAGCGGTTTCGGGGCGGCTCTTGTTCAGAAGAAGGACGCGGATGAAGTGGATTTTTCCTCCGTTTTTTATTTTAGTGTTGTGATGTCCTGGGTGCTTTATGCTATTGTATTTTTTTGTGCCCCGGCAGTAGCCGGATTTTATGATAAAGAGATCCTGACTCCGGTACTCCGGGTGATGGCACTTAAGCTGCCGCTGGCCGGGGTGAATTCGGTACAGCATGCCTATGTGCAGAAAAAAATGCTGTTTAAGCGATTTTTTTTCTCCACATTGGTCGGTACTGTGGCATCGGCGGTTGTGGGGATCGTGATGGCATATACAGGATTTGGCGCCTGGGCTCTGGTTGCACAGTATCTGTTTAATTCTACGATGGATACGGTGGTGCTCTGGTTTACTGTCCGGTGGCGTCCTGTATGGAGATTTTCTCTGGAGCAGATGAAGTATCTGTTCGGCTTTGGGTGGAAAATGCTGGCATCTGAATTGATTCACACGTCTTATAAACAGATACGCAGTCTGATCATTGGGAAGGTGTACACAGAAAAGGATCTCGCGTTTTATAACCAGGGAGGAAAACTGCCAAGCCTGATTGTGACAAATATTAATTCATCTGTGAGTTCAGTGTTATTTCCAGCGATGACGTTAAAGCAGGATGATACCGGAAAACTAAAGGAAATGGTACGTCTGTCCATACGGGTGAGTTCCTATATCATGTGGCCTCTGATGATCGGTTTACTGGTAATGTCAGAGCCGATTGTACGACTGATGTTTACGGAGAAGTGGCTGCCCTGTGTTCCCTATATGCAGATCGCCTGTATCCAGTTTGCCCTGGAGCCAGTGCAGACAGCGAATGTTCAGGCAGTGAAGGCGATGGGGAAGGGAAGAACCTATCTGCTTATGGAGATCATTAAAAAAGTATTTGGCATCGTGATGATCGTCGCCGTGATGTACCAGGGAGTTATGGCGATCGCAGTGACAGCGATGGTTGTTACCTTTTTTGCAGCACTGGTGAATTCTACTCCAAACCGTAAGTATCTGGGATACACCTACCGGGAACAGCTGGTGGATCTCATCCCTTCCATTTTGCTGGCTTCTGTGATGGGAGTATGCGTATACTGGGTAGGAAAACTGCCCGTACCGGATCCCGTAAGTATTATTTTACAGGTTGTATCGGGAGCAGCCAGCTATATTATATTATCCCTGGTTTTTCGAGTGAGTCAGTTCCGCTATTTATTAGATATTCTTAAGAATTTTATTAAAGTGATCCGTAACAGAAGGTGATGAGAAAATGCGTGGAGTAGAGCCGATATCCATAGAGAAGTGTAAGGAAATTGAATTAGATATGTTTTGTCAGATCGAAAGGATCTGTGAAAAGTATAAACTGCGTTATATATTAGATTATGGAACCTTGATCGGGGCAGTCCGCCATGGGGGATTTATTCCCTGGGATGATGACATAGATATTTCCATGCCGCGGCCAGATTACAATGTGTTTAAGCAGGTATTTGATAAAGAAACAGAAAATTCCCATTATGAACTTCGGACGGGAATGAAAGGAAATGTTGCCATCCCATATATTCAGGTGGTACACCGGGATACGATTACACAAAAAAAGGGCAGAAGAGAGACTTATGCCCAGGCGCTCTGGGTGGATGTATTTCCGGTGGACGGAGCAGGGGACGATGAGGAACAGCGGAGAGAAATATATGATAAGTACTGGGATAAGATCAAAGAATCCAGAAAGATATTTGGACGGTACCAGCCTTATCTGAACCCTTGGAAACAGCTCCGTCAGTGTTACTGGCATCATCTAAAAAAATTTCAGTTAGAGAGTATCATCGGGGAGGCAGAGGCTCTTATGCAGACCTATGATTATGATACTTCCAGAAACGTATTCTGTTATCCGACGGTATACGGGGTGAAAGAAAAGAATTCAAAGAGCTATTATGAGAATAGGATCGTTATGGATTTTGAAGGCATCTCCTGCCAGGTTCCACGGGAGTATGATAAAAAACTCAGGGGGATCTATGGAGATTATATGAAGCTTCCCCCTGAGGACCAGCGAAAAGGGCATGAATATCTTGCTTTTTGGCGTTGATCAGTTCTTTTCGCGAAGATAAAATTTTTCTTCGAGTCGAATTGGCTTATAGGACAGTTTTGCCTGCCGGAGATTTTCCTGGCCGAGATCATCTTCCCGGTTTACATATCGGGCATCTGGAAATTCATGGATCAGGAACTGCTGGTTGATGTAGTTGTAGAGTCCCTTGATTTCGCTGTCTGCCTTTTCGATGTGGATAAAAGCACACTGAATTGATGGGCAGTAACTTCCTATGGTGTAAGCTGCCAGTTTGCCATTCATGCGGATTCCTCCCATGTGGCAGTCGATGCTCTGGCAGTTGCCTAGAAGACGGTATACGCCTTCTTCTTCATTATCAATACAATTATATTTGTCATAGATTCTTCGTTCATCCAGCCATTTTTCATGAAAGTCCTTAACCTCTTCGATGTTACTACAGCAAAGGGTTTCATAGGTAAATTGGCCTTCATATTCTCTCTGAAAAGCATTGACAAGATTTTTTTTCTTATGAAGAGCCCGCCCGCTGAGAGTCTTTAATTTATCTGCATCGTAAATATAATCGGCGCTGTCCCGGTCAGATTCCAGTGTGTAATGGGATAGGAGACCGGCGCTCTGCCAGACATCTTTTGTGAGGGTGTCGATCAGATAGACATTCATGGGGCAGTTCCAGACTTCGTGGAACTGTTGTTCCATCCGGCGAAAGGCTTCCGGAAGGTCATCTACAGAACATAGAGGGCAGAAAGCGCCCCGTTCCCCCTTTCTCTGGAAGAACAGGTAGAGTGCGATATCGTCTGTGGCAAATCTGGTCTGATAATAATTTTCCCATAAAAACTGGTTTAGGAAATGCCCTTCGCTCATAAAACAGGGACGCATGGCCTCGTATTTTCTGAAAATATGTTGTACAAATGGACTTATCGGTTGAAGCTCCATTCCAATCCTCCTTGTTAATTTCCTTTGGAATTTCTCTTGGCGCGGTAGCGTTCTGTGCCGTCCAGAATTTTCTTGCGGATCCGGAGATTTTCCGGTGTGATCTCCAGCAGTTCGTCGGTGTCAATAAATTCGATGGCTTCCTCCAGACTCAATTCCTTTTTCGGGGAGAGCCGGAGTGCATCGTCGGATCCGGAAGCTCTGGTGTTGGTCAGCTGCTTTTTCTTACATACATTGACTTCGATGTCATCAGTTTTCCCATTTTGGCCTACTACCATTCCGCCGTACACCTTTTCACCGGGCCCTACGAAGAGTGTGCCTCGTTCCTGGGCATTGAATAGACCATAAGTGATGGTCTCTCCGGATTCATAGGCGATCAGGGAACCCTGTTTGCGGTAAGCGATATCTCCTTTGTAAGGACCGTATCCATAAAATTCGGTATTGAGCACACCATTTCCCTTGGTGTCTGTCATAAATTCGCCGCGGTAGCCGATCAAACCCCTGGCAGGGATCAAGAATTCCAGCCGGGTCGTGCCTGCATTCAGAGGGTTCATTCCCTGGAGTTCACCCTTGCGCTGGCTTAGTTTGTCGATGACCGTTCCAGTAAATACATCCGGTACATCTACATAGGCACGCTCCATCGGCTCCAGTTTTTTTCCATTTTCATCGGTTTTATATAGAACTTCTGGTTTGCTGACTGCAAATTCGTAACCCTCTCTGCGCATGTTCTCGATCAGTACGGACAAGTGCAGTTCGCCGCGGCCGGAGACCTTGTAGGCTTCGGTAGTTTCGGTATCCTCCACCCGCAGGCTGACGTCAGTATTCAGCATTTTATAAAGGCGGTCACGGAGATGGCGGGAAGTCACATATTTGCCCTCCTGACCGGCAAGGGGACTGTCGTTGACGATAAAATCCATAGAAATTGTAGGTTCCGAGATTCTCTGAAAGGGGATTGCCCTGGGATTTTCCGGAGAACAGAGTGTGTCACCGATGTGAATGTCAGTGATTCCCGAAATGGCGACGATGGAGCCGATGCGCGCTTCTTCCACCTCTACCCGGTTCAGTCCTTCAAATTCATAAAGTTTGCTTATTTTTACTTTACTGTTCTTTTCCGGATCATGTGCATTTACAATTACTACTTCCTGATTTACTTTGACAGAACCGTTATCAACTTTTCCTACACCGATGCGTCCTACGTACTCGTTGTAGTCAATGGTGCTGATCAGTACCTGGGTATCCGCTTCCGGATCTCCGGAAGGAGCAGGAATATAATCCACAATGGCATCAAATAGAGGTTTCATGTCGCTGCCGGTCTCTTCCATGGAAGCAGAGGCAGTACCCTCCTTTGCAGAAGCGAAGATAAAGGGGCAGTCTAGCTGTTCCTCGTCCGCATCCAGATCGATAAACAATTCGAGAATCTCATCGACAACTTCCGCAGGTCTTGCCTCTGGGCGGTCGATCTTATTGACGCAGACTACGACAGGAAGAGAGAGTTCCAGTGCTTTTTTCAAGACAAATTTAGTCTGGGGCATGGCACCCTCAAAGGCATCTACGACGAGAACAACGCCGTTTACCATTTTCAGTACCCGCTCTACTTCGCCGCCAAAATCAGCATGTCCCGGGGTGTCGATAATATTTATTTTAATATCATTATAATGAATTGCAGTGTTTTTTGACAAAATTGTGATGCCGCGTTCCCGTTCAATGTCATTGGAATCCATGACACGTTCGGCAACTTCCTGATTGGCGCGGAATACGCCGCTTTGTTTCAGAAGTTCATCCACGATGGTAGTTTTACCGTGATCAACATGGGCAATGATCGCTATATTTCTTACATCATCTCTTGCAGTTAACATTTTATCGTCTTCCTTTCCAAATTGTGTTGATTTTTTATCACAATAACTT
>CANBKJ010000102.1 GCA_947369165.1 uncultured Lachnoclostridium sp.
GAATAAGTATAAATACAGTTGGCTCGACGATGCCGTGGAGCTAGAAGATGGAGGATAGTATGCTGAAAACAGGTATAAAAGGAAAAGAGACTACGATTGTTGATGATAGCAATACAGCGAAGACTATGGGAAGCGGTTCACAGGATGTATTTGCCACCCCGGCGATGACAGCGCTGATGGAGAAGACGGCATGGAAAAGTGTTGCGGAAGAGCTGGAGGAGGGATGTGGTACCGTGGGAATCCGTCTGGACATCACCCATGATGCCCCTACGCCGCTGGGAATGAAAGTGACCTGTGAGAGTGTGCTTACCGGGATTGAAGGAAGAAAACTTACCTTTAAAGTAGAGGTATGGGATGAGCGGGGAAAGATCGGTAGCGGAATACATGAAAGATTTATCATAGATAATAAAAAATTCCAGGAGAAGGCAAATCAGAAATAGACTGGTGCCGCTGCCTATGGGCAGCGTGTTCTTTGGGAAAATATACGGAGAAGGAGAAAAGAGTGAAAGATATGAAGCATAGTAAAAAACAATTGCGGTTTCTATTTCTGGGACTGTTGGCGTTAGCGATTCTGATGACAGGCTGCGGCAGTAAAAAGGAAGCAGACAACGAACAGCAGGCGATCCAAAAGGTGGATGACCTTGCGGGAAAGAAGATCGGTGTACAGCTGGGAACTACGGGAGATATCTATGCTTCAGATTACGAAGAAGAAGGCAGTACCGTAGAGCGTTATAACAAGGCAGCAGACGCGGTGCAGGCGCTGAAGCTCGGAAAGATCGACTGTATTATTCTGGACGAGAATCCGGCAAAGAAATTCGTGGAGACCAGTGGGGATCTGAAGATACTGGAAGAAGAGTTTGCGGTGGAGGAATACGCCATCTGCATTTCCAAAGATAATGCGGAATTAAAAGAAAAGATTAACGGGGCGATTTCTCAGATCAAAGAAGATGGGACACTGGATCAGATCGTTAAAAACTACATTGGCGACGAAACCAAGGGAAAGTTCAAATATGAGCCAGATAAGAGCCTGGAGCGTGCCAATGGAACGCTGACTATGGCCACCAATGCCGCCTTTGAGCCCTATGAATTTATGCAGAACGGAGACATCACAGGTATCGATGTGGATATGGCGTGGGCGGTCTGCGACATTCTGGATATGGAGCTAAAGATTGAAAACATTGAGTTTGACGCCATCATCAACGCGGTACAGTCCGGGAAGGCAGACGTGGGCATAGCGGGGATGACCGTGACAGAGGATCGTCTGAAGAGCATTGATTTTACCCAGTCTTATACCACGGCTACCCAGGTGATTATACTGAGGTCGGAGAGCAATTCAAAGGCAGCCAATTTTTTAGAAAAGCTGAACAACAATTTTGTGAAAGAAAACCGCTGGAAATACATAACCCAGGGACTTCGTACAACGCTCTGCATCAGTTTCTTTGCTGTTTTGATCGGTATCGTCCTTGGATTTCTTATCGCCATTCTTCGCAGCACCTGTGACAAGACTGGAAAGGCAAAGCTGCTAAACTGGATTCTCAGGGCATATCTGACGGTGATCCGGGGGACGCCGGCGATGATACAGCTTTTGATCATATATTACGTGATATTTGCCTCCTCGGATATCAATAAAGTTGTGGTGGCAGTGATCGCTTTCGGCGTGAACTCGTCTGCCTATATCGCAGAGATCGTCCGCTCTGGAATTAATTCCATCGATGAGGGACAGCTGGAGGCAGGGCGGAGCCTGGGATTTACTTACGCCCAGTCCATGTGGTATTTCATTCTGCCCCAGGCGTTTAAGAATGTATTACCACCCCTTGCCAATGAATTTATCGTGCTGATCAAGGAGACATCCATATCCGGTTATATCGGAATTGTGGATCTGACCCGGGGCGGTGATTATATCCGCAGCCGGACTTATGAGGCATTTCTGCCGCTGATCGCTGTGGCACTGGTATATCTTATCATCGTCATGATCCTGACATGGCTGGTAGGAAGAATGGAGAGGAGGCTGAAGAGAAATGAGCGCTGAGACACAGGAAATGATAAAGGTCAATAATCTCAAAAAAGAGTTTAAAGAGAATAAAGTACTTCAGGGGATCACGACGGAGATTCACCGGGGAGAAGTCGTGGTCATTATAGGTCCCTCTGGATGCGGCAAATCCACGTTTCTTCGCTGCCTGAATCTTCTGGAGCAGCCGACGGAAGGGGAGGTCTTTCTGGATGCGACAGAACTGACAGCCCCTGGGACAGATATCAATAAGGAACGTCAGAAGATGATGATGGTATTCCAGCATTTCAATCTGTTTCCCCACATGACCATTCTCGAAAATATCTCCATCGGTCCGATCCGGCTTTTGAAAAAGAATCCGGAAGAGGCGAAGAAAAAGGCCGAGGAACTGCTGCGGCGGACAGGACTGCTGGATAAGGCAGAAGCTTATCCAGGCCAGCTTTCTGGTGGGCAGAAGCAGAGGGTGGCGATCTGCCGGGCACTGGCGATGGATCCGGAAGTGATCTTGTTTGACGAACCAACCTCTGCGCTGGACCCGGAGATGGTGGGAGAGGTTCTGGATGTGATGAAAGAACTTGCCACCAGTGGCATTACAATGATCTGTGTAACCCATGAGATGGGGTTTGCCAGAGAGGTGGCCAGCAGGGTTCTGTTTATGGATGGCGGTGTCATCGCCGAGGACGGGACGCCGGAGGAGGTGTTTGACCATCCGAAAAATGAGCGTCTGAAAGAATTTTTATCAAAAATATTGTGATCAGGAGACGTGTATGCGCTATTATATATCCGATCTGCATTTTTTTCATGAAAATCTAAACAAACGTCTGGACTGCCGGGGATTTGCGTCCGCTGACGCCATGAATGAGTATATCCTGGAGCGGTGGAACCAGAAAGTAGGAGAAGGGGACGAGGTGGTGATCCTGGGAGATGTGTCAGCGGGAAATGCAGAGCAGACCAATGACATATTGAAGCGCCTAAAGGGGCGTCTAATGCTGATTGAGGGAAATCACGACCATTTTCTGCGCCATCGTAAATTTGACCAGAGCCTGTTTGAGTGGGTAAAGCCCTATGAGGAGCTGCGGGATAACAAGCGCAAGGTGGTGCTCTGCCACTATCCCGTGTTCTGTTACAATGGACAGTACCGGGTGGACGATGAGGGAAGGCCCAGGACGTATATGCTCTATGGTCATGTCCATAATTCCCAGGATGAGGTTCTGGTCAATGACTTTATCCGGCAGACGGCGGCCACCAGGGTAAAATCCAGATATGTGGATATGCCGGAACCAATCCCATGCAATATGATTAATTGTTTTTGCATGTTCTCGGATTATACGCCTCTGACGCTGGATGAGTGGATTGAAGTGGACGCAGAGCGACGGGAACAGATGATCTTATTGGAAAATCATTGAAAAGTTGATCTTGCGTCTGGAATCATAGTTGTGCTATACTATGTAATGTTGTAAAAAAATAATAGGAAAGGAGGGGGAAAATGTTTGGAAAGCGTAAGCTGACCGATGCGGTTGCTTTTGTGGATTATGAGCACTGGTTTTATGGATACATGAATCAATTTCAGATGAAGCCCAATGTAGAGCAATGGATTGCAGAGTTAAAACAGGATTTTAAGATAAAGAATTTGTATATCTTCGGAGATTTTTCAGAACCCAATATTGAACATGAGATGAACCGCCTGAAAAAAATAACTTCAGGAATTGTCCATACAGCCAGTGAAAAACTGGGTATTGATAAAGATTTCACAGATGTGATCATTCTGGATTATATTTATCGTTATGCGTCAAAGAAAAAGAGCCCAGAGGTTTATATTTTATTTACAGGGGATGCGCATTTTACAAAAGCCGCGGAATATCTGAAAGAACTCGGTAAGCGTGTGATCATTTATGGAGTCAAATCATCTTTTAGTAATCAGCTAAAATCCGTATCTACAAGCTATGTGGAAATGCCAAGGCAGTCTCAGGAAAAAAATCATTATTATGATCTGATATTTGTCAGCCTAAACAGGCTGCGGTCCAGGCCGAGAACTTTAATTACCTACTGGAAGACCGTAAATAATGTGGCGGAGTATAACAAAGTGCCGAAAGAACGGGTACAGAGAGCTCTGGACAACCTAATGCGTCAGAAATACATTACAGAGAGCCGGAAGACAGGATACCGAGGAAAAAAAATAGATGTCCTGACAGTAGATTGGGATAAAGTAGAAAAAGACGGTATTTGGAATGGATAAATAAAAAAATAAGAAAGATGTCCTTTTTCGTAACAAGACGGAAAGGGACATCTTTTTATGGCTGCAAATGGATTTGACACTGTAATGTTAATGCCATGTGCAGCTTTCCCGCACAATCAGCCGGCTGGGGAGCTCTATACGAATATTTTCATCCCGGGCTTCATTTCTCCGATCCACAAGAAGGGTTACGGCGAGATGCGCCATTTCTTTTTTGGGGATGTCTATGGTGGTGAGGAGTGGCGTCGTCTTTTGTGAATCATTTATATTGTCAATGGAGATAATAGAGGGCAGATACCCTCTTTTTTTATGTTTTTTTAAAGCCTCCAATACCCCCAGTGCGGTACAGTCATTGGCACAGAATAAGGCGCTGGGCAGATGGGAGGAGCGGAGAATGGTTTCCATAATGCGTTCCCCTTCCTCCATTGTCTGGCTGCTGGGATGGATATTGTCATAATCCAGAGGAATTTTGTGGTTGAGCAGGGACTGATAGTAGCCGATGTAGCGGGATTCAAAGGAACAATTCCCTATATAGGCAATATCTCTATGACCAAGGGAGATCAGATATTCCACTGCCTTTTCCGCGGCTGCAACGCCATCGCAGATGATCTCGTCGTATTCAAAATTCGTAGGGTTCCTGTCGATTCCGATCAAAAAAGGATACCTTTTTTTTAGAAGTGTCACAAATTTGGAAGGACACCTGCCCAGGATGATAAGCCCTGTATCCTGTTTTGGAGTGATCAGGGCAGGGGAGTGGACAGATTTCTCAGAATGGATCTGAGAGGCGGAACGGAAAGGAATTCTGTCGGGTACAGAGGACAGGGCAGATAACCGGGTTATATCCGTCAGGGTTTGAAGTTCACCCAGGTGGCAGTTGTGCTCCAGTAGTTCTTTTTTGATATGCTGAAACAATTCACGGAAAAAAGGATCCTGGTCCATGGTATCAAATCTTGTTAAAAATATATCCGCAGTAAAGGGAGGTTTATCTTCCTGGTGCCCAAGCCGCAAGTTTCTGGCTGCCGGATTCGGGAGATAATTTAATGCTGCTGCGGTCTCCCAGATCTGGTCGAAGAGCCGGGGATCATGACAGGTGTGTCCCGGCTGATTTAATACTCGTGACACCGTGGAGACAGAGGTCCCTGTTAATTCTGCAATCTTTTTTAAAGACATAGTATCAGGCCTCCCTTCTTAAAGAAGTATGAAAACGTTTGCATAAAAATGATAAGATATATTGGGACTAAAACATTTTATTTAATAAAAATAACATAAATATTCAAGTTGATATTACCCTAAT
>CANBKJ010000103.1 GCA_947369165.1 uncultured Lachnoclostridium sp.
CAACGAGCCCGATTCCTCGGTTGCTCCGCAACCTTCGTCATCGCGGCAGTCGCCGTATAGAAAAAGACCTGCCGGCACAGCACTGTGCAAGCACAGCTGTGCCGGCGGTCCTTTTCTGCACGGCTCGTTGCTTAACGGAAGTATTCGATGCCGCTCTCGAAGATCAGCTGATTCTGCTCTCCAAATATATTTACAGCCACTCCGTCGCCCCGGCGCTCGGAGTGTGCCATTTTTCCAAGTACCCGTCCATCCGGGCTGGTAATTCCCTCGATGGCATAATAAGAACCGTTCGGGTTGAAGTCCTCATCCATGGTCGGATTGCCGTCTACATCCACGTACTGGGTCGCTACCTGGCCGTTGGCAAAGAGCTTGTCGATCCACTCTTGGTTTGCCACAAAGCGGCCTTCTCCGTGGGAAGCCGGAACAGAGTACACACCGCCCAGCTCTGCCTTCTGGAGCCATGGTGATTTATTGGTCACTACTTTCAGATAAACGGATTTGCTAATATGTCTGCCGATGCTGTTAGTCGTCAGTGTCGGGGAATCCTCCTTCTGGGTGTGGATCTCACCAAAAGGCACAAGACCTAACTTGATCAGCGCCTGGAATCCGTTACAGATACCCAGGACAAGTCCATCTCTCTCCTGCAGCAGACGGTGTACCGCTTCCTTAATTCTCTCGTTTCGGAATACGGAAGTGATGAATTTGGCGGAACCATCTGGTTCATCACCGGCGCTGAAACCGCCGGAGAACATAAGGATCTGGGACTGGCTGATCGCCCGCTCAAAGGCGTCTACGCTGTCCTTAATATTCTGCTCCGACATATTTTTAAATACGATGCTCTCGGTATCTGCTCCCGCCCGCTCAAAGGCACGAATCGTATCGTACTCGCAGTTTGTTCCCGGAAATACCGGAACAAATACCTTTGGTCTTGCCACTTTGTGGCGACATACATAAATGTCTTTTGTATCGAATAATCCGGTATCGATCTTCACATCCTCTACGCCGGAACGGGTTGGGAATACCTTTTCCAGAGTACCGGTCCATGCGTCGATGGCATCTTCCATGGACACACTCTCAGAACCATAGGTAAATGCGGGCTGAGACACCACTTCACCAATCTGTACAAAATCTGCGCCAAGGGCCTGTACTTTTTCAAGATCTTCTGCGGAGATCTCAACAAGGATATCGCCGTATGCAGGCTTGAAATACTCCTCAATATTTGGGGAAGACTCAAACTGAACACCCAGTTTATTTCCAAATGCCATCTTGGCAGCCGCTTCTGCAGTGCCCTTTCCAGTCAAAGCATAAGCGGATTTCACCACGCCCTGGCGGATAAGTCCGGTCACTTTTCCGTAAAGGTCCATAATATATTCATAATCCGGAAGGTCAAAGCGGTCCCTGCGGATCGGGAATTTCACAAGTGCATTACCTGCTGCCTTTAATTCCGGCGTAACCACATCGGAAATCTTCGCCACATCTACGGCAAAGGAACAAAGTGTCGGCGGAACGTCAATATCATTAAAGGTTCCTGACATGCTGTCCTTACCGCCGATAGACGGAAGTCCCAGTTTCATCTGGGCATCATATGCTCCAAGAAGAGCCGCCATCGGCTCACCCCAGCGCCTGCTGTCCTCCGTCATGCGCTTGAAGTATTCCTGGAATGTGAAACGGATCTTTGTGAAATCACCGCCAGCTGCCACGATCTTTGCCACAGAAGTGAGCACTGCATACTCTGCTCCGTGATAAGGACTCCAGCTCATCAGATAGGGATCCATGCCGTAGCTCATCATGGTCACCGTATCACATGTGCCATCTGGCACAGGCAGTTTTGCGATCATCGTCTGGGTAGGTGTCAGCTGATATTTACCGCCATAAGGCATGTCCACTGTGCAGGCTCCGATGGAGCTGTCAAACATCTCCACCAGTCCCTTTTTGGAACATACATTCAAGTCTTTCAGGTTTTCTGTAAATGTCTCTGAAAAGCTACTGGAAACATTCACTTTATCAAGATAACTGTCGGCTTTCTTCGGAGTCTCTACTGTCACATCCGTCTCCTGATGCGCTCCGTTGGTGTCCAGAAAGGCCCTGGAAATGTTTACGATCTCTTTGCCTCTCCATTTCAGCACCAGCCTTGGTTCTTTCGTCACCACCGCCACCGGTACTGCCTCAAGGTTCTCTTCCTCCGCAAAGGCAAGCATCTTATCTACATCCTTCGGATCTACCACGATCGCCATACGCTCCTGGGACTCAGAGATCGCAAGCTCCGTGCCGTCAAGACCGGCATATTTTTTCGGCACTTTGTCCAGATCCACCGTCAGGCCATCCGCCAGCTCTCCGATGGCCACCGAAACACCGCCGGCACCAAAATCATTACATTTTTTGATCAGACGGCTGACTTCTTCGCGTCGGAACAGCCTCTGGATCTTACGTTCCGTCGGCGCATTTCCTTTCTGTACCTCAGCTCCGCAGGTGTCAATGGACTCGGTGTTGTGTGCCTTGGAAGAACCCGTTGCTCCGCCACAGCCGTCCCGGCCGGTACGTCCGCCCAGCAGTATAATGATATCATCCGGATCAGAATTTTCCCGGATCACATTTTTTCTTGGCGCCGCCCCCATAACTGCACCGATCTCAAGACGTTTTGCCACGTAATTGGGGTGATAGATCTCATCCACAAGACCTGTGGCAAGCCCGATCTGATTGCCGTAAGAACTATAACCGCTGGCTGCACCTGTCACGATCTTACGCTGTGCCAGCTTTCCTTCCATCGTCTCTTTCAAAGATTTGGTAGGATCCGCTGCACCTGTCACACGCATTG
The DNA here is from genome assembly GCA_947369165.1 of uncultured Lachnoclostridium sp. Lineage (GTDB taxonomy): Bacteria > Bacillota > Clostridia > Lachnospirales > Lachnospiraceae > Eubacterium_F. Next base: position 2,816 of record CANBKJ010000103.1, read on the forward strand.
CCTGATACACATATCCGCGTCCTGACAGCGGATCCCGGATCGCTCCTCCAAGACAGGTAGCCGCGCCACCGAAAGGCTCGATCTCCGTCGGATGATTGTGGGTCTCATTTTTGAAAAATACGAGCCATTCCTCTTCCACCGGTCCTCTTCCATCCTCGTGGTCGATCTCTACAGGAACCACGATGGAACAGGCGTTGATCTCATCAGAAACTTCCATATCTTCCAGTTTTCCATCCGCCCGCAGCTTCTTCATCGCCATAAGGGCAATATCCATCAGGGACACAAATTTATCTTCTCTTCCCTCATAGATCTTGTCATGATCCTTTTTATACATTTTATAGGCAGCCTCTATCGGCTCCCTGTAATCGCCGTCTTCAAAAGCAACATGTTTCAATTCCGTCAAGAATGTCGTATGGCGGCAGTGATCTGACCAATAGGTATCCAGCACACGGATCTCCGTCATGCTCGGATCCCTTTTCTCCTCATTTTTAAAATAATTCTGTATATGAATGAAATCCTTAAAAGTCATGGCAAGTCCCAGGGAATCATAAAGCGCTTTCAACTCCGGCTCCGGCATAGACTGAAAACCATCAAATACTGCCACATCAGAAGGTTCATCAAAAACTGCTACCAGCGTATCCGGCACCGTCTCGTCCGTCTCTCTGGAATCCACTGGATTGATGCAGTACTCTTTAATGCGGGCAAATTCCTCATCGCTGACCCCACCGCTCAGAATATAGGTAGTGGCGGATCGAATCACTGGCTCCTCGCTTTCCTTCAGGAGTTTCACACACTGCTCGGCGGAATCTGCTCTCTGGTCAAACTGACCCGGAAGATACTCCACAGAAAATACCCGGTCTCCCTCTTTTTTCTCAAAACCTTCCTCATAGACATAATCTACCGGCGGTTCTGAAAATACAGTGGCAAGTGCCTTCTTGTAAGTACCCTCGCCAATTCCTTCCACATCATAGCGGTTCAAAACCCGTACCTGCTCCAGATCTTTGATGCCAAGATATTCCCGGATCTCCTTTTTCAGATCTTTTGCCGCAACTGCGTAGTCTTCTTTCTTTTCCACGTAAATCCGCTTAACCTCTGCCATGGTTTTTCTCTCCTATCTCGTCTGTTGATGATATATTACGATGCTGGGGTAAATGCCCTTTCATGCAGGCATGAACGGCATTCTGACCTTTCGGCCCTGGTATCATATTACTGTACTGCTGTGTAGGAACCGAGTTTCACACGTCCCTTCCAATAGCTCTGAACTTCTGTATTATATCTCGTTTTAATCTCAGCATATTTAGCATTAAACTGTTTGGTCTCCTCAGCGCTCACTACAGAATCACATTCCTTGTCATAGGCAGCGCTGTCGTCGTTATTCACCATTTTTACAAGATAGTATCCATCTTCTCCTTCAATGACATCCGAGATCTGATCATTACTCATCTTGATCAGACGTTTTCTCAGTTTCTTCGTCAGGAAAGAAGAACTATCCATATCTTTTTCCAAAAGCTCCTGAGTTTGAACTGCCTGAATTCCTGTTGTATCATTTTCTTCCAGAAGCTTCGTAAAGTCCTCAGCCGTCTTCGCCTTTTCCTGAAGGGCTTTCATATTGTTCAAATTGGTCTGTTTCTGCTCTGCAGTCACATCCACTTCTTCTTCCCCGGAACCTGTTTTATTGCTCACTTTATAGTACTGCATCGTATACTGGCGGAAATCTTCCTTTTTCACGGTAGCTTTCAGAGCTTCTCTGTCAATGCCGCTCTCTGAAATAATAACCTGTCTGTATTTTTGAACCAGAGCGTTTTTCGCAAATACTTCTTTCAGAGTCTCTTCATCCAGCCCCGGCAGTTTCTTCTGGCCGTCTGTCATGGATTCCATCGCCTTTGTTGCGCTTTCATCTGCTGCTTTCTTTTCTTCGTCTGTCAGAGTATGCCCCAATTTCTGTGCCTCCATATAAAGGATCTCTTTCTGTTTGAGACCATCCATCACCTGCTTTTTGGCAGCAGAAGCACCATTTCTTCCGTCCTCATCCGCATTTTCCATCTCCCAATAGGTTGTACCATACATCTGCTGATACAGAGAAGCATAGGAATTAAACTGTGTCTCGAGGGTATAAATATCGTAAACTGCCTCTTTCATATAAACAGTATTGGTCTTTTCTCCACCATCTTCATTTGTTTGAGTCACCTTTAAGACCGCCCGCGGTCTCAGCTGCATATAAAATACACCGGCACAAAGAATAATGATCGCTGCAATTCCAAGTGTCAGCAAAATTTTGTTTTTAGAAGCAATGATTACACTTCCTGAACCTTTGCTCTGCTTCTCTGATCCAATCCCACCGTTTTTTGCCAATTTCTTTGAGTTATTCATCACTTTCCTCCAAAACTATATATTTGTAAACATACATCATATATTTTACCATATTTTTTGAAGTTGTAAAGGCATTTCCGATTAAAACAAAAAAAAGATATGATCAACTCATATCTTCTTCATGACAATGCAGGAGATGGGACTTGAACCCACACGATATTGCTACCACAGGCACCTGAA
>CANBKJ010000104.1 GCA_947369165.1 uncultured Lachnoclostridium sp.
TCGGCGGAAATCTCAAGATACAGTAAAAATTAAGATGAAGTGTCTTTTACAAAAGTCCAGCTAAGAAATGTCAATAAGTAATTTGAGAAATTTATTAAAAAAATTTATTTGTGCCAGTTTCTAAAAAAGGGTAACTTTAATAAACCCACCTGTGTGGAAATTTAAAATTATGTCTGGCATTTAGGCTGCATTGTCTGGTTTTGAAGGATGGTCAACTTCATAGCGTTTACAATGCTCCTGTGGTGTGATCATTTCAAACGGCTTATTATCCCTGAGCATGGCAAAAATGATGTTGCAGATTTTATGCATCACAGCCCCGACAGCCACATTTTTTTTCTTGCTCCTGCATTTGTCGGTATAGTAACTATGAATGACTGGGTTTACGGGCATTTTCGTACCCCTATCAACTTTAAGGTTATTGAGTGCCGCCATATGCAGGATGCGTCTGGCAAGGCTGGAACCCCTCTTGGACATATGTACCCTGTCCCCATTGAATTTGCCTGACTGTTTTACAGCAGGATCCAGTCCAAAGTAGGCATAAAGTTTTTTAGGGGAAGAAAACAGTTCAAAGGAACCCATTTCTGCAATCAGCACAACTGCGCTCAGGAAACCTACACCCCGCAGGGACTGGATAAGGCAGATCTGGTTATGGACCGGTTTTCCCTGTAATCCATCCACTGCTTTATGAAGCTCTTCAAGTATGGAATCAAGATGTTTCTGGTACTCACGGTAAGTTTCTATATACAGCCTGATTCGGAGGGCATTACTTGGGAGTGCACGTCCAAAAACAGCGGCGTCTTCTGCAGCGATAAAAATGGCCTCATATTTGGAGAGGGCATATTTTTCACCAAAATGTGCAGTTTCCCTGATTGTTTTGACAATCTCGTCCTTTGCTGCGGCAAGCATGTCCGTAGCAAGGGGGTATGATTCAAGAAGTTTAAGGGAAGTCAGTGTCGTGATTTTGCTGAATACCTGCAGGTATGCGGGAAAGGACACCTTAAGTTCCGCATTCAGTTTCAGGACAACAGCAGACTGCAGATCTTTGTAGTAATAGTAGTCGCGCACCAGGTTCCGAAGGTCGATGATTTCGTCATCAGGGACGATAGAAGTCTTAAGAGAAGCATCAAGCCCAACCCTTGCTGCCTTTTTTGAATCAAATTTATCATTATGCAGTTTCCTTATGTTCGAATTTGTGCTATTCTTAGTAATGATAGGATTAATGACGGAGCAGTCAAAACCCTTATCATGTAGGAAGCACAGAAGCGGGATGTGGTATATCCCGGTAGACTCGAGGAAGCAGCGGCTTTTGAGAGAATACATTTCCTGTGCTTCCTTTATTTTTGTGACGGCGAGCTCCCGGGACTGCGGATCGGAATGTATGATCTTAAACGGCTTACCGGTAAGCGTGCCATTGGGGAGCATGATGGACATCCAGGTGAAATCTGCGCCGACATCAAGTCCGACTGAGAGATAAGGTATGCAGTTAAGCATCTGAAGTACTTTCTGGTATTGCATGGTATATATCCTTTCCGGCAGGCATCCATTTCCAAAAGGCGGATACACAACCTAGCGGCTTATACAGGTATAGCCTGGGGCTTCCCAACCAGCCAAAACATAAATCACCACCGAATGGACTGACAGACTTTCTAAGAGGTATGGCCAGTGGAAAACCACTGGTTCCCAAGGAGGAAACGTCAATGATCCTGCCTTCGATGATTATACCTCAATATTTTGTCTGGTGCATTAAGGAAACCTCAGACATGATAAATCTTTTTATTGACAGCATCTGATGGTGGAAGGAATATTCCCCTTCAGCTATCTGTTTGACTTGTCTTTGTAACTTATTAACTATAGCTCTTGTTGCTATATCATTATTATACTAGGAGGTAAAAGAATGAGTAATAAAATTTCCAGAGAAAAATATGCAATGATGTATGGTCCAACTGTGGGCGATAAAGTGCGCTTGGCAGATACCAACCTTGTGATAGAGGTGGAAAAGGATTACACAACCTATGGAGATGAAGTGAAATTTGGCGGTGGAAAGACTATCCGGGATGGTATGGGACAGTCTGTGAAAGCGTGCAGTAAAGACGGAGTGTTGGATCTGGTCATCACAAACTGTCTGATCCTTGATTATACTGGTATCATCAAAGCAGATATCGGTATCAAGGATGGTAAAATTGTTGGAATAGGAAAAGCGGGGAATCCAGATTTGATGGATGGTGTAACGCCTGGAATGACAATCGGTGCTTCAACGGAGGCTCTGGCGGGAGAAAATCTAATTGTGACTGCGGGCGGTATTGACAGCCATATTCATTTTATTGCTCCACAGCAGATACCATGTTCCCTGTATTCAGGTGTAACCACAATGATTGGTGGTGGAACAGGACCGGCAGATGGCACAAATGCCACAACCTGTACACCGGGACCATGGAATATCCGGATGATGTTAAAAGCAGCGGAAGAATATCCAATGAATCTTGGATTCTATGGAAAAGGAAACTGTTCAGATGAAAAACCGCTTATTGAGCAGTTGGAGGCCGGTGCGATGGGAATGAAAATCCATGAAGATTTTGGATCCACTCCGGCAGCAATTAATCATTGTCTGAATGTGGCTGACGAATATGATGTTCAGGTTGCTATCCATACAGATACGCTAAATGAGGCAGGCTGTGTGGAGGACACACTGGATGCCATTGGTGGACGTACCATACATACATTCCATACCGAGGGCGCAGGTGGTGGACATGCACCGGATATAATTCGTGCAGCGGGTAGTCAGAATGTGTTGCCATCCTCTACAAATCCAACTATGCCTTTTACCGTAAATACTATAGATGAGCATTTGGACATGCTGATGGTTTGCCATCATTTAGATAAAAATATCCCGGAAGATGTGGCTTTTGCAGACTCCCGAATCCGTCCGGAGACAATTGCGGCGGAAGATGTATTGCATGACATGGGTGTATTTTCTATGATGAGTTCCGATTCTCAGGCAATGGGGCGTCCGGGCGAAGTGATTACCCGTACATGGCAGACAGCACATAAAATGAAAGAAGAACGTGGGCCATTGGGAGTGGATAAGGAAAATGGTAATGATAACTTCCGGGCAAAACGTTATGTTGCAAAATACACGATAAATCCGGCTATTACAAATGGTATTGCAGATTATGTTGGATCTGTTGAAGTAGGAAAATTTGCGGATTTAGTGCTTTGGAATCCGGCGTTTTTTGGCGCAAAGCCTGATATTATCATCAAAGGTGGCATGATTATTGCTTCCAAAATGGGTGATGCCAATGCATCAATTCCTACCACACAGCCAGTATTATATCAGCCAATGTTTGCGGCACATGGAGATGCAAAATATGAGAGTTGTCTGACATTTGTTTCCAAGGCTGCTATGGATCAGAACATAAAAGAAAAATATGGTTTGAAAAAGACGGTAGTGCCGGTATGTGGCTGCAGAAATATTGGTAAAAAAGATATGAAATTAAATGATGCAACACCTAAAATTACTGTAAATCCGGAGACGTATGAGGTATGTGCGGATGGTGTAAAACTGGAATCAAAGCCTGCAGAAACACTGCCTTTGACACAGCTTTACAGCTTATTCTAATCTGATATGTTTGGAGGTATCTGTTTATGTTAGGAGTCTGTTTACTTTTTGTGGGAATTGTTTTAATAAACAATGGCGTTTGTTCTTTGGCAAAGGTGGATAAGAAATCTGCGGCAGTCATGAATATTCTGACTGGCGGACTTTCATTGTTTATCAATTTTGTTAATCTGGTACAGGGAAATTATTATGCGGCTGGAACAGGGCTTCTGTTTTGTTTTACCTATCTGTTTGTAGCAGTGATGAACATTTTTGATTTGAATCCGCTCCCTTTTGCATGGTTCTCCAGCTTTGTTGCTGTCAATGCAGTTGTATTTGGCATTGTTGAGGGTGTGACTGGAAGTGAGGCGCTTGGTATTGCTCCAGATTGGAGATGGGCCGCAATCTGGTGGCTGTGGGCAATCCTGTGGGGAACCTCTTTTGTTACCGATATCATGGGGAAAAAGTTGGGTAGATTTGTGCCCTGCCTGCAGGTGTTTGAAGGGATTGTCACAGCTTGGATTCCTGGTGTGTTGCTGTTGCTTGGCGTTTGGTAAATGGGAGGGAATCATAATGTTGTGCGAAGAAGTTTTAGGAACACTTTCGGATGAAAAATTTTCCGGTCTCAGGGTAGATTATGTGGATATTGAATGGTATGAGGCATTTTCACGTCTGCACCGGAAGACTTCAACAGAGGGCGAAGATATTGGTATCCGCATGGGAGACGATGTGCTGAACAAAGGGCTGAATCAGGATGATGTCCTTTATGTAGATGAGCATAAGGTGATTGCAGTTAATATTCCGCCCTGTGAAGCGATCAAGATGGTTGTGCGACAGGATCATCCCAAGCAGATTGCAAAACTCTGTTATGAGGTGGGGAATACTCATACGACAATGTTCCGTGGAGAGGATGATTTTACCTTTTATACACCTTATCATGAATCTCTGATGGATAAAGTAAAACATATTCATGGTGTATCGGCAGAAAAGGTAGAAATTAAATTTGATTTCAGCCAAGCGCTTTCATCCTCTATTAACAACCATCATCATTGAGATATATGCCAGAGCAGTTCTGTAAAGATTTTGGAATGTGTTCTGACAGAATTTGGAGGGAAATATGGATTTACAAGAATGGAGAAAAAAATTTCTTCTGCTCCAAGTGAATGATGCATTATTCCCAATTGGTGCATATTCCCATTCCTATGGTCTTGAGACTTATATTCAGAAAAATTTGCTTACATCTTTGGATGATGTATGGGAATTCTTATACCATCGTATGTGTTACAGTTTTTGTTATAATGAATTTCTGTCTGTCCGGCTGGCTTATGAATATGCAGCAGCTGGACAGATACAGAAAATTGAAACATTGGACGATTTGCTGGAAGCCAGCCGTGTAGCCAAAGAGACACGGGAAGCCGGGCATAAGCTTGGTTCACGTTTTGCCAAAACTGTGATGGGAATGGATATCCCTTATGAATCAGACATTTTTCGTGTCTATTGCGGACAGCGCAAGGACAGACCAATGACTCATAGTATTGTGTATGGT
>CANBKJ010000105.1 GCA_947369165.1 uncultured Lachnoclostridium sp.
TTCGCATACAGTAGCACGATTTCCTCATTCCCTGCATACCGCCTGTCTCCCGCCAGACTCTCCAGCTTTTCCACTGTAGCCTCTGCTTCCTTTGCTTCCTGCTTCGCTGCAAGATTAAACAAACCTTTCACATATATTAGCACGATTTCCTCATTCCCTGCATACCGCCTGTCTCCTGCCAGATTCTCCAGCTTTTCCACTGTATTCTCCGCTTCCTTTGCCTCCTGCTTCGCTGCAAAATTAACCAGACCTTTCGTATACAGTAGTGCAATTTCTTCATTCCCTGCATACCGACTGTCTCCTGCCAGTTCCTCCAGCTTTTTCACTGTAAGCTCTGCTTCCTTTTCCTCCTGATCCGCTGCAAGATTAACCAGACCTTTCGCATACTCATGCACGATTTCCTCATTCCCTGCATATAGGCTGTCTCCTGCCAGTTCCTCTAGCTTCTCCACTGTAAGCTCTGCTTCCTTTACTTCCTGCTTTAACGCAAAATTAACCAGGCCTTTCGCATACACTAGCACGATTTCTTCATCATTCGCATATCGGCTGTCTCCTGCCAGTTCCTCTAGCTTTTTTACTGTAGCCTCTGCTTCCTTTTCCTCCTGATTTAAAGCAAGATTAAACAGTCCTTGGGCATACATTAATACGATTTTTTCATTTCCAGTATATTGATAGTCCAACGCTAACTTTTCCAGATGTTCTAATGTCACCCTCGCATACTCTTCCTTCTGCACAGCTGTTAAATTTAATAATAACCCTGCATAAAACTCCGGTATCTCCCTTACCAAACTTTCTTTTAACAGCACTTCTAATCCCTCTGAAAACAAAGATGCGTATTGATCCACATCTGCGTAATCTACAATACTCCGAAAAAGAAATAACAAGTATTTTCTACTTGTATTAAATACTTCAATCATCTTTTCAGCTTCAAAGGCATTTTGCAGATATTCAAGGACAAACAGCTCCCCGATCAGGTCAGGTTCCAGCGGAGAGAGGATGCCATCCCATTCAAACTTTTCATTGACACTCCGAAATAGTTGATCCAGCTTGTCCCGTGTGATACAGAATTCTTCTACAGCTGCCAGATCCTTCTGAAAGTACTCCGGCAGGGGATCCTTGATTCTCCATCCTCCTGTAGCAGTTGCATAGACCAGCAGCCTTTCCACTGCCCTGTATACATTTTTATCCCCCTTACAAAGAACGGTTTCCCAGTGCTTTTTGTATCTGTGAATGATCTTTAAAAGCAGTTCCTGTATATCCCATCGGTGATGTTTGTCCTCCGGATCCCAGGCATCCACGATAAAGAGCAGGATCAGAGGACGGGGGCGGCAGGTTCCCTGCTGATTTTTTTCGATTTTTTTGCAGTATTCCAGGATCTGCTCCCGATCGTCTTCCGACAATACTTTCCGTGTTGCCTCTGCATAGTCTTGGATGATTTGTTTCAATGCCTCATCCGGCAGTACCGGTAGCTCCAAAAAGGCGGAATCTTTATCCGCAGTAAGAAGCATGGCTCTGATATCGTCACTGGAGTGAACCACCAGCAGCTGCTCATACCACATGGGATTTACTTCGGTCTTTTCCTGAACGCCATTAGTGCCTCTATTTTTTCCAACCCCCTCCCGCTCCAATAGTACGATACGCATTTTAGGCGGACATTCTCCGGTCTTTAACGAAACAAGCCATTCTCCGATCAGTCTGGCATAATCCCCGGCATAATCTATAACTACCAGCAGATTGACCGGATATTTCCACTCACAAAGCCCTGTAAACTTCTCCAGGACTTTTCTGTTCTGGAGAAACAGGCATTTCCAGTTTGGATTGGCAGACAATCCTTTCACATACTCGTAGAGAAATTTACTTTTTCCGGCACCCGCAGGACCATTGACAGCGGTAAAAAGCACAGGTTCCCCACGATCTAAAAAATTGTCTAAAAAAACAATTTCTTTCTCCCTGCCGTAAAATCCGATCTTCGGGTCACGATAATTAAATAATGAATCTATGGGCTGGGGCAAACGTAATTGATCCACAACCCTGGCAAAAGAATTTTGATATTCCAAAGACGCAAGGAGTTTTTTATGCTGCTCTGCAAATGTCTGCGTCTGATTTTCAATCATTTCTTTTATCTCAAGTTCCCAGTTATCCAGCTGGACACATATTTCATCGGTAACCTGATTAAAGGGAAGCCAGTCCGAAGGATTGTGCTGCCTCCACAAAAAATCCCTTGTCTGGATCAATATTTTCTCCATAAGTCGGTCTACCTGCCGCTGACTTGCCACCGTATCGGCTTTGGCACTGCAATAAGCACGTATATATGCCTGCTTCCGCACAGCCTCCCGGACGTCACTGTCCGGCGACAAAAAAGCGAATGCTATCCTGCCCAATAGATTCTCATCGATATATTCTATCAGTCCGGTCCAGTCAAATTCTTCCTGCCTGGAAAGATTCTCAAACACATTATGTTTATATTCCTCTTCCAGCGTCCTGATGCTATGTAAAAATTCAGTCGTCTTGTACGTTTTCTTTATGAACTTACCGGCGGCTTCCAGCAACGGTTCAAAAAAAGGGATCTCTGCCAGTTCTGCAATCATATTCCCATCCTCTCTCTGTACTTCATCTGCCTGCAGCTCTTATGACTTTATATTACCATATCCTTCTGAACATCCCACCATAAAAAAGCCAGTACACATATCATATGTTTAATAATCTATATTTCATTCTTGAAATCTCCTGCTCTATACTCTGATTACACTTTCATTATACAGCAGATGTCTTTTTTTGTCATTTCTTTTTCCCGCATACACATCACTTTTTGCCAGTCTCTATTTTTTATGGTAATATATAATGATGATGTTGGGAGAACTATGCACACAAAAAAGCATACATTCCTATCGTAATATTACAGGAGGAATTACCGATGCAGGAAAGCCGTTTGTTTAAAATCATATATTATCTGCTTGATAAAGGATCTGCGACCGCTCCAGAACTGGCCGAAAGGCTGGAAGTGTCCACAAGAACAATCTACAGGGACATGAATGCCTTAAGCAGCGCTGGCATTCCCATCTACGCGGAACCCGGCCGCAATGGCGGGATTCATCTGATGGATCACTTTGTATTAAATAAGGCTATTATATCCAGAACCGAAAAAGAGAAAATATTATCTGCACTGCAGGGCCTGGCAGTTTTAAATGATGGGAACGAATCGGATACGCTTCAAAAACTGTCGGCGCTCTTCCAGATGGATGCGGTCAACTGGCTGGAGGTAGATTTTTCCAGATGGGGTGAAAAGCCACAGGACAATCATAAATTTGAGACATTAAAAAGTGCAATTATCCAGCACCGATGTATGAAAATAAAATATGCCGCTTCTTATAAGCCTGTGGACGACAGGGTAATACAGCCCCTTAAACTGTCCTACAAATCCAAAGACTGGTACTTAAAAGCCTTCTGCACTCAAAAACAGGATTTTCGGCTCTTCAAATTGAACCGCATTCTGGAATGGGAACTTTTAGACGAATATTTCGTACCCAGGATCTTTCCGGACATGCAGGACAAAGGCCAACCCGCAAATGACATTACAACACTGTTGTTTTCCGGTGCAGTTTCCTATCGGGTCTATGATGAATTTGATATGAATCAGATACAATTAACAGAAAATGGAGACTTGCTCGTAACTGCTGATATGCCGCAGGACGATTGGCTCATCGGATATTTATTATCCTTTGGTACTCAGGTAGAAATTATTAAACCCCTGCACCTTAAAAGGGTACTTGCGGAAAAAGCAAAGGCAATATACGAAAGAAACAAAGAATAATACTCTCAGCCGCACCTTTTTATCATGACACAGGGTGTCAGCTTTTCTATGTTATACTATAACAAAAAAACGTAAACCGAAAGGAGAACCATCATGCCAAGACCCACCTCGAAATCAGATTTGATCAGTGCTGCCTCAGAAACATATGAGCAACTGAATGAACTTATTACGTCTCTGACGCGGACAGAATTATTAACACCTATGAAATTTAGTGAAAGCAAAAAAGAAGCACATTGGAGAAGAGATAAAAACCTGTGCGATATTTTGACTCATCTTTACGAATGGCATCAGCTTCTAACAAACTGGGTTACATCAAATTTGGAGGGAGAAGCCAGACCTCTCCTCCCACAGCCCTATAACTGGAGAAATTACGGTGAAATGAATATAGAATTCTGGAAAAAACATCAGAATACAACCCTGGAAGAAGCAAAAGAGCTGTTGGAAAACTCCCACCAGGAGGTCATGAATCTGGCAAATACCTTTTCAAACGAAGAATTGTTCTCAAAAGGGGTTTATCCCTGGACCGGCAACAATGCCCTGGGCTCTTATTTCGTTTCCAATCTTTCAAGTCATTATAACTGGGCAATCAAAAAACTCAAAGCTCACAGAAGAAACTGCAAAGCTTAGAAAAAGCCGGTATCCCTCTGATGATACTTTTTCATCAGAGGGTGTACTGATTAACCAAAAAATATTGTATCATAGGCCACACTTCCTCCTTTTGCCGTACTCAAAATAATCTGTCAGCATCGCCGCCACATCAGATGATACAGTTCGCAATCCGCGAGGATCACGAGAGTACGAAAACCAGTCATATCAAAGAAAGCTTCCTCAATTCCTGGGGAATATATCCTGCATCCCGTCTGACCCTGTCGATAATGGTTGACACTGATATTATCTTATTTGTAATTTTCATCCAAGGGATACATCAGTATCTGAATACAAAAAATATTATTATCTGTAGTTATATTTACAAGACCATTATATTTCTCCACAGCCTTTTTTATAGAAATTATTCCTATTCCGTGATTTCCTGGCTCATTTTTAGTTGTAATATAATTAGCATGCTGATCTTTTATCACATTTCCACAGAATGGGTT
>CANBKJ010000106.1 GCA_947369165.1 uncultured Lachnoclostridium sp.
GCAGAAGCTGCCGGAGTAGCAGAAGCCGCTGGAGTAGCAGAAGCTACCGGATTTACAATGCTGTCAGAGGAAATTAGATCTCCTTTTTGATCCAGAACAGAGATATACAGATTCTGGTTGTCTGGTACAGAAACTTTTTTTCCATACTGGTCAATTAGTTTCAATGTATTGCTGACTGTTGCACCTGGAACTGCTGCCTGAACCTTACTATCAAACTCCAGTTTGCTGGGTGAAGATGCTGCGTTTACTGGAAGATGGTATGGTTCCATTTCCAGATCGGCACTCTTGTTCTGAAGGATTATCTTTAAAACCTCTCCCGCTGTTGGAAAACTACCATCAAAAGTAGTATTCCATTTAAGACCTATGGCACCGATTTTCGTGACTGTATCTGAGATAGCAGTTGAGCTAGAAGTAGTTTCGTAGTAGCTCACCGATAGGTAAGAATTATCTACCTTCATACCATTAACTGTAATTTTCAAAGACTCATCGTTCAGAGTTTGAGTTGTAAATTTAGTATACTCATTTCCGTACTGATCATATGCCTGAACAGGGATATAAAGAACGTCATTATTATTTAGAATTAACCCATCCATTGAGGCTGTTCCAAAGCGAATCTCTTTTACATAGGCTTTTTCTACAACCGTCACATTTACTTTTGCGTTTACAGAGGGATCTGCTGGCATCGACAGAGTGACTTCTGATGTTCCCACATTTTGTGCCTCAATCGTGAGTATTCCGGTATCATTTCCGCTTCCTGTTTCTGCCAATTTTACAACACTTGTAACAGAAATCCCGCATACTGGCTGTGTTGTAATTCGGTTTGTGATGTTCTCGCCATAGCGGTTCAGGATCCGGTAGGTGGTGGAAGCAGTGTTGCCTGCCGTGACAGTGTTTTCTTTAAAGTCATCAATTTGGATTTTTGCTGCGGAAAGGGAGGGTGTGGATGTATAAGAAATCTCTTCCGACTCAGCACCGTCACTGTACACAACAAAACGAATGGGATCATCATTGCCGTCAGGAAGAGCCGTTATGTTAATATAAATTCCGTCATTTTCCTGAACAAAGACAAGCCCGTTATCTTTAAGAAGGCGCTCCTCACCTGCTGTCACCCGGTAATGTAAGTCTTCTTTTCTAAGTCCGGTTCCTGTGGGGATCAGCGTGATTTTTGCTTCGCTCATCTTTCCGTTCGTTCCTTCACTGAGAGGTGCCACAGTAATTTTCTGGAGACTGGTAGACTTAATTTTCACCGTGAGGGTGAAGGACTGGGAGTCATCCGAAGCCAGATATGCGGTGATTGTTGTCGTGCCGCCTTTGAGTGCCCGTACGTTTACAGGCTGACTGGAGGTATAAATTCCATCGGAAGCTGCCCCATCTGTGCCGGAGAAGGTGAGAATACTCTCATCCCCGATCATATAAATCACATCGGATGGATCCGCTTGATATCCAAATACATCCAGCAGTTTTGAGGAGAGAGTAAATACATTATCTTCCTCCGTGCCGCTGAGCTGGAATACTGGCTTTCCGGCTGAACCGCTGTTATCCATCGTTTTACTTTCAGCATTTAGTCCGGCAATTTTCACAGCTTTTCCTTTGTTTGCCGCGTCTACAAGAGTAATTGTCATATTTTCTTCAATGACAGTTTCATCTGATACGGAATAGGTTAAAGCAATTTTGATTTTTCTGCCTTCTGTAAAGGCACTGGCGGAACCGGATACCCGGATATATCCTTCCTGTTGATTTACCTGAGCCTTAAAAGGCATTCCGTTTTCTGTCTGGGCGGATGCAGTTAATATACCTTCCGACATTACCCCAAGGGTATCGTACTCTTCGCCATATTGGTCCACAATGGAAAAATAGACATCAAAAGAAGTCTGGCCTGCTGGAACCTGCTCTGTCCTGCACAAGAAGCTTTTCGGAACACTTGCTTCCTTGATAACAGATACACGGCTGTCGGCTGCCATTTGATTTCCTGCGAGATCCCCCAGACCATTTACCGTGAGCTCGTAGCTGCCTGCGCTCAGTATATTCTGGCAGGCTACGATCAGGCTTTTTCCATCCTCTGACAGTATCTGGGATTCACATTCTATGGTTGTATTATCCTCCGCTTTCACAGTTACGGATGGCGTTCCTGTTACCGTCTCACTGAACGTCACGAAAAATGTTTTGCCGTCGCTTAGTTCCGCTTCTTTAATAACTGGCTTTTCTGCATCTACCGTAACAGTACATGGTTTTGAGTTTATGCTATTTACGGTTGCTGTAATATGAGCTGTACCGCCTCCGACAGCGGTTACAATTCCATTATTTACGGCAGCGACGCTTTCGTCATCCGAGGTCCAGGTAACATTCAGATTTTCCAATGAATTACCATCCTTGTCTTTTGCAGCTGCTGTCAAAGTGATGGTATTTTTTCCCTTTTCCATGCCGAGTAGTGCCTTGGATGTGCTCAAAAGGACTTCTGTTACAGTAGAGTCATCGGGTGTATCCGGCGTAGAAGTTGGTTCTTGTGACTTATCTGGATCAGCTGTCTCGCTGGGGTCTGGGGTACTATCTGGATCAGCTGTCTCATTGGGATTCGGAGTCCTGTCTGGATCTGTTGTTTCCTCCGGTTCCGGTGTGTCAGCAGGATCTTCTGTAACCACCGGCTGCTGTGAAGGGGGAGCTGGCATGGAAGTGTATATGATCAGTGGTGTCTGAGCCGGCTCCGTTTTAGCTGGTGGTGTTTTGGAGGGTGTAGTTCCCTTGGAAGTTACCCTGCAGGTAAGCTTTGTTTTCTTTATTGCCCATTTTCCGATGGGAACGTATTTGACAGTAGCCGTGATGGTAGCTGTACCCTTCTTTTTCGCAGTCAGCCTGACCGAAGTGTCTTTTTTCCTGCTAATAGCAACCACGCTTTTTTTACTTGTCTTCCATGTGGTAGCCAAAATGGCTTTTACCTTGTCTTTTTTGATTTTCAAGGTGTAATTTTTGCTGCCTGGTTTATTCCAGTACAATGTCTTCTTTTTCACGTTTAGTGATGGTTTCTTTTTGCCTGCTGCCTCTGAAGAGGGCGCCTGGGCAAGTGAGGACAATGCCAGGGCGGCGACCATGGCACACGCCATGCCACGCCTGGATGTCCGCGCAAATTTTTGAATCCATTTACTCATCTTTTTCCTCCTTATTTTTTTACTGAATAAAAACATGTGTCAGCTGCGTGATTATTCTACCACATTAGTAAGGAACTCCATGGGAGACATAGGAGCAGCATTAGGGAGTCAAGAATTAAAACGGGCATCCTCCGGCTAAAATATGTATGTATAAAATTAAATGGTTTATAAATATATATGAAACAGACAAAAATTGACAAGCGTAGCCATTTTACAGTTGCGTTTTTCTTACTAATGTGGTAGAATAATAAACCATTTTGTAAATCCCTGCGAAATCGGGGTTTTTCTTTTCTTAATAATAACTATTGCAATTAAAATGCAACTGTTTTTGTAAATTTCTGTTGTTTCATTCCCAGATTTTCCAACGAAGAGATTAAAGCCATCTGCTTGTTTGGAAATAGATGAGCATACGTATTTAGTGTTGTTGATACATTTTCATGCCCCACACGTTCTGCAATCACAAGGGCATCGAATCCCTGATCAATCAGAAGTGATACATGGGAATGGCGGATATCGTGGACACGAATTTTTTTTACACCTGTATTTTTACATCCCCGCCGTATCTCGTAATTTAAAAAAGCTTTGCTGAAGGGGAAAAATCGTTCGTTTCCCGCATCGTAGTTTGGTCCTTTTCGATACTCCAGTAGTTCTTGGCATAAAAAATCTGGAATAGGAATTTTTCTTCTGCTTTTTCTGGTCTTTGGTGGAGTAATGATATCCTTTTTCTCAAGACGCTGATAGGATTTATTGATGAAAAGCTCCTTTTTATCAAAGTTGATATCCTGTTCAGAAAGTGCCAGCAGCTCCCCTTCTCTTATGCCTGTCCAATATAACACGTCGAAACAGATTAGAGAGTTTGCTTTGTCCATGATTCCTTCCCGGAAAGCTAAGAATTCCTCCAGTGTCCAGCACTGCATGCCCTCCGCCCGGCTTGTGCCGATACTCCCTGCCTGTTCGCAAGGGTTTGATTCCAGATTGTAATATTTGCGGGCAAAATTAATTATGGCTGATAACTGATTGTTGATGGTCTTTAAATATGTCTTTGAATAATCGTGTTCAGATTCTAATAGACAGTTTTGCCATTTTCTAATATCGGCGGCCCGGATTTCATTAACCGGTTTTTTCGCAAAAAATGGAAGTATCTTCGTCTCATAGATATTTCTCTTTGTTATGATAGAAGAAGGCTTTAGGCGCAAGGACATTTCCTCCATGTATACGTAATATAGATTCTCAAATAAAATGTCCTGATTGAATGACTGTCTCTGTAAAAAATTTCTTTCATACACCTGCGCTTCCTTTTTTGAATCAAAGCCCCTTTTCCATTTTTGTTTTAACGCTCCACTCCAGTCCTTGTAATAAAATTTGCAGTACCAAGTTCCATTTTTTTTGTCCTTGTATGCTGGCATAATTTGATCATCTCCTTTGCTTTTTAAATAAGAACTTTCTAATATGAAAGGTATCTTTACTATTTATGTATCAAAACATGTATCGCTATTCAATAC
>CANBKJ010000107.1 GCA_947369165.1 uncultured Lachnoclostridium sp.
ATATAGGAAAATAGTGTATAATAAATAGAACATTATGGGCAGTAACGAAGCGCGGAGAAATGGAGGAAGGTCATGATCGAAAATAAAAAGGTTCTTGCCATTATACCTGCCAGGGGAGGGAGCAAGGGAATTCCAAAAAAGAATGTCAAAGCAGTTTCTGGAAAGCCGCTGATCAATTATACCATAGAGGCTGCCAGGGAGTGTAAATACATAGATAAGGTAATTGTATCGACAGATGATAAGGAGATCGCAGAGGTCTCCATGAGGGCGGGGGCTATCGTGCCATTTTTGAGACCGGATGAGCTGGCTACGGACGAGGCAAAGACGATTGATGTGGTGCTGCATGCCATTGAGTTCTATGAGAGAAAAGCAGAACGCTATGATATCATTGTCCTTTTGCAGCCAACCAGTCCGTTGCGGACCGGGGAAGATATTCAAAAAGCACTGGAATACTTCATTAGAAAAGGCGAAAAGTCTGTGGTGTCCATCTCAGAGGTGGATGATCATCCACTGTTGATGCGGCAATTTGGAGAAAACAACGAACTGGTGAAGCTGCTGGATGAGGATAGCACTGTCCGGCGCCAGGATATGAAAAAGTATTACCGCATCAATGGGGCGATCTATATAAACAGTATGACAGAGCTGAATGAAGATACCAGCTTTAATGACAATGTACTGGGGTACGTGCTGGCGAAGGAGCACAGCATCGATGTGGATAACCCGGAAGATCTGGTGATGGCCGAATACTTTCTTTCAAAAAAATGCGATGGTGAATTTTTATCCTTTATTGTTTATTAATACGCGCCGATATAATAAATATATTGTAGGTATTGTTCGTGATATAGTTTTGGCTTGGAGGAAGGCTTATGTATAAGAAAATAGGAAGATACATTGGAATGGGATTGGCTGTTCTGGTGATCGGGGCCGCCGCGGTGGGAAATGTGGGACAGACAGAATGCCAGGCAGCAAAGAAAAAACCAAAGAAGATTCAGGTGCTGACAGAGAAGAACAGCATTCTTCGGATGTCGGCGGGGGACCAAAAGAAGATTTCTTTTGAGGTTTTGCCGAAAAAAGCAAATCAAAAGTTAACCTTTAAATCTTCGCGGAAAAATGTTGTGAAAGTGTCTGCTAAGGGTGTTTTGACAGCGCTCAAAAAGGGAAATGCCACGATCACCCTGCAGTCAAAGGCAAAAAAATCAGTAAAGACGAAATTAAAGGTGGCAGTGGAAGCGAAGAGATCCACTGTCTCGAACAGTGAGATCAAAGCATATCAGGCGGCGGCAGTGAATTTTGCTCCGCCGGCAGGTGCTCAAATGCCGGACTTGATCCCTTCGTATCTGGCAGCGCCCAAAGCTGGGACTGTTACCGGAATCACATTAAATCAGAACTATGTGGAACTGGCGGCAGGAGAAAGTTTTCAGCTGACTGCCACGATTACGCCGGTTACTTCTACCGATAAGGTCGTGTGGACCATTGATCATCTCGGTGGTATTAACGTATACTCGACGGGAAATATTTTTGTGACAGAGGATACCCCAGTGGGAACGATGGCCATCATCACGGCGACCTGTGGAAGTGCCAAAGCCACCTGTAAGGTTGTGACGGTCCAGGGTCCTTGTGAGCATGTGTGGGGAGCGTGGGCCACGGTTCTGGCACCAGAGTGTATGACAGAAGGAACGGAGCGGTCTACGTGTCAAAAATGTTCCAAGGTTCGGGAGAGAGCTGTTGCGGCGACGGGACATAACTGGGTTAGTAAGGTTCTGACAGAGCCCACCTGTGCTGAGGCCGGAGAGAATGAACTGACCTGCCAGAACTGCAAGGAGACCAAAAAAGAGATCATAAAGGCAAAAGGACATACATGGACTACCAATGGAACGGTTTTGGAAGAGCCAACATGTACGAAGGCGGGAAAGATTCAGTATACTTGTACGGTGCAGGGGTGTGACGGCGAAAAGACGGAAGCCATAAAGGCTTCAGGACATACATGGGACACAGGAGAGATTACCAATAGTCCTACCTGTACAAAAGCAGGTCAGAGAACCTATCACTGTACGATCGAGGGATGTACTGGGACAAAGAAGGAAAACATCGATGCTACAGGGCATACCTGGACCTATGGTGAGATCACAGTTCCGCCGGAATGTGAAAAGAATGGACGGAGAGACTTTTCCTGTCTGGTCTGTTCTGCCAAAAAGTATGCCACAGTGCCCAAACTTGGTCATACCTGGGATGCGGGTAAGGTGACGAAGGAACCCACCTGTGACCGGACAGGGGAGAGAGTTTTCACATGTGGAACTTGTCTGCAGGAAAAAAGCGAGTCCATTCGTCCTCTGGGACATAAGCTGGCAGATAAGCCTACAACGGATAAGGAGCCGACCTGTACAGTGACGGGAAGAGAATCCCTGCATTGTACGAGAGATGGCTGTGAGTATGTCACCGACATAAAGTCTATCCCGATTCTTGGTCATGACTGGGATGCGGGTGTGGTGACGAGAGATCCGAATTGTATTCTTCCAGGCAGCAGGAGATTTACCTGTCAGAGAGATGGCTGCAGCGAACAAATGTCGAAATTGATTCCAGCGCTTGGTCATGACTGGACGAAAGATTATGTGATCACGATGGAGGCGACTTGTACCGGTGCAGGGCGCAGGGCACAGATCTGCCAGAGGGCGGGCTGCACAAAGGTAAAGAACGAACAGTTGGAGGATCCTCTGGGCCATGACTGGGATCTGAATAATGTAGAGCATGTGGACGCCACCTGTACAACGGAAGGATCGGATATCTTTACCTGTAAACGAACGTATTTGGATGCAGAAGGTAATACTAAGACTTGCGGCAGGCGCAAGAAAGAGATTTTACCAGCTAAAAAACATTCCTTTGCTTCCACATTTACCGTGGATTGGGCACCAACCTGTGTATTGGCCGGCCAGCAGTCCAAACATTGTATGAATAGCTGGACCAATAAAGAAGGAAAAGTAGAGAACTGTCAGGTGGCAGATGATATCACTGCACTAGAGCCAGTGGGGCACTCCTGGTCAGCGTGGCGTGTGACCGCTCAACCTTCTCACGGAGTATTGGGAGAGGAGAGCCGTTCCTGCTCTGTCTGTAAGAATGTGCAGACCAGGGGGAAGGCAGAAGAGCATCGATACGATTCCAATGGAACCTGTCAGGCGTGTGGAGATAAGATCACACTTACCCAGTCTAAGATCAGTGATTGGGAATATACAGTAAATACAACAGAGAAAACCGTTCTTCTGAAAAAATATATCGGATCCGCACCGGGAATTAAGATTCCGGCTCAGATGGTAGTGGATGTGGACGGTGTGACGGGCACCTATGCTGTGAAGTTTGCCGGCGGATATGGACAGAGACCGCAGACGGGCGTCTTTGCTTCCAATACCAGATGTCCTATCGAGGCAGTGAGTTTTGAGGCTGGAGTAAAACTGGAGAATATGCAGTATATGTTCTCAGGCTGTACGAAACTCAAGGCAGTATTGAGTCTCCCGACCTCTGTAACGGATATGACAGGAGCTTTTAAAGGGTGTAGTTCATTGATCTCTGTAAGTGCCCTTCCTGCGGGGCTGACAGCACTTACAAGTACCTTTGAGGATTGCAGCAGTCTGGGTTATGTACCAGCTATTCCGGCAGCAGTAGAGAGCATGTACGCTGCTTTTAAGAATTGTACCTCCCTGGTGAATGCACCTGTGCTGCCTGCAAAATTGACGAATTTGAGCTGGACTTTTAGTGGATGTACTGCCCTGTCACAGTCTCCGGTGATTCCGCCGACTGTGACGGAAATGACAAATACCTTTGAGAACACAGCGTTGTTAAGTGTTCCTGCGGATATTCCCGCTGGAGTTAAAAAACTGACAATGACATTTTATAACTGTCAGGGGCTGGAACGTGTTCCGAAACTGCCTTCCACTTTAGAAACGATGGAATACACCTTTAAGAATTGTAAGAATATTTCTTATGTCGTACCACTTCCATCTACGGTGACCAGGAAAGTAGAAGTGTTTGCCGGATGTGATAAGTTAGTTCAGTAGTCTGCTGCCTCCTGTTAGCCTGACGATTTGGCATCGTCAGGCTAGCAGGGGAGCAGACTGAAATCGGATTAAGCCATGTGGTGCACTTTGGATGGCGGCGCAACCGAAAATACAAAAACAGCCCTGCATTTCAAAGCATAAACTGTGAAATGCAGGGCTGTTTTTACTGGTTACAACCACATTGTAATTCTTAACTTTTACATAGATATATATAAAAATTAGTTCATTAAATTCGATTATAACTTCGTTACGTTTGCTGCCTGTGGTCCTTTTTCGCCGTCGATTACTTCAAATTCAACCTCATCGCCCTCATCAAGAACCTTGAAGCCGTCCATCTGTAATGCAGAAAAATGAACGAATACGTCATTTCCTGTTTCGTCGGAGATAAATCCGAATCCTTTTTTGGCATTAAACCATTTTACTGTACCTTTCATGTTATTGCCTCCTAAAAACTTAAAATATTAATACTTACTAACCATAACACATCTATTT
>CANBKJ010000108.1 GCA_947369165.1 uncultured Lachnoclostridium sp.
GTGCACAAATTATGATTAAATGGTATCATAATTATAATAAAAATACAAGAAAATATCTTCTAAACATTCCCAGGTTGTCCATGAATTCAGATCCTTAATCGTATTATGCATATCACCCACATCTTCCTCATTTGATCTATTTATACTGAATCAGATGACTCACCTGATCCCGGAACACATCGATGTACTTACGAATGTCCATTTCACCGGTTATATCCCTCCCTAATTTGTCAAAACAGCAAAACTTACTTCCCTCGATATCGATCCGGAAACATTCCTGTACCGGCTTATCCGTGGAAAAATAGCAGTGAAAATCTTTTCCGTGAAACGCTGCCTGATAAGGATCTCCCAGAAAAATACTCTGAGAAAGCGCATAATCGCGCTCTTTATCCCCGCCAAACAACACCGGCAGCTGTGCATCCGTTCCTTCGTAATTATACTCAATGCCGGACAGCCTGCATAGAATCCCGGCATAATCAGCAGCGGAGATGATCTCGTCACATACCCCCGCTTTTACACCGCTGCCACGGAGCAAAAGCGGCACCTTGCAACGCTGGTCAGACAAAAAAGGCTGATCATTATCCACGAGAAACGCTGTTCCTTGATCGGAGAAAAGAGAAACAACAATCTCATCATCCTTATAATTCTCACTGATAAAATGATACAGAAGAGAGAGATACAGATCTACCTTTCTCAATTCCTGGATATAGATCTTCTCCTGATTAAAACTACGTTTCTGCTTTACCGTATTTCCATCATTATTGTCCAGAACCCTCGTGTCAAGAGGACACTCTGCCTGGGTCATCAGGCTCCGTAAAAAGCGTCCAGCCACATGATGAAGATCCACGATATCCAACCATAGAAACTGATTTGTCTCACGAAATGTCTCCATGTGTTCGATGGCGTCAGTGACCACTTCCTTCACAGTCAATCCCTGTATATCTTTCTGATAAATTAAACGATCTATACCTCGAATATAGCCCTGCGTTGGTGTAACCGAATCATTTCCCCCGATCTTCGCTGTTACATACCCTTTTTCTTTAAAATATGCTGGAAATACCTTTAGCCCCTCCATAAAATCCCATCTGTAATGTTCGTCCAGATTCATATGATGAGAGGGGTATCTTCCGGTCCAGTATGACGCTATACCCGGGTGGGTATACCCGGCACAGGAATAATAATTGCTGCATATCATCCCCTTGGAAAAATATTGGTAAGTATGGGGCATCAGTGTCTCCAGTCCATATTCCTCCGCAATTTTCCAACTAAAGCTATCTATAAAAAGATTTAATACCAGCCTCTTATGTTCCTTATCCTTTGGCTGGTGAAGGGGAAGCGGTCTGGCAAAGAGAGCCGGGCTGCCACAGTGAAACTGACTCTTTCCAGTGACTGGAATAAAACTATACTTACAACACGCCGAATCCCAATAATTTGCATCTCCCATAGAGCTCGTGTCTGCAAGGGTGTTGCCCGTTTCTTCTTTTACGATATAATTCATCGCTACAGGTACAAGAACTTCACTTTCTCCGGCATCCACAGTATATTCTGTACCAATCTGATCCATCAGAAACATCTCACATTTTGCCATGTAGATATCCCGGTTTAATTCATGCTTCAGATAGGACTCATACCAGCCGTCACATCGGCCGACATAGTACATATCATCCGATGCACCCACGATAAAAGAACCTACTACTTTATATTCCGGGTCCCTGAACGGTTCAGAAGCAGCATATATATACCGGATATCCGCCTTATTGATCTCCGCCATAAGGAACTCATCCTCCATGGCTGCCTGCCGAAGGTTTTCTGCCCGCTCTTTTAACTCATTCCCTGGTAAAATCTCTTTATCATAATTCCACTGAAGATACTTTGTTCTTTTATAATAATCATATGCCTGGGAGACCTTTCCCATCAACTCGCTGCACACAGCCAAATTATAGTTTGATTCAATGTCAAATGGATTTGTTTGTACTGCCTTTTTGGCTGCCTCCAGTGCGGTTTTATAATCCCCGGTCATCAAATAATAGGATATATAATAAGAAAACAGTTCAAAATCTTCTGGACACATCTTCTCGTATTCTTCGATCTTTGCCAGTACGTCATCCGCATCACCACTATGAATCGCAACTTCTATCTGCTTTTTCGTACTCTGTCCTTCTTCCCGCTCACCACTGATACCCGTAAGCGCTTCCATATATTCATACAACAGGGTAGTCTCTTCTTTCCCAAGCATGGATTCTGTCAATAAGATCTCCCCACGCATCTGCTCTGCCAGCAGCGCCATGATCTGTCCCCAGTCATCACCATGGGAAACATACTTCTCTCTCTGGATATTGATCCATTCTACAACACGCTCCATAACACGAGCCAGCATCTGAAATACAATGGCTGGTTCAGCGTCCAGATCCCTCACCTGCTCCAAAAATCCATGCATCTGGGCGATCCGGCTCTCATAGGTCCCAAAGACGGGAACCGTAGGATCTGGGCTGTCTGGTCCTGTATCAAAATGATCCGCCGGAACCCCTTCCTCGATCAAAAGCAGGTCACTGCTACAGTAATTGCCATGCAGCAACGCATAGGCATCCAAAAAAAGATGCACATAATAAATATAGGCCTCGTTTTTCTCATATCTCTTTTCTAAATCTGAAACCACTTCATTTGTAATTATTCTTCTATTATAAATAGTTCCAGATATATAATTTCCCATCAAATAAAAATGATCCACCGCTTCTCCTCTATTAGAAACATATCGTGTCTGCAGATCACTGTAAGCAAGGCTGGTACAGCTTTTTACCAACCCCAGTTCCGGGTGCATGTCCAGAAAATTCATATAATTATCCAGGTTTTCTATCAGAATCTCATCCTCATCACTTAAGAGCATACAAAACTCTCCACGAGACATTTTGACCACCTGATTGATATTCCTTGAAAATCCCTGGTTGCTTTCAAATTCATGGTACCTGAACCGCTTATCTTTTATTTTCTTGATCTCTTGATACTCTTTTTTATATTTATCGCTTCCATTGTTAGAAAAAATAATTTCAATCCTATCTTCGCTGTATGGCAGTGCTAAAAGATTTTTTACCAACTGGGCAGCCCTGAGTCCCCGGTTATAGGAGGGAATGCAAATACTAAACAACATAGACACCGTCACTCCTCTTTCGCTTCTATCGTTATTGAATCAATAAATTGACATACTGCTTGTAAATCTTTTTTCTGAAATGGAAGCTTCATATCATGAAGTTCATCTTTCATCTTCTGGGCCATTAATCTCATAATACCTTGATAATCAAATCCGCCAGCCACATACCCCTCTCTGCGATGGCGAATCAAATAAGCATGCTGCTCAAATACCATAACCAGCATATCAAACTGCATCTGAAGCGGAAGCTCCAGATCCTTAATATGTTCTATGAACCCATGCATCTGCTTTATCACGTTATCGTAGGCATCGTATGCCGGAATCTCCGCCGCCTTGTCCATCACCTGCAGATCCTCTTCTGTCTCACCTTCCGATACCAGCCAGACATCACTGGCAAAAAAATGCCCTCTCAATAATGCATACGTGCTTATAAACATATGGGGATAATAAATATATCCTGTATTGTCACGGTATTTCTCTGCATACTCATCGATCATCTGATCTGTGACAATATGTCGGTTAAATATCATTCCGGACACATAAAGACCCCGCATATAAAAAGCATCGATCGCCTGTTTTCCAGCTCCTGCAAAACAATCCTCTATATCCGCAAAAGCAAAGCCTGTCCGAGGACGAATCACCCCGATATCCGGATATTTTTCCATGATACGCAGGTAAAATTCAAGGTTTTCTTCTAAAATCCAGTCTTCATCGCTCAAAAGCATGCAGAAGTCCCCATGGGACATTTTGATCACCTGGTTCACATTCCCGGCAAATCCATGGTTTGTTGAAAACTCATGATACACAAACCTCTTGTCCTGGACTTTTTTCAGCTTTTCATATCCTTCTACATTCTTATCACTTCCATTGTTGGAACATATGATCTCAATCTTTGTTTCATCCAATGACATCCCCAGCAGTCTCTGGATCAATTTATATGCCCGATGTCCTCTATTATAGGATGGTACACAAACACTAAATAACATAACAAATCTCCCATATCATCAAACAAAAAATCTCATAACAGCATCATTATATCCTTTATCACCTTATAAAGACGCACATAAAAGCGCGCAACACGGAAAGCAGACAAGCTCTCTCGGCTAAAAAGAAAAAGAGCTACTGTACCAGCGATCTGATCGCTGGTACAGATAGCTCCTTTCCCAACTTTTATTATGATATTTTCAATCACATTTTTTGTGCATGGTTTTTGCACATTCCAAGTTGCGTAAGCAACTTGCTAATAAGTTCGTCAGAACTTATTTTATCACATAATCAAGCCGCCAGATTACTGCA
>CANBKJ010000109.1 GCA_947369165.1 uncultured Lachnoclostridium sp.
ATTATATATTGTGTCAGACTCTTTTATTATATAAAAGAGTTGAAAAATATGGGTAAAGACCTAAAAGGAAAGGAATTAGGTGCTGGAATCATCCAACGCAAGGATGGCAAGTATGCAGCGAGATTTGTAGGAAAAACCAAAAAACGGACAGAAAGGCATTTTGATAAGCAAAGCTGGGTATAGAACTATTCCAATGACGCAAATTGCTTATAAAATTCTAAAAGCAAAGGAAAAAGAAAGACATACAAGAAAAGTCCTGGATCTCAAGTACAAGAATTTTGTATTTATAAACAGATATGCATACCCTAAGACATACCTTTGCTACAAGGGTAATAGAAGCAGGGATGAACCCCAATACCCTTCAGGAAATACTCGGTCATGCAAATATAGGTGTCACGATGAATCTGTATGTACATATAACCGAGGACGAGAAAGAAAAAGAAATTAAGAAGTTTGAACAGGCATTCAAGATTGGCTGATGGTGCGGAAATGGTGCGGAGGTCAACTGAAAAATGCTTGAAACCCTTGAAAATAAAGGAGATGTGAGATTATTATGAAACTAGGTATCGTAGGTCTCCCCAACGTGGGGAAAAGTACACTTTTTAACTCGCTGACAAAAGCCGGAGCGGAATCGGCTAATTATCCCTTCTGTACCATTGATCCCAATGTGGGCGTGGTGCCGGTGCCGGATAAGCGTCTGGAGGTGCTTTCTGAAATGCACCATTCGGCTAAGACCGTGCCGGCGGTGATCGAGTTTGTCGATATCGCAGGACTTGTCAAAGGAGCATCCAAGGGCGAAGGACTGGGAAATCAGTTTTTATCTAATATCAGAGAAGTGGATGCCATCGTACATGTAGTCAGATGTTTTGAGGACAGCAATATTGTTCATGTGGATGGAAACATCGATCCGCTGCGGGACATCGAGACAATCAATCTGGAGCTGATTTTTTCGGACATAGAGATTTTAGAGCGGAGGATCGCAAAAAGCGTAAAGGCCGCCAGAGCGGATAAGAAACTGGCTGGCGAAGTGGACATGCTGAACCGCCTCAAAGAATTTTTGGAAGAGGGACATCTGGCGAAGAATTTTGAGCTGGAGAATGAGGACGAGGAAGCATGGTTTTCGGAGTATAATCTTCTGACGTCGAAGCCGGTGATTTATGCGGCGAATGTGGCGGAGGAAGATCTGGCAGATGACGGGGCTTCCAATGAGCAGGTCAGTAAGGTGCGGGAGTTTGCAAAGGGTGAGGAATCAGAGGTATTTGTGATCTGTGCCCAGATCGAGCAGGAGATCGCAGAACTGGATGAAGATGAGAAGAAAATGTTTCTGGAAGATATGGGGCTTGAGGAATCCGGTCTGGAAAAACTGATCAAAGCAAGTTATCGACTGCTGGGGTTGATCAGCTATTTGACTTCCGGGGAGCAGGAGACCAAAGCGTGGACGATTACCAAGGGAACGAAAGCGCCCCAGGCAGCAGGAAAGATCCATACGGATTTTGAGCGTGGTTTTATCCGTGCCGAAGTGGTAAGCTATGAAAATCTTGTGGAAAATGGCGGCTACAACGGAGCGAAGGAAAAAGGACTGGTTCGTTCTGAGGGTAAAGAATACGTGGTACAGGATGGCGACGTAGTATTATTCCGTTTTAATGTGTGATATGTCGGATCAAATAGATAGAAAGAGGGAATCAACATGAACGGAGCAGATATTGCTTTTCCCAATTTGGGGATCTTTATACCAGAACTCCCCAAAGGGATTACCATAGGAGGATTTACCATTGCATTCTACGGCATCATTATGGCGTTGAGTATGCTGGCGGGTCTCTGGATCGCCTGTCTGCAGGCGAAAAGAACCGGACAGAATAAGGAAATATATTTGGATTTTGCGATTTATGGTATTATTTTTTCACTGATCGGAGCCAGGCTGTATTACGTGATCTTCAGCTGGGACTCTTATAAGGATGATCTATTGCAGATCTTTAATACCCGCGGGGGAGGCATGGCACTTTATGGAAGCGTAATAGCGGGGATTTTGACAGCCATCATATACTGCCGGATTAAAAAATACAATTTCTTTTTAATGGCGGATACGGCAGTGGCGGGATTGATATTGGGACAGATCATTGGGCGGTACGGAAACTTTTTCAATAGAGAAGCATTTGGAGAGTATACCAACGGTTTATTTGCCATGCGCCTCAAAGTGAGTGAAGTAAATCCCGCTAATATTACTGATATGATGCGGGAACATATGCAGACCATTGACGGCGTCAGTTATATCCAGGTACATCCCACTTTTCTCTATGAGTCGTTGTGGAATGTGGTTGTCCTTATATTGATTTTGGTGCTGATCAAGAAAAAGAAGTTCAATGGAGAAATATTTATACTTTACATGGTGGGATATGCATTGGGACGTGTGTGGATCGAAGGGCTCCGCACAGACCAGCTGCAGATTGGTTCAACGGGAATCGCCGTATCCCAGATGCTTGCCGGAGTGATTGCTGTTGTCGGCATTGGCATTTGGGTGTTTGTCCGAATCCGCCTGCGAAGAAAAACGGCGGTATAACAAATTATATTATATGGTGACTTTTTTAAGAGACCTGCGCTTTTCAGCCAGGTCTCTTAACGTGTGATAAAGTTTTCTGTTGGCAGAGTAAACCCGCGCTTTTTAGTCGGGCCTAAGACTGGCATGTAAAATTAAATGAAATTGGATATTTTAAAAATACCACTTTTAGAGTATAGTTTGTCATGAACATGTTCGTAAATAGGAACAGGAGGATTTCCAATGAATGAGAGATATAAACTAAACAAAGAACTGGCGCAGATGCTTAAGGGCGGGGTCATTATGGATGTGACGACACCAGAGCAGGCGCGCATTGCAGAAGAGGCGGGAGCCTGTGCGGTTATGGCACTGGAGCGTATACCAGCAGATATCCGGGCGGCGGGAGGTGTGGCACGGATGAGCGATCCCGGAATGATCAAGGGAATTCAGGAAGCGGTATCTATACCGGTTATGGCAAAATGTCGTATCGGCCATTTTGTGGAGGCGCAGCTTCTAGAAGCCATTGAGATCGATTACATCGATGAGAGTGAGGTCCTCTCTCCGGCAGATGATAAATATCATATAGATAAAACGAAATTCAAAGTGCCGTTTGTGTGTGGCGCCAAAGATCTGGGAGAGGCACTGCGGCGAATCAACGAGGGAGCTTCTATGATTCGTACCAAGGGGGAACCGGGAACCGGGGATGTGGTACAGGCGGTCCGCCATATGCGGATGATGAACCGGCAGATAACGAAACTTACTTCCCTGCGGGAAGATGAATTATTTGATGAGGCAAAAAATCTTCAGGTCCCCTTCGAGCTGGTGCAGTATGTCCACAACAAAGGAAAGCTTCCTGTGGTAAACTTTGCGGCTGGCGGTGTGGCCACGCCGGCAGACGCGGCACTGATGATGCAGTTGGGAGCGGAGGGTGTGTTTGTGGGATCCGGCATTTTTAAATCTGGCAATCCGGCAAAGCGTGCCCAGGCGATCGTGAAAGCCGTTGCCAACTATACAGATTCTAAGCTGATTGCTGCGCTCTCAGAAGATCTGGGAGAAGCAATGGTGGGGATCAATGAGCAGGAGATCGAGCTTTTGATGGCAGAGCGGGGAAAATAGAGGATATCCGCCTGCGTTTGCAGCAGAGAAGGGAGTAAGATCATGCGGATAGGAGTACTTGCCGTCCAGGGTGCTTTTGCAGAGCATATTCGGATGGCACAGGAGTTGGGAGCAGAATGTGTGGAACTTAGACAGGAACGGGATGTGGAACAGTCTTTAGACGGACTGATCCTGCCGGGAGGTGAGAGTACCGTCCAGGGAAAATTGATCCGTGAATTGAATATGTATGATAGGTTGAAGAGGAGGATCGCCGATGGGCTGCCGGTGCTTGCCACCTGCGCAGGACTGATCCTTCTGGCAGAAAAGATCGCGGACAGCGATACGGTACATTTTGGGGTACTTCCGGTAGTTGTACGGCGGAATGCTTATGGAAGGCAGCTGGGCAGCTTTTATGCGGAGAGGGATTTCGGAAATCTGGGAAAGATTCCCATGACATTTATCCGGGCTCCCTATCTTGAAGAAGTAAAAACCGGTGTGGAGGTGCTGGCCAGGGTGGACGGACATATTGCAGGAGTCCGTTATAAAAATCAGATCGCTGTGTCCTTCCATCCAGAGCTGGATCACAACCCTGTCATCCACAGACAGTTTATTGAGATGTGCGGAAAAAAAGAAAACAAATAGCTTGGTGGCACGCCATAAAGCTGGCCTGACGGCGCCGATTTGAAGCAGAATTCAAATCGGCGCCGTTTAGCGATGCAGCTAAGCC
>CANBKJ010000110.1 GCA_947369165.1 uncultured Lachnoclostridium sp.
AAATACAAAATCAGAAAAAAAGAGATTGATTTTTATATTTTATTCTTTGACGCTGGCCTAAATCAAATGGGAGTTGTGGAAAAGAAAAAACTTTGTTATACTTTTGTATAGCTTGACGAAGCCAAATCGTCAGGCTTACAAAACGAAAAGGAGACCCCCATGAATAAAAAGAAAGAAATACCTGTCTCTCCCCTTGCAAAAACCTGGATTCTCGATCTGGACGGCACCATCGTAATACACAATGGCCCTTACATATACGGAGAGGACCGCTTTTTACCTGGTGCCAAAGAATTCTTAGAAAATATCCCCGCACAGGATATGATCATTTTCCTCACCGCAAGAAGTGATTACGAAAAAACCCACACCCTTCGTTTTCTCAAAGAAAATAACGTCCGCTATGACCATATTATTTTCAATGCCGGCCATGGCGAACGTATTCTCATCAACGATAATAAACCAGATGGTCTTGTAACCGCCATGGCAGTCAATACTACCAGAGACCAGTTTTGTGACATAAACTTTATCACTGACCACAATCTGGGAACAATGTACGACTAATCTACCGAAACAGTACACAGTTCCCACTTTCCCGAAAATACTGGATCCTCTCTTCCAGTGCCCCCCTGCTGCAGCCCAGCTTCTTACTGAGACAGTCAAGACAGAGGAAATCTGCAGCACTCCGGCTCACCATTTTCATATAAATTGCCTTTTCATCGGAAGTAAGACGGACCCCGCACTGCCGGCAGATATGATGTTTCATTTCCATAACCAGATCCCCGCTTTATACAAGTCTGCCACGCATAACAATACAGTCACAGGAAGGAACCGTAACGGCAAATCTCTCCTTATGTACACCGAGCTCCTTATGCTCCCAGCAGTCATAAAGCGACAGCCCCATCCCGGATGCATAGGGAAGCCCCAGATCCCAGAACTGCACTGTCAATTCTCTCTGGGTATCACTGAGATTGAAAAGTCCTATGGCAAGATCCCCGTTATGCAGCACTTTTACCAGAACAAAGGCTTCGTCCTCGTTAAACCATTGCGGCTCTACCTTGATGCGATAAGCACCTCTCGCCTCCGGATCCTGATTAATAGAGATCAATTCCTTATTTTGCAGGATATTCTTTGTTATCTCATTTTCCGAGCGGATATCGCAGCCTATCATAAGAGGCGAGCCCATCATACACCACAGGGAAAAATGTGTCTTATACTGGCTGTCTGTACATCCTCCAATACGTTCGCTGCAGATGAAATCACTATTGCTTCCCCCATACATTCCTACCACCAGCATGTCCATATCATTGTGGCAGTAATTTCCTGTAAATGGCTCCTTTTCGATCTGTGAGCGGGCAATATTGCAGATGGATTCCCAGTTGTCCTGAATATCCGGTGTGGAACGATAAGAATGTGCCCCGGACTCACGGATCCAGTGATGAACATTGTCCTCGCCCCAATTGCAGGCGGAAAAGCATATATCTCTGCCACAATTACGCAGGGCAAGGCTCATTCTTTTATATAGCAGCTCTCCACACATATTTCTCGGCTTAAAACAATAATCGTATTTCAGATAATCTACACCCCAGGCCGCAAACTGCTTCGCATCCTGAAATTCATGTTCAAAACTACCTGGATAACCGGCGCAGGTATGCGTCCCGGCACAAGAATACATACCAAATTTAAGTCCTTTTTCATGTATGTAATCTCCCAACGCCTTCATGCCACTTGGAAATTTTTCTGGATCCGCTACCAGGTTGCCATCAGCATCCCTCTCCTTCAAACTCCAGCAGTCATCGATCACAACATACTCATATCCCGCATCCCGGTATCCGTTTTCCACCATCTTATCCGCCGTTTCCCGAATCAACTTCTCATTGATATCCCAGGTAAAGGTATTCCACGAATTCCACCCCATTGCCGGAATAAACCCAATATTCTTATTCTCCATAACATTTAACCTCCGCTCAATTTATTTGGTTCGACGACGAAGACTGAAACAAAGTTCAGATTCGCATCGCTGTATTAAATACAGTATAATATAAAAAAACTGCGCTTGTAATGGGAAAATCCTACAGTGACATGGCAAAATGCGTCATTTCATTCTAGTATTCGTGCCATTCATTTACAACTAAACGATGTAAATTTGAACCCTATTCTATCAGGCTACTCAGAATCATATTCCAGCTGTCCTTCCACATACTTACGCTCCATCTCATGACGCATCTTTCGCTGTTCTACCGTATCAAAGAGAATAGAAAAATCATAATCCTCTGGATAAAGCTCATCGGCGGGAACCTGCAGCTTCACCCGTTTGTGATTAATCACGATCTTTCCCTCTGGCATCTGCACACGAAGCATTCCCTTTGCATTAACCTTTTGACACACGATTCCCAATTTTTTATCCGGAAGTATCATCACACTGTCACCAATCTGAAATTTCTCTGATAACTCCATAGTTTTCCGCGGTTTTTTCGTTCTGCGTATCACGGATCTCTGTTTTATTTTTTTAATCTCTTCATCCATAAATTCATATTCCGCAGCCACCTTTTCCCCATAGGCCGCCGCCACAGCATTTTTCAGCATCCTCTCCGGCATACCAAGCTTTCTGGCAATATAAAAAGCACAACTCTCCCCCGCCTCGCCGATTACCAAGGATGCCTGGCATTATTTAAAACAATCCTGCGTTCCAGATTGATCTGTGGTTCTCTTGCATCCATATCAATGCTCAACTTTCCCTTTGAAAAAATATAATCCAGTTTTTCTATCATCTGAATATTTTCTTCCATTTCCTCCGCGCAATCTGCAACCATGGCTGTCAAAGTATATAAAATACGATATACTTCATTCTCTTCTTCAATCTGCAGAAGAGATACCTCTTCCTGTAGCTTACCAATTACCGCTGGTTCCATAAACAACGTGTTCCCGGAGGATGATTTATCCAACACACTTCCCTCAATCTTGCGCCGGCATTCTTTCTTTACGGGAATGCAGATCCATCCATTGCGCTGTGTGCTGTAACTATCTGCCATACAGTCTTTATGGCTGCGGATAAATTGTTCTGCTTTCTCCTTCATCTTTTCGTTGACATCCATAATCTCATTCCGTATCCGAAACAATTCACGGGATGCGTGGTCATCCACCCGTTCACCCCGAATCTGTCTGGCGATCTCTTCTTTAAGCTCTTCCTTTGGCTCCAGATTTTCCTCATAAAAAGCCAGACTGTTGCCATGCGCCTTTCCGCGGTTTAAATAATCCTTCATTCTCTGTATCATCACTAGAACTTTTTCCATCCGCTCCAGCTGATACGGAGTAAGACATCCCTCTTTTTCCGCCTGGGCTATAATCTCTTTTCCCTCATCAATAGCAGTAAGAGGCGGTGCCCCACACTTTTCTATAAATCTTTTGGCGTCCGTTGTATCCCTCAGTTCCCGTCTTAGCTCACTCTCGTTCAGAATATGCTGCCTGCTTTCTATCATCTCTACAGCATACTCTGTCTTTGTTAACTCTCTCCATCTATCCTTTACTTTATCAAATTCTAACATTCTATACATGTTTGTGTGATTCCTTTCTATTTTCTTTTCTCTAAATACAAAAAAATAAGGCATCATTAATGCCTTATTCAATCTCAATAGCGCAAATTCATACTTTTTTCTTCTCACGCCACTAACCATACTTAAATGATAAGACCACCTAAAGCATTAATGTAATACAAATAAGACTATAGTATAACCATAGCCTTCATGAATTTTTTATCTGCGTATACAATAATGCTCCTTGGAATTATCATCCCCTATTTTCATTTTCTTTATTTTACTCTGTTGAATTACTTTTGTCAATGTTTGATTATAAATAAAAAGAAGTACTATTTTCAGTACTTCCTTTACATTCAACAATGAGGCATCGGGGACTCGAACCCCGGACAACTTGATTAAAAGTCAAGTGCTCTACCACCTGAGCTAGTGGCCCATAAAAAATGCCCAGAACCGGAATCGAACCAGTGACACGAGGATTTTCAGTCCTCTGCT
>CANBKJ010000111.1 GCA_947369165.1 uncultured Lachnoclostridium sp.
AGTATAATGTGTTTTTTGCTCCGTTTTTGAAAGACAGTTTACTATATATAGTAGGTTTCCCGCTAATTTGTTTTTGTCAGATAATGCAAGCAGTAATATTAGATAATGATTCTGTTTTTGAACAAAAATATATTTCCTTTACTTGTAAAGACGGATGGAAATTAGATGGGGTATTAAACAAGGATGTATATAAAAAAGGAAATTGGATGATTGCAAAGTTGAATTCAGGCAAAGAAGTTCGGTTTAAATATGAAGATATAATTCGCATTGAATATAGTAATAAAAACAAGGCTAAAAAACTTAATTTGTAGTCTATGGTTTTTAAAATTATATTGACCTTACCAGAAATAACCTGTCGGCAAAATGATATCGAAGAGACAGACCGGTCAGAATGGGAGTTTTCTGTAGAAGGCGGTAAAATACTGTTATAGAAGAAATAAAGGCGAAGAGGTGCGCCAGAAAGGACAACGAAAAATGAAACAGTCTTACGAACATAAAGTACAATACTATGAAACAGATCAGATGAAGGTCGTCCATCATTCCAATTACATTCGATGGTTTGAAGAGTGCCGCATTGATTTGATGGAAAAAGGCGGTCTTGGGTATGAGAGGATGGAAGAGGAAGGGATCATCTGCCCGGTGGTTTCGGTATCCTGCCAGTACGTTGCCATGACCAGATTTGGCGAGGTGGTGGAGGTTATTCCCAAAGTGAAAAAATTCAATGGAATCCGTCTTGTCATAACTTATGAAGTCAGGGACAAGGAGACGAAAGAGCTGCGTTGCACCGGAGAGAGCAGCCACTGCTTTCTGAATGCGGAGGGACATCCGGTGAATTTGAAACGAAGCAGCCCGGAATTTTATAACATGTTTCTAAAATTGAGTGAATAGACAAAAACACCAGTGCCTTAATAAAACACTGGTGTTTTTCGTAATCTGACGGAAAAGTCCTTAATTTGCGGAGAAGGTGCGCGCTTCTCAGACACACATTTGTTATGGTTGTGTGAAATAATAACTGCTGTAGTGTTTGTCACTCTTGGCGATATACAGAGTGTCCGGGTTGTTGATCGCAAAATAACGGAGGACAGCATTTGCTCCCAGAGTATTTTGTTTCATTGACTCAATGGAAGTGGGAGAAAAACTGTTGTAGGTGGCGGGGTAGCTCGCCGCGATGTCTCCCGCAGGCTCTTTGTGTCCCTTGGCATAAAATGGCATATAGACGCCTTGGAAGGTGTTTCCGCTGATGACAGGATCGATCACGCCGCCCCGCATGAAGATTCCGAATTTCTCTTTTTGGATATCGTTTCCATTCCAGCCCTGTACACCATCGATGGTGTTCCCGCGGATCACTGCGTTTTTCCAGTTCTCCATCATGATGGGGCTCTGGACGCTGTTTCGGAAGGTGCAGTTCAGGATCTGTACGTTGGTGTGGTATTTATTCGGTGAAAAGCGGTGGGTATCGATGCCGCGGTATAGATTTGTAAAGGTGCAGTTCTGGATCGTGACATTCAGATCCGGGGTCTTGTCAAATTTTGAATACTTTCCATTGAAGCCGTTGGTGACCTTATCCGGGGTATCTAAGTTAATGGCACAGCGCTCCCCATTTTTATTGTTGGTAAAAGAGCAGTTGGTCACAGTCACGTCTTTTGCCGCGGTGATCTCGATAAAATGACCGTCACGGAGATTGGTGAAAGAAATATTTTCAATAGTCACATTGGAACAGTGGGGAACCCGGATCGCCTCGCTCTTGTTGCATTTTGCCAGGTTCATCACCACCTTACCTTCACCGGCGATGCGGATGTTTTTCTCACCGCCGTAGCCGCCGATGGAATTCTTTTTTTTCAGCCGGGAGCTGCGCACACATTCAAACATGATATGTCCGGCTTTTAATTTTTTTGTGTGGGTGTTATTTGTCTTGTTCATGACCACTCCATCTTTTAGGATCACTGTAATATTAGAAGAGATCGGAAGGGCATTGGTCAGGTTGTAGGTTCCCTTTTTCAGCGTCAGGGTTCCGCCGCCTCTTTTGGACATCTCATCCAGATAGGAGCGTAGCATCAGATAATGTCTGGTATATTTATTGTAGACTGGCGTCTTTACATATTTATTTTTATATGGCTTAGAAGACGGTGATAAGGTAAAATTTTTTTTCGCATCTGACGAGCGGGATGCCGACAGACACAAAGTCGTGCCAAGAACAACCAGAAATAGTATTTTATAAAACTTTTTCATAATATGGTTTCCTCCTTATATTAATTTCCGCAGGCAATACATTCTAAGCGTTATAAAGATTACATCGTCGCATTGGATACCTCTCCCAGCTGCAGGCCCTCGTTTCGATCCAGTACGGTCTGTATACTCCATGGATGAGTAAACAAAAGCAGCGGATTTCCTTTGAAATCTTTCACTTTTTTCGTGTCAGATGTGACAGAGAGGGCATTTACGTCGATATCCTCATTCTCGATCCAGCGCACATGCTCATAGGGGAGCTGGTCCATGCGGATCTCTACATTATATTCATTCTGCAGGCGGTACTGAAGAACCTCAAACTGAAGGACGCCCACGACGCCCACGATGATCTCTTCCATCCCGGTATTAAATTCCTGAAAGATCTGAATGGCACCCTCCAGAGCGATCTGGGTGATTCCTTTCATAAACTGTTTCCGCTTCATGGTATCCACCTGTCGGACCCTGGCGAAATGCTCCGGGGCAAAGGTGGGTATGCCCGCATAGCGGATATTTTTCCCGGATTTACACAGTGTATCACCGATGGAAAAGATCCCCGGATCAAAAATACCGATGATATCTCCGGCATATGCTTCTTCTACATGTTTACGCTCCTGGGCCATCATCTGCTGGGGCTGCGCCAGACGGATCTTTTTGCCGCCCTGTACATGCAGAACCTCCATCCCAGCGGTAAATTTGCCGGAGCAGATGCGCATAAATGCAATTCGGTCCCGGTGGGCTTTGTTCATATTTGCCTGAATCTTGAAAATAAAAGCCGAAAAATCCTCAGAAAAAGGATCCACGGCATTCTCACCAGAAAGCCGGGGGAGAGGGGAGGTGGTCATTTCCAGAAAATGCTGCAAAAAAGTTTCTACGCCAAAATTCGTCAGAGCCGAGCCGAAAAATACCGGGGACAATTTGCCGTCACGTACTTTTTCCAGGTCAAATTCATCACTGGCGCCGTCCAGAAGCTCGATCTCATCCACTAATATATCGTGGTACTCCTTGGTGATCAGTTCATCCAGGCCGCTGTCGCCCAGGCTTGCTTCCACAGACTCGATCTTTTGTCCGTTGTCGGCAGCGATAAAGCGGGAAATCGTCTTTGTGTTCCGGTCGTAGACGCCCTTAAAATTCTTTCCGGAACCGATGGGCCAGTTGACAGGACAGGTCCGGATTCCTAATACGTTCTCAATCTCATCAATTAATTCAAAAGGATCTTTTGCCTCCCGGTCCATCTTGTTTACGAAAGTAAAGATAGGGATCCCTCTCATGACACAGACTTTGAAAAGTTTAATAGTCTGTGCCTCCACTCCTTTGGAGCCGTCGATCACCATGACAGCAGAATCTGCCGCCATCAGCGTACGGTAAGTATCCTCCGAGAAATCCTGATGTCCCGGAGTGTCTAGTATGTTAATGCAGAATCCGTCATAATTGAACTGAAGCACAGAAGAGGTGACCGAGATTCCACGTTCTTTTTCAATCTCCATCCAGTCTGATACTGCGTGCTTGGCGGCCTTTCTTCCCTTTACGGAGCCGGCAAGATTGATTGCCCCTCCATATAATAAGAACTTTTCCGTCAGTGTGGTCTTTCCTGCGTCCGG
Source organism: uncultured Lachnoclostridium sp. (assembly GCA_947369165.1). GTDB lineage: Bacteria > Bacillota > Clostridia > Lachnospirales > Lachnospiraceae > Eubacterium_F. The sequence goes on from CANBKJ010000111.1 coordinate 3,825, forward strand.
GTGGGAGATGATGGCAAATGTCCTGCGCTTTTCGATCTCCTGCTTTAATATGTCGCTCATGTTAATCTCCATTCCTTATTTTTCTATAAAAATAAAGAAAAGCTTTGAAAAACGCCTTCCGTCATTCAAAGCTTCCTTTTAACTGGGCTACAAGGATTCGAACCTTGAAATGCTGGAGTCAGAGTCCAGTGCC
>CANBKJ010000112.1 GCA_947369165.1 uncultured Lachnoclostridium sp.
CAAACGGCTTTTAAATGGAACTGAAAATAAGCTGGGAGCAAAAAAAGATACAGATGGAGGAAATCATAATGAAAAGAATTAGTTTTTTAGGTGCTGGGAGCTGGGGAACTGCCCTCGCTATTTTGTGTGCCAATAACGGTCACAAGGTTACTATGTGGTCAAAGATCAAGGCAGAAACCGATATGCTCCGGGAAAAGAGAGAACATGTGGAACGGCTGCCCGGCGCAAAGCTGCCAGATTCCATCGAGATCGTAGATGAGATTTCGGCGGCATGCCAGGAACAGGATATCATTGTGTTTTCTGTGGCATCGCCATTTGTGAGGTCTACGGCTGAACTGGCAAAGCCCTATATCAAACCAGGCCAGATCATTGTAAATGTGGGAAAAGGAATTGAAGACAATACATTGATGACATTGTGTGAGATACTGGAAGATGTGCTTCCAGAAGCAAAAGTGGCAGTTTTATCTGGTCCCAGTCATGCCGAAGAGGTATCGAAAGAGATGCCGACTACAGTTGTAGTTGGAGCGAAAGACGAAAAAACAGCGACTTTTATACAGGACGTATTTATGGGAAAGAATTTCCGTGTCTATGTCAGTCCTGATATTGTGGGAATTGAGCTGGGAGGAGCATTAAAAAATGTGATCGCTTTGGCGGCGGGAATTCTGGACGGAATGGGTCTGGGAGATAATACAAAAGCCGCTTTGATGACCCGGGGGATCGTGGAGATCAGTCGTCTGGGAATGGAACTTGGTGGCAGAATGGAGACTTTTTTTGGATTGTCTGGGATTGGTGATCTGATTGTGACCTGTACCAGTACCCACAGCCGAAACCATAACTGCGGCTATCTTCTTGGCAAGGGAAAGACGCTGGAAGAGGCGAAACAGGAGATCCGTCAGGTGGTCGAGGGAGTCAACTGTGCCAAGGCCGCTATGAAGTTAGCCAATAAACATCATGTCAGCATGCCCATCGTGGAGCAGATCAATGCTGTTTTATTTGATAATAAGTCCACAGAGCAGGCATTAAAGGATCTGATCCTCAGAGAGCGGGTGATTGAGTACCAGTCCTTAAGCTGGAAATAGACGGGCCTGTCAAGGCAGATTAAAAACATACGAAGATGTTCTCTTTTGGGAGCATCTTTTTTGTTTGCTTCCAATTTCTTTCGACTTCGTATCCGGTTTGCCACAATTTTGTCCTATCCGGTTGTTAGCATGGATAACATCACAACTGGGCGTCAACGTCAAGCCAGTCTGGCGCCGTCCGGCTATTGCTGTAACGTGACATGAAGATTTGGAGGCATACATATGAACAAAAAGGTTAAGCAGCTTGTTAAGACAGGAATATTTTTGGCAGGGATCGGGATCTTTTGTGCCGGAAGCAGGGTTTCGGCGGCGGAAAATCCCACATATACCATTACGAAAGGTAAGAAAGCGACGATCTCTACGATCATTCGGAAAAATCCGCTCACTTCGTCAAATCAGAATAAATATAAGAATCTGACCTGGAAATCCGGCAATAAAAAAATCGTAAAGATCATCGGCAATAAAAAAATTAAAGGTTTAAAAAAGGGAAAGGCATATATACGGGGGTATAACAGCAAAAAGAAAAAAATGCTGGCGATCCGTGTCACAGTGGGGAAAAAGGTTTCAAAGATCAATGTGAAGTCCACAACAGTAAACATGTATGTGGGGGATAAGACAACATTAAATGCGGCAGTGGCACCAACCAGTGCTTCAAACAAAAAATTGTTTTATACTTCCTCCAAACCGGCTGTAGCCAAAGTGTCAAAAAATGGACGTGTGACAGCAGTACTAAGTGGAAGTTCAGTGATCACTATCCAGTCCAAGGATGGTCATGCAACGAAAAAGGTAAAAATAAAAGTCCAGTCGGAACTTGTGCGCACCACATCCAAAGGAAAAATAAAGGGAATCGAAGATTCCAATGGAAAATCTCTGGTTTGGTATGGGGTTCCCTATGGGGCTTCCACAGCGGGAAACAACAGATGGAAAGCACCTCAGCCCGTGTCAGCATGGGGGGGGACGCTGAGTGCGACGACAGCTAAGCAGCCTGCGGCGCAGTACAGTGACGGCACTACCTATCTTGGCACAGAGGACTGTCTGTATGTCAATATTTACCGGCCGAATAATGGGGCAAAGAATCTTCCTGTCATGGTATATCTTCATGGGGGAGGAAATGCCTCCGGCAGCTCGGATGTAAGTTTTTCAAATATGGTATCAGCCACAAACGCCATTGTAGTTTCCGTGGAATATCGTCTGGGAGCCTTTGGATATCTCAGCCATCCGGCGCTTCGAAACGGAACAGAGGAAGAGAACAGTGGTAATTTTACCCTGCTGGATGTAAAGGCAGCGCTTACCTGGGTACGGGACGAGATTGGGAATTTTGGTGGAAATCCTGGAAATGTAACCTTGTCTGGTTTTTCTGCCGGCGCGAGAAACGCCTTACTTTGTATGATCTCGCCGGGAATGAGAGGACTTTTTCACAAGGCGATTATTTTCAGCGGTGGCTGCAATACGTGTACCAATGAAGAGGGTGAGGAGTCTGTAGAGGAAAAGCTGGCGGCGATACTGGTTAAGCGAGGAACCTTCTCCGACAAAAAAACTGCCGGGGAGTATCTCAAGGAAGCTTCGGATCAGACGATCCGTGATCTTTTTTATAGTTTGTCCACCTCAGAAGTAGCGAACATGTATAAATCCTCTGCGCTCAAGCTGAGTAAATTTCCACAGGGATTTAATGATGGCGTGGTGATCCCGAAGGAAGGATTTTCTGTTATTTCCACTGGAAACTATAACCGTGTGCCGATGATCCTGGGAAGTGATGCCACAGAATTTTCATCCTATGCCTGGAATGGGAGTCTGACTTCTGAATTGGATGAGGTGGCAGGGATCACTTCTTCGTCCCAGATGATGAATCTGGTGGCCAATGGAATTAAGTATGGTAGTATGCTGCAGTCCGGACACTATATCGAAAAAACGGCAGGACTTCTCTGCCAGGATGCGGTGCACAGTAATATCTACGCCTATCGTTTCCGCTGGGGAACGGATTCGAGTGTAACAGATGGATTTTACAGCCGCTATGTCGGCGCCTTTCATGGTGTCAGCAAAGATTTTTTAAGAGGAATTTATAAGAACAATTATACAGAATATTCACCCAATGCTATTGCCGCTGCCAATAAGCCGGGACGGGTGGCGCTAACCGAGCTTATGCAGAAATATGTCGGTAATTTTCTTGCCAGCGGTAATCCCAATGGTTCATCTCTGGCAAATTGGGGAACCTGGAACAATGCTTCCGGTGCCCAGAAGATTATGATCTTTGACGCGGACAACGCAAAAAGTACCTCTGGCATGAGCAGTGAGTATTATGATGAGATGGGAACTTTTTCTCAGATGCGGTCAAATCTTACAAAGTCAGAATATAATATATTGGTAAAATCATTATTTGCGGACCGCTTCTTTATGCCGACAGTGGTTCCTGAATATTGAAAATAGAAAGTGTGAGACAAGAATAAGGACAGAGTTCTAATTGGCGCCGCCAGGTTAGGGCAATTCTCTGTTTTTGTCCGCCCGACATCTGAGGGGGAAATTTGTTCAGAACATCCCGTATCTCAAGAAAAGAAGTCAGCTGATCTAAGTGCTTTTTACTCGCGTTTTCGGGCACACCGTGAAGGGACAGGGGGAGCAGGATATTTTCGCGTCCTGTCAAATGCTCTAACAATTCAAAATTTTGAAATAAATACCCGATATCTTTTCCGCGGTAGTCCGCCAGCTCAGTTCCTTTGAGCGTCTGAATGTTTAGTGATATCATTGATA
>CANBKJ010000113.1 GCA_947369165.1 uncultured Lachnoclostridium sp.
CACCCTCTAATTCATTCCTTACCCCCTCTCCCACCCTTCTTATAAATACAAAAACCACAGCTCCATTTCCCGTCGTATAATTCAAACCACAAAAGTACGTTTACACCATGCCAAAAAAGTATTGTCTCTCCATTTTTACTTTCTTTATGTATGGTATTAACATGCTTATTAGGAGGTTTTACCATGAATTATAATCCAAAACCCTTTGGCACAGTTTTGAAGAATGCACGAATGGATAAAAAACTTACCCAGGCGGAATTGGCAGAAATACTGGATATCTCTTTATCCTATTTAAAAGACCTTGAGCGGTTTCGGAATAACCCCAGTTACGAGATTTTTGAAAAGGTAATACATTATTTTAACCTTTCGGCAGATACTGTGATCTATCCAAATAAAAATATAACCGATAATACATACCAGCAAATTGAACGTCTCTTGACCCGATGTGACAACGAACAGCTGGAAGTAGTACTTGCCACTACCAAGGCATTGTTATCCATGAACAAAACCTCCCCGGAATCGGAATAAAAGGTAATATATTCGATCAGTCGGACAGCCCTTTCTATCCTGGCTCGATGGCACAAAACTGAACCGTCGAGCTACCCTCTTTATATTAAAAGGCTCATTTCTGCACAAGTACTTCTGTGCAAAAATGAGCCTGTATACTATTTATTTCCCCACTCTACCAGACAAATATATTCCACTCAGACTTTAAAAGATGCCACGGTCTGGTTTAAAAGTTCACTCAGCCGGAATAGTTCTTCCATCTTCTCCAGCACAGCATTGGAATTTTCATTGGAACTCTGGGCAGACTGTTCCATCCCCTGCATACACACCGCGATCTCTCCCACCAGGGCTGCGATGGACCGGATCGATGCATTGATCCCCTCCATGCTGGCGCTCATTTGTCTGGAGGCGGTCCCAAGATCACCGGAGATTCCGCTGTAAAATGCGGCATCCTGCTTATACATTCCGGCAAGCTCCGTCATGCCCTGATAGTCCTTCATCACCTTTTCGTTCATAAATTCTAATACTTCCCTGGACCTGCCGGACAGCACCGATACGTTTTGTACCACATCCTCTGTCACCTTCCGGATCTTATCCACAGCTTCTCTGGAATTGTCCGCCAGCTGACGGATCTCATCTGCCACCACGGCAAATCCCTTCCCCGCTTCTCCGGCTCTCGCCGCCTCAATGGAGGCATTCAGTGCCAGAAGGTTCGTCTGGGAACTGATGGAAAGGATTTCCTCGGTCAGCGTATCAATATCCCGCACCCTCTGGCTGTCCGCGATAGCTTTTTCCAGTTCGGTCTTCGTCTCACTGTAGAGAGAAACCGCTTCCCTCTCCGATCTTTCTGAATTCTCATGCTGTTTTCCGGCGCGGTTCATGATATCACTTGACTGCTCTGCCGCCTCTCCCGCCTTCTTTGCCACGTCTTCTACCAAAACACCTATTTCCTGACCTGTGATCTTTATACTCTCCGCCAGCGCATTTGCCTCGGTAGTCTGCTTCATCACCTGCACCACAGAACTCAGGATATCCGAGATCCCCTGGGTCAGCACCGCCATCTCGGCAGACGTCCCCTCCGCGATGGTTCCAATGCTCTCTGCTTCCTCTTTCGTATTAAGAATAATGCCCCGGATCTGCTGTTTTACCTCCGACGTCGCCCTGCGGATCTGCTCCGTCTCATCTTTATATTCTTTGGGAATTCCCTTTTCACTGACTGTATTTTCGGAAAAATCTCCCGATGCAAACTGTTTTAATGTCTGCACCGGTGCCAGCATCCTGCCGATCAGCCCCGCCATAAACACCGTGACAAGGGCGATGACCACCAGCGCCACCACGATCGCCACCACAAGCATGGCTGTCAGGGAACTTAAGACATTGGCAGTCGGTACCACCACGCCCAGCTTCCAGCTGCTACCCTCAATGACCGAGACCGCAAAATAGCATTCCCTGCCATCGTAATCCTCTCTCTTTACCACACCATGTTCCGTCTCTCCCATCAGATCAGCCAGTCCCGGCATAATATCCGCCACTTTCACCGCGCTGTCCTCTTTTGGCTCGTAATCTTTGTTCTTGTGGGCCACATACTGCCCGCTGCTGTCCGCCAGAAATCCATATACCCCTTCTTCATAATTAATGCTTCCGGTCAGGTCCGTCACAGTGCCCAGCGTCACATCCAGGCCAATGACTGCTTCCAGCTCTCCTTCTATGTAAACAGGTGATGCGATGGTGGTACACATCTGGTTGGTGATAACATCCCAATAGGGATCTGTCACGATGGTGATCTTTTTTTCCGCGGCCTGCTGATACCATCCTCGCTGTACCGGATCATATCCCTCAGGTATTTCAGCGTCCCGGTTGGACTGGATAAACTTACTGTCTTTTGTGCCACAATACAGATTTAACAGCTCTTCCCTGCCTTCTGAATAGGTGTCCATCACAGACTGGATAAACGCATCTTCCTTATTTCCGGCCGCCTCGATACTGTTGGCTGCTCCCTCCGCCAGCATTTTCTCATTTTCGATCCATGTATTGATCTCTCCGGCATACCGGTCCGCATTCAGCTGCACAGCCTCCGTTTGATTTTGGATCAAATGCTTCCCTGCCACGATGACAATTCCCACCGTTGTCAGTATAATACTTACCGCAACAATAAATATGACACTGATCGTCAATTTTCCTTTAATCGTCTTTCTCATAACTTGCCTCTCCATTTCTCTTCTTTTCACTGGTCCTGTGGAAGATTCAACAGAATTCTGGCGATAAACATCCCACTTTCTACTGAAAACTCCGCCTCCCCATGATAAAAAGACACTACCTTTAACACACTGGATATCCCGATGCCCCGGTCTGACACCGGCACTCCGTTTTTCAGCCTTATGTCCTTCACGCAGGTATTTCTGCACTGGACTACGATCTTCTTTCCCTTGCGGGCGATCTGAATATGGATTTTCTTCTCCGGCTCCAGGGAAGCCATACAGGCATGGATCGCATTTTCAAACTGTCCCCCCATATTATGTTTTATATATGAATATATATCACAATTCCAACGCAATAACAAGACACGATACAAAATTAACCTGTTTTGAAACAAAATTAGCAGCCTGATTCCTTTGGTATAAGTTTGAAACAAAGAGGTAGTGGATAGAAGATAAATTTGAGCATCACAAATAAGCCATCTTGTGGTGGCTGAAAAATTGAATATAAACGCAACACCTAATCAAGAAGCTGGCAAAGGATTATCTTTGATAACATATCCTCTTTGCTTGAGCAGATTAAGTGCCTGTGAAGTGGTTAATACTTTTTCTTTATTCACAGGACGGGATTCAAGAAAACCTTCCGGTGTATATGGCTTTAAATCTGTGAGTATGTGCCAGATAGCGGTCAGGATCATACGACAGATGGCAATAATGGCTTTCTTGTGACCACGGCGTGCTTTGATACGACGGTAACGGTCTGTAAATTCAGGATGTTTCCTGGATTTGATTCTGCGGTCGCTCTTATCATTACGGGGACAACATCCAGCCTGGGAGACGAGGTGTTTTGCTGTGGGGAAGACAGACATATCACCACCAATCTCTGAAAGCACTTGGATTGCAGTCAAGGGATTCTTATCGAATCCGGGAACAGTCCTTATTAAGTTTAAAGCAGCCTCATATTTATCACTGAGACGAAGGATTTCCTGTTCCACTTCTGAAATAGCTATACAGCCCCGCCACTCACCTCCACGTGTTCTGTAGTGTGTCAGTCTTATAA
>CANBKJ010000114.1 GCA_947369165.1 uncultured Lachnoclostridium sp.
TATAGGACCGGGGAATATCCACGGATTCTCCTTTGTATGCCGCCTGAAAGCCGAAGGAAACGGACTCCCCAGGATGAATATTTTGGTTATGTCCTGCATTTTTTATATTGTAATATTTTGCCCCGCGGTAGTCAACACAGGCATTCCAGATGTTCACGTATTCATCCGCGGACTGATAGGACAATTCCCAGTTTTCTATCGTTGTACTGCCTGTGTTGAATATGGTCACATTGGCTATGTAGCCCTGGTCCCACTGGGATACGATCTGATACTCGATCCTGAAATTTTCTCCTGTATAGGTGGCAGTCTGCTGATTTGTTCCTGCATAGCAGGCTGTTTTGTTGAATGGCTGGCATACCCCCGACAGCATTATGCCAATAAATAATAGTACTGCTAAAATTTTTCTCATATTTCCTCCTCCTTTTGCGCTGCTTTTTGCGCATGAAAAGAACTAAAGTTCTTGCAATGTTTGTGCAAGCAGCGCGCAGTCACAAACTTGCCACACAAACATAGTTTGTGTTGTGAAACAATTTATTTTTCACTCTTTTCCTTTTCCTTTCTGCTGGTAATTTTCAGCTGCTCGCGTAGTTTCTAGTTGTTACTTACATTATATATAATCTGACACAATGCAACAAGAACAACCGTTCGACATACATCGACAGGATTCGACAAAAAGAAGGGGCAAGTACAAGATAAGCAGACCAGAAAAGGTATAATATATATGAAAAACGTTCACAATAATAGGAAAATAGAGGAATGAGGAGGGCATCATGTTTCGGATTCCAAAACACATCGGAATTATCCCGGACGGTAATCGGAGGTGGGCGAAGAAAAGTGGATTGAAAAAAGAAGAAGGGTATGCCTTTGGGCTGGAACCAGGTCTGGCGCTTCTCCGGGCGGCAAAGCATTTCGGTATCCGTGAATTGACATATTATGGATTTACAGTGGATAACTGCAAACGTCCCAAGGAGCAGTTCAAAGCTTTTTCCCATTCCTGTGTGGAAGCGGTAAAGCTGATGGAATTGGAAGGTGTGAGGCCGTATGTGCTGGGAAATACGAAATCTTCCTGCTTTCCGAAAGAATTGATTCCCTATACAGAACCAGAGGTGTCAGAAAGCAGAGATCCGGAGGAAGTGAGAGTAAACCTCCTGGTGAATTATGGATGGGAATGGGACATGAAGCATGACTGGGTTTCTAAAATGATCCCGCGGGTGGATTTGGTGATACGATGGGGCGGCATGTGCCGGTTATCCGGTTTTCTCCCTCTCCAGACAGTGTACTCGGATTTTTGTATCATTCAGGATCTATGGCCGGATTTTAAGGAAGAGCAGTTTGAGTACGCGCTAAACTGGTATCAAAAACAGGATGTGACGCTGGGAGGATAAACGGCTCCCAGCATCTAAGGAATCACAGATACGGATGGAGTGCCTGCCGAAGCTGTTCCTCGATTGTGATCAGGCGGCGGCATAGATCTTTTGAGTCGTCATCTGCCGCCTTGTATTGATTTAAATATCGGTAAAGGGACTTGATACCCATGTCGCAGCCGTCTGTGATCAGGTCGGCGACAGTGGCGTCGCAGTCATCCATTCCGATTTTTATATTTGTTTTTAGCCATGACATACTTTTGGCTAGTGGATTGGGGTCTTTTTCTTCGCCGTTTTTGCGCATCAGCTGATCAGAAATTTCATCCCTCAATTTCTCGTGGTGTCCCTTGCTCTCTGTCAGGATCTGTTTCACATCGGGGTTATTGACTTTTTCCAACACCTCATCAAGGGAAGAAATAGCCATCTTTGTTCCCGCATCACATTCCTTTAGTAATTTAATGGAATCATCATTTTCTGCTATCATATAAGTACCTCGATTCTGTTTTTTGTTAGTATGCGCAGGCAGGGAAAAAATATTTGAGCCAATGCGTAAATCGTGATAAAATAAATTCTAACGAAAATTATTAGCAAGTTGCCTGCACAAACATTAGAAGAACTTTAGTTTTTTATGTGTAAAAAGCAGTGTAGGAATGAGGAAATACATGAAAATCACAGGCGGGGAGGCCGCGGAAGAATGAGGAAATATAACTGTATTGTCGTATTCAATGAGGATAAAACAAAATTATTATTTTGTAAAAGGAAAAAAGATCCCTATAGAGGCCGGTATAATTTTGTGGGGGGAAAGGTAGAAGAGGGGGAAGACGGCATGGCGGCGGCTTACCGGGAGTTATACGAAGAAACGGGTATTCCGTCAAAGGAAATTTCATTGTTTCATTTTATGGACTTTACATATTATCAACAGGATTTTATTTTAGAGCTGTATGTGGGCAAATTGTCTTCTCATAGACAACTGGTAGAAGAGATGAATCCGCTGGAATGGCTTTCGTTAGAGGAAGATTTTTGTGATGCGGAAGAATTTGCGGGAGATCAGAATATTGCCCATATTGTGAATGTAGCGTTAAGAGTAATGGAGGATCGGGTATGAGCAGGGCAAAAAGGATTTCCTTATATCTTTTAGTGATCCTGGCTGTTTTCACGGGAGTAATGGTGGTAATGATGATTTTTTCATCAGAGATATCACAGGATTCAATGGCGCCGGCGCCATTGCCGGCATCCTCCCCGGAATTCTCTGCGGTATCGGAAGATAAACAGGAGTCAAATACAGAAAAACCGCCAGCCATTATAAACCCAGAAGGAAAAACTCTTCAGCAGAGAGTTGCACCGCCGCTGGGGTATGTGAGAACGATAACGGAGCGGGACAGCCTGACGAGGTTTTTGCGGGAATATCCTTTGAAAAAGGCAGGTAAACCGGTTCTTTTATATAATGGGGAAAAGAAGGGAAACCAGGGTGCACATGTGGCAGTATTTAAACTTCCACTGGAAAAAGAGGATCTGCAGCAGTGTGCGGACACGGTGATGCGGGTATATGCAGAATATTTCTGGAAGACAGGCCAGAAGGAGCGGATCTCATTCCGGTTTGTAGACGGCTTTCAGGCGGAGTACTCCAAATGGCGGTCAGGTTACCGGATACGGACAGGAGGATCCAAGTCTTCCTGGGTACCGGGCAGTGTCCGCGATAGTTCTTATGGAAATTTTAAAAAATATCTAAGAATGGTATTTGCCTATGCGGGTACCCTATCGATGGAACAGGAGTCAAAGAAAATAAAGATCTCAGAAGCAGAGGCAGGGGATATTTTTTTGAATGCCGGGAGTCCGGGACATGTTGTGATGGTGGTAGATGTGTGTGAATCTCCTGACGGAAAAAAGGCTTTTTTGCTCGGACAAGGTTTCATGCCGGCACAGGAATTTCACTTGTTGAAAAATCCACTGCATGAAGATGATCCCTGGTATTATCTTGATGAGGTTTCCTATTCTCTGCAGACACCGGAATACTCCTTTAAAAAAGGGAGCTTCCGGAGATTGAATTATTTGTTACATTGACTTGCCTTCCTCTGCCTTTTCATTATCTGGTACATCACAAAGCTTAGGGCAATGAAATGTTAAATTTTTTAGTGGATTTCCAAGTTTCAGATTTTGTGGTACAATGGGGGACAAAGTATAGAAAATTGCGCTATGAAATCCATAAACTTAAATATTAGGAGGATGACAAGTTTGAAACAAATGAGTAGAGGGAGACCAAAGAATAAAGGGCATGGCAAATAA
>CANBKJ010000115.1 GCA_947369165.1 uncultured Lachnoclostridium sp.
GCATTTTCCGCTTTTTTTAACTAGAATCTTGTCTTTTATCTTAAAAGCATTTATACTTATCTAAGATACAATAAATCCTGATGGATTTATTGTGTGCACAAAACGTGCACACAAAATAAAGTAAAAAAATTACAAGAACGGAGGTTTACATCATCTTATGAAACAATTGAAAAATCCGGTTTTACCCGGCTTTCACGCAGATCCTTCTATTATCCGCGTGGATGATACTTATTACATAGCAAACTCTACTTTTGAGTGGTTTCCGGGCGTGCGTCTGCATGAATCAAAGGACATGATCCACTGGAATCTGCTCCCTTCCCCATTATCTACGACAACGCTGCTCGACATGAAGGGGAATCCTTCTTCTGGCGGTATCTGGGCACCAGATCTTTCCTATGCTGACGGTAAATTCTGGCTGGTTTACACCGACGTTAAAGTAACTGAGGGATCTTTTAAGGATATGGTCAACTATATTACGACGGCAGAGGATATCCGTGGTCCATGGTCTGACCCGATTCGTGTCAATGGCGTGGGCTTCGATGCCTCTCTGTTCCATGATGAGGACGGAAGAAAATACCTGGTGCAGCAGACATGGGATCACCGTGAATATCACCATGGATTCAACGGTATTACACTGACAGAGTTTGATACTGCTTCAATGAAGTTAAAACCAGAAACAGCAAGAAATATTTATAATGGCACGGAAGTAAAGCTTGTAGAAGGACCCCATCTCTATAAGATAAATGGTTATTATTATCTTTTTGCTGCCCAGGGCGGTACCGTGTACACACATCAGGAAGTCGTGGCAAGATCCCGTACTCTGGATGAGCTCAGCTTTGAAACAGAACCAGATGGACCTTTTATTACAAACTTCGATACTCCATATCTGGGCATCCAGAAACAAGGACATGGTGCTCTGGTCGAGACACCTGGTGGCGAGTGGTATTACGCCAGTTTGTGTGGGCGTCCATGGACTCACGAAAATGAGTCCTGCATCGATCCCCGCGGTTATTGCACGCTGGGACGGGAGACATCCATCCAAAAGGTATACTGGGATGATGAAGGCTGGCCAAGAATCGACGGTGGACACGGCGGCTCTGTCTATGTGAATGCGCCAGCTGATGGCATAGAAACTGTTGCACCTGCAGATCACTCTTTCCATGATGAATTTGATTCATCCCTGCTTCACGACGAGTGGAATACCCTTCGTGTACCTTTTAATGACGAGATGGGCAGCACTGGCGACGGCAAGCTTGTTCTCCGTGGGCAGGGATCTCTTTGCAACACACATGAATTGTCCTTGGTTGCCAAACGCTGGCAGGCATTTTACTTTGATGCATCTGTAAAAGTAAGCTACGATCCATTTTCCTATCAGCAGATGGCTGGACTGACAAACTACTATAACGACCGACACTGGTCCTTTGCCTTTGTAACATGGAATGAAAAAAATGGACGGGTGATCGAGGTGGCACAGTGCGACCGCGGAAATTATAATTCTTTTCTGAGGGATGATGCCATTCCAGTACCGGAGGGTGCGGATGTCTGGTTCCGAACAAAGGTCAGAAAAGAAAGCTATACTTATGAATATTCCTTTGACGGCGAAACATACAAGGAAATCCCGGTAACATTGGATGCTGCTATCCTGTCCGATGATTATGTATTACAAAGCTATGGTGGATTCTTTACAGGCGCTTTCGTCGGTATGGCATGCGTCGATTATGCCTATTATAATGCAAAGGCTGAATTTAGAAACTTTGACTATAAAGAGCTGGGCGATGTAATGAAAGATGACGGAAGCTTTGCCTGGGAATAACTTCTGACGAAATCACTCAGAAATTAAATTGTTGAAACACCAGAAGAGGGTGTACCGAAAGTTATAAAATAACTTAAGGGACACCCTCTTCTAATTTAAAATTATTTTCAATTTATATTATGTCTATTTCCAAACCTTTACCGCATCCATAAAGGAATAGAAGGACGGTTTTGGATCATAGATGTTATCCCCAAACAGAAGCGGCTGGCATTGGGAACGCCAAGAAGTACGATCGGTGAGCCCCCATAAGGTGATATTCGTGATTCCTTTTGGATTTACATTGATATCACGGTTTTTCTGTTTTGTAATGATCGTTTTCATGAGATTGCTGACAAACTTTTTCTGGTCATTATTTGTCTCATCTTCATCCACATAGGAATAAGAAGCAGAAGAGCCTTCTGTATCAAAATTAATGGTAAAATCCAGTTCCGTTATTTGAATCTCATAACCGGCAGCCAGGAATTTCTCCAATGCAGCGCCGTATTGATTTACCGTTGGCACTTTTACATCTACATGACTCTGCATGCCAATACCACCACAGATCTTCTCCGGTTCGTCTTTATTGATAAAGCTGACCAGATCCAATACCTTCTGTGTATTAAAGTAGGTATTATAATCATTATAGAAAAGTGTTACCTTATCCTGAACACCATAGGTCTTCAGCATACCATAGGCCAACTGAAAAGCCTTTTTCACATAAGACGGCGAAGCACCCATATTTCCGTATACACTATCCCAGACTTTTCCAAAAGTTCTCCGGTTCAGGTACTCATTTACAACATCCCATGCGTAGACAATACTTCCGGCAGAACCGGTAAGCGCTTTTTCCTTTTCCATCACATGGGCCATCACATTATGTACGTAGTAATCCAGACGGGCATCCATAACATTCGTTGATACAACAGTAGATCCGTCAAATTTCTTCGTAAAGAACCATGACGGTGTCTGACTGTGCCATACAAGGGTATGGGCACGCATTCTCAATCCGTTCTTGGAAGCCACTTCCAGTGCGCCATCCACTTCGTTGAAGTTTAACTGTGGAACCGTCGCCTCACTGTAACCTTCTGGAATATAATATCCTTTGTTCTTTGCCTCCTGGACAGACAAAGTCTTAGGTGCAGAACCGAGGATGTTATCTGGCTTCATTTCATTTTCCAGAGTAATGCTGTTAAAATGTTTCTTGATAAATGCTAGTGTCTTGCTGTCCCGCAGCTCCCTGGGTGCTCTGCTTCCGTAGTTGACGGCAGCGCCTATATTTGGAACAATGTCCTTATAGGCCGCAAGAATACTTGGCGTGTTTACAACTTTCTTTGCCTGCACCTTCACTTTACACTGCAGTTTATAGGTTTTCCCGCCAATCTTTACCTTGCATTTCAAAAGAGCATTTCCCTTTTTTAGCCCCTTTACTTTACAGGATGTCTTTTTCTTGTTCGATAATTTTATTACTTTTTTCTTATTGGTACTCCAAGTTACCTTTGCTTTCTTCCCCGCACGGGAAAGCTTGATTGTCTG
>CANBKJ010000116.1 GCA_947369165.1 uncultured Lachnoclostridium sp.
AAGGTAATATGAGGTGCAAAAAGGTAAGATTATATAAAAAATTCTTTTAACTTAACCTTTAAATTCCGTTATTTTATGGTAAAATAATGTCAGGGTGAAAAGGTTATAGATCAGAAAGGAGAAACGCCATGGAAGAATTGAAAATATCACTTTCCGCACAGATCCGTTATAAATTTTATGGGCTCTTCGAGGCCCCCTCCAGAGAGTGGGTGCACATGTCAAGAACTCTGGAGGAATTCCAGCTTATTCTAATGGTGAAAGGAACTTTATATATTGCAGATGAAAAAGAAAAATACGTAGTATCAACTGGCGAATATCTGATCATGAAACCAGGTTTTCAATACGGGTATAAACCCTCTCAGTGTTCCTTTTACTGGGTTCATTTTGACTGTCCCTTTATGAATGTTCCAAAGGAACAGATCATCTCCCTTCCCTGCCGGGGAAACATCAAAAACCTGGGACGCTTTCATGTCCTTTTTACACAACTAAATGATATTTACGTCACCTACGAAAACCAATGCGCCACGAATTTTTTTGCCACAAATATCCTGCTTGAACTATATAATCAGGTTTCTTCTAAAAATCCCATTCCTGCTTCGGCGGAAGACAAACTGCATCGGAATATTATTACTTATATAAAGTGGAGCCGCGCCTACCGGGTAAAGGTAAAGGATCTGGCAGAGCATTTTGGGTACCATCCCAAGTATCTTTCCACTGTATTCCGAAAAAAAGAGGGCGTTTCGTTAAAACAATACCTCATCGACCAGACCATGGAATGTGCCAAGGAAGAGCTGTGTAATACCGAACGAAGCATCCTATCCATCGCACTAAGTATGGGCTTCTGTGACGGACAGGCTTTCTCCCATTCCTTCAAACACGCCGTGGGGGTAACCCCTACAGAATACCGGAACAGCCATCAGTTTCTGGATAAAAACGATAACTAAATATTTTACACAAAAAAGCCCCTCCATCCGCTCAAACAGATGAAAGGGGCTTTTTTATATTATCTTACGTCAGAGAGACGCATATACATTAGTTGGTGGGCTCAAATGTCCAAACCTGATTGGTTCCTTCCCAATATCCATTCTGCACTACATTGGTGTTGTCAGCCACTCTCAGATGAAGACCACTCTTATCATTTGTCACTTTAGTCATAATTCCAAGCTGACCAGCTACAGCGGTAGTTTTAAGTTTAAACTGCTGTGCTTCTCCACTGTATGCATGATAAATATTAATATTTGTATTATCTGCAGTACCTGCACCACTTACATCAAGCATAAAGTCACCCAGAGCACTGGTGAGTGTAACATAGCCATTATCCAGCTTTGTCAGATACCATTTTTCTCCTCTGGCACCAGTCTTAGCCCCAGCTTGTACATTCTGTCCTGCTGCTCCTACGTTTCCTTCTACCTGAAGATATTTTCCAGAAGCCGGATTCTTAATGCAGTACCATCCGTTTGGAAGAGTTCCGCCAACAGTAGTATTTGTCTTTAATGTGCAGACAAACGTTGATACACTGTTAGCTGGCAGATATGCCCAGAATCCATTGCCGTCAAGTGCAAGGTTGGACGTCTTAGCCAGGTTCTCACTTCCGGATGTACGGTAACGGTCTACATTTGAAATGTTTTGTCCATTCACAGCAAATTTCTGGGAAATATCAGATGATCCCTTGTTTACTGCCACGATAACAGCTTTTCCATCTCCTGTATATGCAGATACATACACACCATTATTTGGGTTCTCTGTCGCCTGTACTCTCCTATAGCCAGGACGGATAAATTTTGAATACTGTGCCATACAATAACCACGTTTACTGATGGTTCCGTTCTCTCTCATCGGACTATAGCTTCTGCGGATGTACCACCATACATAAGTCTGAAGATTATTGATCATCGCATTATGTATATGATCTGAAACACCCAGTGCCTCCGGCCATCTGTCTGCTGAATTGTTATCGCTGTTTGGATAATACACCTCAGTCATCCAAAGTTCTTTGCCGGCACCTTTCTGCTGGAACAAAGGATAAACGAAATCTTTGTACTGTGTTCCGTACAGATGGGTTCCCATAATGTCCACATTAGCAAGTGCCTGTGGATCATTCAAAATAGGATCTGACATCGTCTTGTTGTAAGAGAAGGACTCCGGTGCAATGAGACGGCAGTTGATGGATCCTGCATGATATTTCAGGAAGTTGAGGATCTCACTTGGTGTCCACCATGTCCAATCATGTCCGTAATCCGGCTCGTTTGCCATAGAAATGGCATACAGGTTTACTCCATTGTTCTTCATAAATGTGACAAAATTATTCAGATGCTGTGCATACTGAGCGTATTTGTCATGTTTCAAACGCTTTGCTTTGGTATCCCCATAGCGATTGAATGTCTCTGTCAATTCGCTTGGTGGATTCCACGGAGTTGCAAAAACAATAGCACCTTTTGCTATAGCAGCTTTTGCAGTCGCAACTTCCTTGTACCAGTTCCGGCTGTCAGAATCGATCCAGATTCTAAGAACAGAAAATCCCAACTGATTATCACCATTGCCAAACGCTGTCTCTCTTTGGGACGCTGTCAGGTCTCCCGCCCAGGTTGGGTGATTCATCCCACCAAATCCTCGTATCTCCTGATACTTCGTATTCAGGTTGATCACCGCATCACTGGCAGCTTTTGCCTCTGGTGCCTGAATTGGAAATACACCAATGACCATAGCAACTAAAAGACACCCTGCCAGTACCGCTCTTGCTGCTTTCTTAAGTTGTAACCCCATAAAAATTATGCCTCCTTTTTCAAAATATTTTTTATGAGCTTAGTATAATACAGAAGATAATGTTTCACAATGACCAATTCTGTCATTTTTTTGACATATTATGCAATTTATGGCAATAATGACGTTCTTTTTTGTTAGTATTGCACAAAAAACAATAGCTCCTTTTATACAAATGTACAGAAGGCTTTTTTCTCACCTGGTGCTAAAATCTTGCCTAGATTGGTTGTTTTTTAATCTTTAAAAGTTTTTTTACATACCCTTTATACTTTATTTATATTTTAGAAAATTTTTATTTATATGTTTTTTTGAATGTTTTATTG
>CANBKJ010000117.1 GCA_947369165.1 uncultured Lachnoclostridium sp.
GACTTCAACCGTACAGGTAAATTTTTTATACCCCTCTGCATTCTGCCGGTTTGCAGTTATTTTAATTTCATCCCCTTTTTTCATCTTTAGCAATAACCGCTGATAGTCCTCCATAGAAAGTATTTCCTCTTTTCCCATGGCAACAATGACATCTCCTGTCTGCAAACCAGCCGTCATTGCCGGAGCATCTACTACAGCCTCTTTAATATATACGCCTTTTGGAATGTCATATTCCTCAGAAATCGCATCGGTTACAGTACTTCCTTTAATCCCGATATACGGCACGTTTAAACCATTTGAAAGCAATTCTATAATATCTTTCAGCTCTGAAATTGAAACTGCTGTGAGCGTATTCTGCTCCTTTTGAATATTGGATGACTTCAAAAACAGTCCAATCACTTCTCCATTTGTATTAATCAAAACCCCATTTCCTTTTTCATTCGATACGATGTTTGTCGTGAACACTGTATAATTGCGGTCTTCGGTTGTGATGGTATTTGTTACAGAAGTAATATTCCCGGTCAATATCGAATAATTTGTGCCAAGCGGGCTGCCAAGTGCAACTACAATTTTCCCCTGTCTGAGATTCAGCGAATTACCTAATACAGCCGGTTCAATTTGATTCATTGTAGTTTTTGCAATTTTTTCTACCGGTACGCCAAGAACCGCAATCCCCGTATTTCCATCATATTTTTTTAAAGCCGCGTCTAAGGTGTCATTATTAATAAACGTAACCTGAATCGATTTTACATCTTGAATCACCTGATACTCTGTCAATACCAGTAATTCTTTACTGTTATTTCCTATAATCAGTCCGGACGCCTGTCCTGGCGCTTCATATGGTGAATCAAATATATCTACGCCTTCTTTGATTCCTGTGACCGTCACAATCGACTTATTTACCTGATTGCCAATCTTATACAGCTGGTTTTGAAGCACCTGGTAATCGTCCAGCGTCATTTCTTTCTTTTCTGTAATGTAGACCGTTTTTTGTTTCTTATCTTCCTTGTCCGATGCTTTTTGCACATCTTCATGATCTTCCTGCTCATCATCTGCCAGAGAACCTTCTGGATTCTGTTCATCCGTAAACGTAACTTTCGGAATACAAACCAACTGATCTTCCTTCGGCGCAAACCATGATTCTATTTTGGGCCGAAGCGCACAAAAAACAAGGCATGAAACAAATCCAAACAATATTGCATATCCGATCGTTGCGATGCCTTTCTGAAAAAGCTGTTTTCTGTTTACCGGCTTATCTTTGATCTTCTCTTTTATAAAATGCTGCTCATCGTTTTTGTATGGCATGAAAAAACCCCTCTTCCCATTACCCATTACACTTTTGTTTTACGATACCTTATCCTGAATTATTCACGGCAGTATAAACTCACATAAAATCCGCCGTAGTTACCATTACAACCACTCCCGATACCTCACTCTGTCGCAAGATAGCCTAAAAATGGGCAGACTTCTCCTGTGATAGGGTTAGAAATTTATTGTGGCTGTCAAGGTCCATTAACAGTTGTTATTCCAACTGTGGCTGCAGGTTACGGATGTTTTCCAGTGTCTCGTAGAATTCTTTCTTGTAGGGACAGCTGCTGCATAGCTTGAAATATTTATATCGTGCTGATTTTACCACCCTTGCGGCTATCTTCAGCAGTTTTAATCGTATGGTATCAATACGCTGTTTTCTCATACTGGCAGCAAGCGCCAATCGTCTAAACCAATTGAATAGGTTATAAGCTAACGCATGAACCAGAAGGCGGTTCGCGTTTACCAGCTTTGAGGAACTGCTTACAGAGGCAAAGTCAAAACCGCTTTTGCATTCCTTGATGAAATTTTCCATCTTGCCTCTTCCGCAATAGAACTGGATCACCTGATAAGGTTCCATTTCCAGTGTTGTGACAATAAAGGTATACAGATGGACCATCTGCCCATACGGCTTTTCTATTTTAAAGACCACCCTGCGTGGATGGTTCCATGAACCGGCCTGGTATAGGAATGCCCCATACTCGACGGCGTAATCTACCTGGTTGAATTTCGTTGCACGGTACAGTGCCTGGTTTTCCTCTTCTGCCAATTCACGGAGTTTTGCATTCTCCTTGAGCCGGATGGCATATTTGCAGTTTTTATCTTCAAGAACTTCATACAGGTCTGGTGATGCAAAGCCACTGTCACCGCGAAGAAAAAGCGGCATATCCGGGAAATCACAGAGGAATTCATCCAGAAGGGACTTCATAAAAATATCTGCCTCTTTGCTGCAATACATGGTGCCGTCACGAAGCTGTGCTTTTAGCAAATCGCCGGTCAGCCCGTCGTAGCACAACAGCGGATGATAACCGTGGGCCTGATAATGGTAGTTGAAACCTTCCCCTTCCTGATTCCCATAGGTATCAAGAAGTGTGGAATCAATATCAAAAAGCATGAATTCCGGTTTCTTTATGGAATAGATGACTTTACGGAGTTCACGGATGATCTGGTTTAACTGGCTGAGCGTATCTCCATCCATGCGGTTAAAAAAGCGTGACAGGGTAGGCTGGGATGCCAGGGCATCCTTCTCTAAAATAACTGTCATAACAGGTTCGTTTGTCAGTTCGTCCGCACAGTCATCCTCAAAGTAGGAACTGATAATCTGGTAAATTACCTGCATCAGATTCGTATCATCCTTATGGATGCGGAACCATGCGGTATCATTGGTTTTGAACATACGATTAACGAGCTTGACCGCTCCAATCTTAAACAGGAACTCTTTGAACAGGAGAAGTCCTGCATCGGAGGATAAATCGCCTCCGTCAAAATTAATTTTAATTTGGCTATTGCTTTCTAAGCTTATGGTGTTTAATATATCCATATAAAGACCCTTTCTTTGGTTTTGATTTGGATTGGACACCTAAATTTTACCATAGATAGAGGTCTTTTTCTATTCACTAAATAAGTGAAAAGCAATATTCAATTAAAATACAGTAACTGTGCGGGTTTCAGCAGTTAATGCTGTTATTCCGTGAATAATTCAGG
>CANBKJ010000118.1 GCA_947369165.1 uncultured Lachnoclostridium sp.
TCGAGAAAATGAGACAAAACAGGTATCGAAACACTTCGATTACCGGGATTCCTTTGTAAGTAGGAAATAATCCGTATCTGTCAATTCATGTGTATTTCTGATACAATCACTTCAAATTATGGAGGTATTGCCTATGGATAAAAATGAACTTACAAAGACAGAACTCTGGACAAAACGTATCCAGGACTTTCATGAAAGTGGTTTATCCCAGAAAGAATGGTGTCAGGAGCATCAAATTCCACAATCAACTTTTGGCTATTGGATCCGGAAGCAAACAAAAGAACAGCCAGATGAACCTATTTTTGCAAAACTTCCTTCCCAACAGGAAATCTCATCTGATCTTTCAGTCGGCGGTGTGCCTGTAACGATCTATCTTCCCGGAAGCATCCGGATTGAAATTGGTGCCGGGTGTCCTGTCGGACTTATGGCTTCTTTGATCCATACACTGAGTGCTTATGCTTGATCTGGCCGGCGGAACAACTGTGTATCTTGCATGTGGTGTCACGGACTTACGAAAGAGCTACCAGGGATTGGCGGCTATTATAAAACTAAAATTCCATCTGGATCCGTATTCCCGTTGTATGTTTGCCTTCTGTAATCGCAGACGCACATCAATCAAAATCCTCCAATGGGACGGGTCAGGATTTTGGATCTTAATGAAGCGGCTGGACCGTCATTCCTTTCACTGGCCGGATACGCCGGATGAGCTAAAAAAAGTTACGTTAAAAGAAATACACTGGCTGTGTGACGGATTATCCCTGGAGCCCAAGGGAGCTTTTAAGGAGCATCATCCCAAGATTGTCATCTAGCCAAAAACGGAGTCTGTCAATTCGCAAAAAGCTGAAAATCTTAGGATTTTCAGCAATTTTTCCTCTGTTTTTCTGACGCATTTCCCCTCGAAAACAGCACGGTTTTATGGTATTCTTTTCTTAGCTTAAAACAATCAGGAGCACCGGACTATGGAACCACTTTTTTCTAAGAAACAATTACAGGAAATGAGTAAAGAAAATATGATCACACTGCTTACAACCATGCAGGCGCATCAGCAAAAGCAGGAAACTAAGATCCAGCTCCTGACGGAAAAAATGAAGGAGCTGGAGTTCATGAATGCGCTGCTTTCTGACAGGCTGGCGCTTGCCCAGCGGAAACAGTTTGGTGCCTCCAGTGAAAAGTACGCGGATGGATATACGCAGATGGATCTGTTCAATGAAGCAGAGCAGGAAGCGGATCCAAATGCAGCGGAACCGGAAATGGAAGAGATCCATCCGAAATCTTACAAACGCAAAAAACCTGCTGGAAAAAAGGAAGAAGATCTTTCTTCTTTTGAGACGACAGAGGCGATCGAACATAAGCTGGAAGGTCAAGAACGGTTCTGCCCG
This sequence comes from uncultured Lachnoclostridium sp., assembly GCA_947369165.1. GTDB lineage: Bacteria > Bacillota > Clostridia > Lachnospirales > Lachnospiraceae > Eubacterium_F. The sequence continues at coordinate 1,380 of CANBKJ010000118.1, forward strand.
GAATGCGGGACGAAATACAAAGTAGTGACGACAGAGAAAGTAAAATATCTGAAATTTATACCGGCCCGTTTCGAAGTCGTAGAAGAGGTCACATATATTTACAGCTGTCCAAAATGCGGAAAAATGCAGCGGCCAGAGAAGGCCCAGGCACTTATGAAAGGGAGTGTCGCCACACCATCCCTGGTTGCAGGTATCATGAATGCCAAATATGTAAATGGGATGCCGCTTGCACGCCAGGAGCGGGAATTCGCGCGGTATGATCTGAATCTGTCAACCAAAACGATGGCAAACTGGATCATCCTGTGTGCCGGGCGGTATCTCCAGCCGGTCTATGACCTGATGAAGGAGGAATTCCTTTGCAGTAGGTATGTCCATAGCGACGAGACACGGATCCAGGTCATAGACGAACCGGGGCAGAAAGGTACGACACAGAACTGGATGTGGGTGTATCTTACGGATGAGAATAGTGGATCTCCGAGAATGGTACTCTTCCAGTATGAGAGAACCCGGGGCGGCTACCACCCGGTGGAGTTTCTGGGAGATACATTTGAGGGTTATCTTACCTGTGATGGATACCAGGCGTACCATAGTCTCCCGGAGAAGATCACCGTGACAGGGTGTATGGCCCATGCAAGGCGACGTTTTGATGAAGCCCTTACAACATTGAAAAAGGATTTCACCAAAGAGCAGCTGAAAGAAACAACTGCATATCAGGCAATGGAGCGGATCGGCATGCTCTATAAGATAGAAGAAATGCTCCGAGGCAAATCGCCGGAGGAAAAATATACCGAGCGTCAGAAGCAGTCAAAACCGCTTTTAGATGCCTTCTTTGAGTGGCTGCATTCCCTGGAGGATGCAGTAGACAGATCATCGAAAATAGGAGAAGCGGTATTGTACACGATAAACCAGGAACAATACTTAAGAAGATACTTGGATGACGGACATTTGAGTATCGACAATACGGCCGCTGAGAGAGCCATTAAGAACTTTGCGGTAGGACGCCGCAACTGGCTGTTTTCTAAGAGTATCAAAGGAGCAGAGGCCAGCGCAACCGTATACAGCATAACAGAAACGGCGATCCTGAACGGACTCAAGCCCTATAATTATCTGACCTACATATTGGAAAAGATGAAAGATTTGGCTCCATTTCCGACAAAAGAAGACATTCTTCCACTATTGCCCTGGTCAGAAACAATACCGGAAAACTGTCGTACCAAACGACCAGAGGGGACATCCACTTAGCAGAAACTGTTAGGTGGATTTTTTTGTCAAAGTACGGATGAATCTCTATTCATCTTTAAGGAATATTTTACCAAATGCGTAGATTTATGAACAGGTACGGATTATTTCCTACTTACATCCTGCTGATTGTGCAATTCACCTTGATTTCTTACACAACTGGAAATCTGAAAA
>CANBKJ010000119.1 GCA_947369165.1 uncultured Lachnoclostridium sp.
TTATAGTATCAGGTAATACAGTCAAGGTTAAAATACATTACACTTCAAAAAACTGGAAGGAAAAAGTTGCAAATTACACTGGAAAAATAAGCAAAAAACGATGTACAACAAGCAAGATTGCTGTTGTACACAACGGTAAGGTGGATTATATTCTTTCGGCCGGTATATTCAGCGGATGTATATACTATGAAATTTATGATGCACGTGAAGGTAACAATATACGCTTATATAGCAAACAAGGTTTAGCAGATTATAAAGAAGCTGTGAAAAAATATAAAGAAAATTTAGAAAAAGAGAAAGAAGAGGAAAAAAGTTCTCAAGAAGAAGAAAGTTTTCAAGAAAGCATAGAAAAGCCCAACCCTCAAATCGGCATGACGGCTAGCGAAGTGGAGGCCTCCTCCTGGGGCAAACCGGTTAGAAAGAATATAACTGAATATCCATGGGGAACAAGAGAGCAGTGGGTATATTCCATTTACAGATATATTTATTTTGAAAAAGGCAGAGTCACTTCGATTCAATGGACTGAATAACTACTAAAAATGCAATGAATCCAGAAATCATAAAGAGTAACCGCAGAACAATAGAACTTAAAATATGCAGGGACGGACACATCCAGGTACGCGCTCCTTATTCCATGACGGATGCAGAAATCGCAGATTTTCTTAAAAAGAAATCTGACTGGATCGCCAAACACAGAGCCCGGATGAAAGAGATACAGCAAAAGAAGGCGCAGGAACCCCCGGTTCAACGGCTTAGCCAGCAAGACATCCGCGCTCTGGCAGATCAGGCAATGCAGGTAATTCCAGACAAAGTTCGTTTTTATGCCGAAAAGATCGGTGTGGATTACGGACGGATCACCATCCGCTGCCAAAAAACCAGGTGGGGAAGCTGCAGCGGGAAGGGAAACCTCAATTTTAACTGCCTGTTGATGCTGACGCCAGAAGCGGTCCAGAATTATGTGGTAGTTCACGAATTATGCCACCGGAAAGAAATGAACCACTCCCCCAGATTCTGGTCAGAAGTGGCAAAAATCATGCCAGACTATGAGAATAGTAAGATCTGGCTAAAAGAAAACGGTGAAGATATCATAAAAAGGGTAGTGGGGTAATTTACCGATTCCAAAATTTCCCTATTCTTAGCACTCTCACCTTTTCACTTCCATCTTTTCAAACATAACGGTCTGATCCTTCATGGATATTTTTCCCACCTGATAACCATATTCCATCAGTTCTTTTTTGTAGTTTAAAAAGGAATGGTCAATGGGGAGGCCGGTGATATTTTGTATTTCATCGAAAGTAAGTTTAAATGATTGAGATCCCTGTCTCTGTACATATTCCCATAAGGTATTGTATTTACTCATTGGCTTTCTCCTTCTGCAATATTACATTTTAGGCATGGCTGCCGTATAAACGCCTAATTTATGAAAATTATACCATTCTGTTATCTTATCTTCACCTGCAGCATTTAAAGCAAGCAGAATCTCTTTTGCAAACTCCAAAGGCGCTGTGCCATTGGCTGTAATAACATTTCTATCCCTCACTGCCTGCTTAGAAATATATCCGGCTTCTCCCGTGTAAGCAGATCCTGCCCATTGCTTCATGTCATTCAGATCATTGCCTGTATGAAGGACTTCATTCAAAATACCAGTTGTCCCCAAAAAACCAGAAGCATCGCAGATACCGCCTAATACCTTGCCTTTTTTATAACAATCCTTTACCAGTGCTTCCACCTGCCGTGCATCTTCGTTTCTCCATGTCATGCCGCCAATCAGGATAAGGGCTTCATAGTCCTTTGGAACAGACGCTATATCATAATCCGGCACCACCCGAAAACCGCCTATAGATTGTACACAATCCTTTGATAACGATACCGTCTTAATATCATACTGCCCCTGCCCTAACATAGCGATAGCCGATGAAATATAGGCTGCTTCCCAATCGGCATACTGCTGTAAAATAACAAATAAAATGACTTTTTTCATATTCTGTCACCTCCTATACACTCCATACTAACCTATATTCCAATTTCAGTCAAGGAAAAGCCCATTCATCGACGTGCCAAATCCATTCCAACTATTCTTCTTTCCTGATCTCCATGATCCAGTCTGGAATACCTGGATATTTTTCACGAAGTGATTTCAGTATATTTTCACCCTCTAGTATATAACAGGGATCACATATTCTGCTGCGTTCCAGCCAGATCATTACCAAATGACCTTCCGGCTCTTCCAGATGTGACCACCAGTCTATAACCCCGCTGAAATCTTCCGCCTCCTCAAGACTGGAAATAAGATTGTCCGCACCCTGCCAGTCATCTTCAAATTCCGCAAGGTACAGCGCCATATTCATGACCGCGAAAGCATCCTTATCTTCCCATACGGACAGCAGTATTTTCTTAAACTCATCCAATGAATGAGTTTTTGTCTCACGGCGGCGGATCATATAACATAAATTAATACTTCCTCCCGGACAGCGCAGCTGATGTGCCTTGGCAAATTTTTCTTCTGCTTGATAAAAATCATGTTGTGAGTAGTAAATAAAGCCAAGACATGCCAGACCTTTCGCATATAGTAGCATGATTTTTTCATTTCCTGCATATCGCCTGTCTCCTGCCAGTTCCTCCAGCTTCTCCACTGTAAGCTCTGCTTCTTTTACCTCCTGTTTAGAAACAAGGATAAACAAACCTTCCGCATACCTAAGCACGATTTCTTCATTGTTCGCATATCGGCTGTCTCCTGCCAGTTCCTCCAGTT
>CANBKJ010000120.1 GCA_947369165.1 uncultured Lachnoclostridium sp.
AAAAAAGTCTGCAAATAAAAAGTCAAGCAGAAATTTGTGAACTTTGAAAATTTTATACAGGTTGAAAAATAAGTACCACAAACAGACCACCGCAGCACGCTGGTCTGATGAAAAGCAAGGACGTTTGCTTAGATATTTTCGGCTTTCGCCAGTGCGGAAAGATATTCCCTTACCCGCCCGTAATAAATGCGGAGGAACTTGTTTGCCCCGGCAGTCATGTAGACGTAATAAGGCTTGCCCTGTGCCCGCTTCTTGTCCATGAAAGCATAAACGGGATCATCCACGGGGGAACGCTTGATAAGACCGTCCATGATCTGGAAGAGGGTCTTGCGCAGATAAGGAGAGCCTTTCTTTGTGGTAGGTACACTTTTACGGATGTGCTGTCCGGATTCATCTTTTCCGGGGTCAACGCCTGCGAAAGCAGTCAGTGCACCGCGGTGCGTAAAACGCGTCACATCCCCAATCTCAGCCATGAGCTGTGGGCCAAGCGTGGGACCGACACCATTCATTGCCATGACGACAGGGTATTCTGGCAGCGTGGATGCGGTTTCGTCCATTTTCACACGGAGGGATTCCACCGTTTCAGATGCAGTATTCAGCATTGCCACAGCCTGCCGTACCAGCAGCTTCGTGCTGCCATCCTTTGGGAATACGGCGATCATGTCAGAGGAAAGCTGATAAATAGCCGCTGCTTTGGCGGCACTAAAGTTATAGCCTTTGCGTTTACACCAGTTCTGGTAGTGCTCCGTAAAGGCATCCAGAGACTTGGAGCGCACACAGTCCACATGCCAGTAGGTGTAGACAAAGTCCACCCATTTCTGGGTGCCGTCGCTGCGTGCAGGGCTGTCAAAGAAGTTATTAGCACCCGGAAAGGTCTGGTCGAGCAGGGCAATGAGGTTGTTTTTCATGGCAGTCTTGTGAGCCATATAGAAACCGAACTGGCGGTTCATGGTTTTTAATTGGTTGCGTGTTTTATCCATGCTTCCATACTGCTTCAGTTTCGCCCAGCGGTCAAGGGTATAACGTGCGATTTTTTTGGAATCAGCCTTGTCGGTCTTGGGAGAGCGCAGGGAATCGTCCCCGAAGTCCTTGATGAGCATGGGATTAACGGCGCTGACAAAGATACCGGCATCTGAAAGCCATGTGGCGACCGGCTCATAGTATCTTCCTGTATGCTCCATGCAGACCTTCGTTTCCCCGTCAAGTCCCCTGATGTAGTCGATCAGGGCATTGATATGGGACTGGGTATGGGGGATGTCGCGGGGCGGCATGAGAATCACGTCACCGGGCTGGCGGATGGTGACAGTGCTCTTGCCTTTGGAAACATCAATACCAACAGCGTTCATAACAGATACTCCTTTGTAATGTATTAGCAATGGTCAATACCAGTTTTCCCATTGCCTATTCAATCTACTGGGTATCACACGAACGCCTTTAGGTTCAACCTGCGTAAAACGAATGCTGCGAATGAGGGCTGGTTGGCTGACTTTTTTACGGACGCTAAGTCCTGAAAGGAGGAGGCCAGACCTATTGCCTTACTCATTCTAACAGCTTAAGCAACAAGATGGGTAATTCCTTACTGGCTGTAAGGGGTATTAACCATAAATATATTGTAGTAGAAAGGACGATGATATTTATGGCAAGATCAACAAAGAGTTATGAGGAGCGTATGCTCCAGTTGGAAAAAAGAGAACAGGAAAGCCTTGAGAAAGCGAAACAGTACGCAGCACAGAAACGGGAACTGAAGAAACGTCAGAAAGATGTGGAAACCAAAAAACGGACACACAGGCTCTGCCAGATTGGCGGTGCGGTGGAATCCGTGCTTGGATGTGCGATTGAGGAAGAGGATATTCCAAAGCTGGTCGGCTTCTTAAAAAGGCAGGAAGCAAATGGGAAATTCTTCTCAAAGGCAATGCAGAAAGAGCCAGTTACAAATACGGAGGAAGTGTAATGCCGGAGGGAGTGGAGTTTCCATTCCCTTCATTGCTTTTTCATGAAGGGCGCACTTATGGACAACCAGAGGTCGTCCGTATAAGTTTGCCACAGGTGGCAACCGGTCTGCGCTTACGCTTGCCGGGCTCGTTCCGTCGGCGGGGCTTTCAGCCAGACCTGCTCATGCCGCAGGAGGCACTCTTCGCCAGAGGGGTGCATTCCATGCAGGCTGTTATGCACAGGGCACTCTTATGCAGAGGGCGTTCCGGCAGATACCATTTTCTTTTAGGGAAAAGGTTACCTGCCGGAAATCAAAGCCGGATACGGCAGAAAGGGTGAAACGGATCATGGCGATTTTTCATTATACAGTAAAGATTGTTGGACGCAGCAAAGGAAAATCCATCATATCGGCATCTGCTTATCTCAATGGCGATGTGATGAAAAATGAAGAAACAGGCAGGATCAGCTACTATACTTCGAAAAAAGAAGTCGTTTATACCAGCCTGCTGATGTGTGAAAATGCACCGCAGGAATGGCAGGATGTACCTGCTGAAAATATCAGACGGTTCCAGAAATCTGCCCGATATAAAAGGGCAGATAACAAAGAAATCACACTGGAAAAATTTAAACTTACTTTTCAGAAACAGCGTTTGTGGAATGAAGTTTTGAAGATTGAGAAGACCTCGGATGCACAACTCGGCAGGTCATTTGAATTTTCACTTCCGAAAGAAGGGTTTGTCAAGTAAAGTGTGTAAATTAATTTGATTTTTTTCGGCGGTCTTAATT
>CANBKJ010000121.1 GCA_947369165.1 uncultured Lachnoclostridium sp.
TTATAACACATTTACCTTAAGATGCTATTCTTTTAAATATAATAAGCAAAAACTACAGTCTTTTGCTCAAAATTAATGCTTATTATTTTCTATGTATAGCTAAAGTGCATATTGCGGCATCCAACGGCCGATTTTGCGGAGCAAAACGGCCGCAATGCGAAGCTGATCGGCCACAGGCCGTTGCCTTTGTAAGCCGAATCCTCTCATAATGGGTCTATGCCTCATAAAGAGGTAAATAAACTCATTTGAAGGAGGATAATGAATGCTTGACTACAAAACAATCATTATCAAACGCTATGCGCTGAATCTGTCTGGCAGAGAGATTGCCAGACAGATTGGTGCAAGCAAGTCAGGAGTCAATGAATTCCTGAAAGCATTTGAGGAGTGTGACAGCATCAGCTACCCGCTCCCGAACGGCATCACCAACTATGGAATAGCTGAGTTAGTGTATGGAAATCCGCCAGGAAACAATGGTCGAAATCCCAACATTGAGTATCCTGATTACGGGGATGTGAACAGGCAGCTTTCCACCAGAAAGAACATGACTTTGGTGTTCCTCTGGAACAGGTACAAAAAGAAGTGCGAGGAAACTGGCAGGCGTTATTATCAATACCGCCAGTTCTGCGAACATTACTCTGAATGGTGTGCCGAAAATGCCGAAACCTTACACTTCGATGCCGTCATTGGGGAAAAGATGGAGGTTGACTTTGCCGGCAAAACATTTGAGATTACCGATCCGTTAACCGGTGAAATCTATACCGTCGTGGTATTTGTTGCCATTCTGCCCTATTCACAGTACATATACGCAGAGGGAATGCTTTCGGTAAAAGAGCCCCAGTGGATCGATGTAAATAACCATGCCCTGGACTACTTTGGCGGAGTGCCTGCGCTTGTGGTCTGCGATAACTGCAGGCAGGCCGTCATAGCAAACAGGGATTGGATCGCACCAGAACTGAATAAAGATTATGCCGAATGGGCGGAACATAACCAGACGGTTATCTTGCCTGCGAAGGTTCGTAAGCCAAAGTATAAGAGTTCTGTGGAAAACGCCGTGGGCATCCTTGAAAAGGGATTTTTCCACGAGATGGAGGAGCGGCAGTATTTCTCTCTGGAACAGTTCAATCAGGATCTATGGGTCTTCCTCGAACAGTTAAACCGGGAGCCTTTTAAGAAAAAGGAACACAACAGATACTTCTATTGGGAAGAAGAAAGACTGGAATTGATGCCGCTGCCCTCCGTGCATTACGAGTACACGGAGAGACGAATGGCAAAAGTATCAAGCGATTTCCATGTCCGCTTTGATAATGCTTATTATAGCGTAAATAAAGCATATGTGCACAAAGAAGTTCTCATAAAGGCGACAGCAGCCATTGTACGAATTTACAGTAAACAGGGTGAATTCCTGTGCGAGTGGCCCCGTGCAGAGTACAAGGGAAAATGGTCTACGAATCCCCACCATCTCCCCGCCAGCTATCAGGGATACGGACAGTGGAATGCAGCATTTTTTATCAATAAGGCAAGGCTTGTGGGCACATCGACCGAGGCGGTTATCCAGAACATCCTCAAGTGCCGTAAATATGAAGTCCAGACCTACCGTATGTGCCTTGGCGTACTCAACTTCGGCGGGAAATATGGGAAGCCTGTACTGGAGGAGTGCTGCCGTCGTGCCATTGACTGTGGGAAAACCACATATACGTTCATAAAAAACACCATTCCCGCAGTTGCGGATGAGATGGGAGCAGAAGTCCGAAAATGCAGCACTGCCCCTGAAGAAAAGGGCGGATACGCGATGAGCCCTGATTCGGCAGATATAAACAAACTTTTGTCCCGCAGCAGGGAGCTGGCAGACAGGCAGAGGGGAGGTGACCGGTAATGCTCACTGGAAACAGCCTTCTGAATATGCTCGTGGATGAATTAAACGAAATGGGGCTGCCAAATATGGCGGCTGAACTGGATAAACTCTATGCTGCCCCCGGATTCCTTGAGATGGACCGCCTTACGCTGATTTCGGAGCTTATATCTCCCGAATACAAGGATAAGATCAGTAAACGGATAAATAACCGCCTCCGCTCGGCAAAACTCATAGGATGCCCGGCAGAAATCGGGAATTGTACGGATTCCCAGGAAAGGGAATACTTACCTTCCGGGATTCCGCAGATGCTCTCCACACTGGATTTTATTCCAAAGGGGTTTAACATTTGTATACTCGGAGCGTCCGATACTGGCAAGACGTATCTGGCAAAAGCAATCGGCATAAAAGCATGTACGGATTACCGGGTGGGATATTTCCACTGTGAGGAACTGCTTGAAAACCTTTCGTCACAGAAACAGCTTGATTATGGTAAGTATAGTCGGAAACTGTCCGGACTGCTTAAACAGGATCTTTTGATACTTGATGACTTTCTTCTCCACACAATCGTAGATGAAGCAGAAATCAAGATCCTGTTTGCACTGCTGGAAGGAAGATCGGAGAAAAAGAAAAGCACCATCATCTGTTCTCAGAGGGCGCCGGAGAACTGGAAGCCAATGATCATGAACGATGAGATATCGGCAAACTCCATACTTAAAAGAGCAACCAAACATTACACAGTTATGATCAACAGGAGATAACCTGCATTAAACGGGTGGCCGTTTTGCTCCGCAAGGCGGCCGCTCTAAAACGCATCTGTGGACGCTGCGCTCCGCAGAATGCA
>CANBKJ010000122.1 GCA_947369165.1 uncultured Lachnoclostridium sp.
CTTCTTTCAAGCCATATGGGGTATCTCTCATCAAAAACGGTAAAAAAAACACTACGTGAAAAAATATATCCTGAATCCGTGAACCTAACCTAAAAATAAAATGAAATCGGTAAATTAAGAAATATGAGGCACTCTTTGTACCAATTTCATGCCAATAAAATATTGTTTTCGATAATCATACACTTTGAATCAAACTACTATCCAGCCACTTAGGTAAAATTTCTCTAAAATTGCCATACCTTAACTAAGGCTCATTGAACCATTCCAATGGCAAGGAAAATGTAGGATATCTTTCGTTTATTTTGCAGCTTGGAATATCCTGCTTATTTGTGAAGCTGCGTTCCTCCAGGGATTACTCCGCCCCAGATCAAGTCTCACCTGCCTTGCATGCTTTGTCACAACCCCGGGGGTCATGATGATCCGTTCAACTACCGTGCGTAGCCTCCGGCGGTTTACGGGTCTTTTCATGGGGATATCGCTGATCCTAAGTGATGCCTGTCCAATCATCCGCAGGAGATTGTAGGCCAGCTGGATCAGTTCCAGGACAAGTTCGTTTGTTTCGAACTTTCCAGATGGAAACTGCTCTGCACATAAGTCCGTCTTGATTTCACTGTGGTACTGTTCCATTTCTCCATGTTTATGGTAAAGCTCTATGATGTCTTCGTCCGAAAAATCTACATTGACGGAGTACATATCACAGTCAATTTTAGGGCTGATATAGTACTGCCCATCATGGTCACAGGCACGCTCTGTTATATCGTAAATGGTTCGGATTCCAACGGTCTTCCTGCTATGGCCGGATTTTGAACTGGCATCAGGTACATTATAAGATACGTCCCGGAATGTCTGCCCAATGTATTCCTTTTTCCCTTCCCGTGAAGACTTTACATTTGTGCATACACCGCCTACTTTGTCCAGCCACTCCTGCGGATTCTCCTTGCGGATGTTGCGCTTAATGATGAAATGCACCCTGTCCCCCCGGAAACACTCTTCCATGAAAATGCCGATATTATCCGCAGAATCGTTTCCGGAGTCGAGACGAATCAAGAGTGGTTTGTCCGTAATCTGACGGGCAAGTTTTAATACTTCGACCAGAAAGTTTGGTGTCCCTTTCTGGCAGTGCTGTTTTCCCTCCCGTAGTTCGCATGCAATAAGGTATCCTTCTGTCCCAATGTAGGCGAAGATAGGCGCATAGCCATCCTTCTTTTTATAAGTTCTCGAAATGCCTTCCTTATTGCATTTCTCATCAAGGAAAGGGCTCACGTCGATGTCGATTGGTATATAGCCATTTTCCAATGCAGACGGTTCCACGCCAAACTTTTTGAACAGATCCACATTGATCTGACGCAGCGCACCCTGCATACTGGCGCCGATTTCGTCCATACGCTGCCGCATGGTTGGCTCCGATGGGATATGGCGCATATGGAAAGCATTGCAGAAAAACTCAGGGTCATCATCGGTTTCATGGATGGATTCGAAGTCAGCGTTCCCACAGAGTATACCGATAAGCATGGCCTTTAGTACATCACTGTTCTTATATTCCTTGGATGGCGAAGAATATTTGTCAATTTTCGTGTCAAAATCAACAGCTTTTAACATCTGTCCTGGAATCAGCAGACCGCCATAGGGTGTAATCCTGGAATTGCTGAATGTATACTTTATGGTGTTATATGCAAACATAACATGTTCTTTCATGCTCATTTTAGTTGGCCTCCGTGTGTATAAGATGATGATATCATTATACACCGACAGCGGAAAAAAGGCAATAATTATCCACCTATTCGGTGAGCACCATATCTTAGCCGATATATATCAAGATATTGAATTTTAGAAGCATGCCAAAGTATTACTTTAAACGAAGTTCACGGATTCAGGTGTTATTTAAGAAAAAAGAAAAAGAATCAAAACCTAAAAAAGAAAAACGAGTGCCTGTAATGAAAATCGGCACACATAAGAAAACGGTACTTGCCCTGTGGCTGGTGCTGCTGGCAAGCGTCAGTTTCGGGGTATATAAGAACTTCACCGCCATTGACAGGCACACGGTACATGAAAAAGAAGTTATTAAACAGCGGATTATCGACACGAATCGGATTGAAAATTTCGTCAGAGCTTTTGCAGCGGATTATTATTCTTGGAGCAACACGCAGGAATCCATTGACACAAGGACTACGAATATGAGCCGCTATCTCACAAAGGAATTACAGGATTTGAATGTGGATACGGTGCGGCAGGATATCCCCACAAGCTCCACGGTTACGGACGTTAAAGTTTGGAATATTGAACAGGAGGGAACAGAGGATTTCACTGTCACCTACTCGGTAGACCAGACCGTGACAGAGGGGGAACAGTCCATAGGCTGCACTTCTGCTTATACGGTTGTGGTTCATGTAGACGGTAACGGGGATATGGTGATTACAAAGAATCCGACCGTTAATAGCCTGCTGGAGAAATCTGATTATGAGCCAAAAGCAAAGGAATCGGATGGAACGGTGGACACTGCCACCACGGAGGAAGTGACAGAGTTCTTGGAGACGTTCTTCAAGCTGTATCCCACGGCAACGGAAAAGGAGCTTGCCTACTACGTGGAGGGGAATGTGCTTGCGCCTGTAGGATGTGAGTACCTGTATTCGGAGCTTATCAATCCAGTATTTACAAAGG
>CANBKJ010000123.1 GCA_947369165.1 uncultured Lachnoclostridium sp.
GTCCACCGCAATGGCGTCCTTTCCGTGTCGGTCGATGATTGATGTGAAATCGTATTTCATGGGTTTTGGTTCTCCTTATGTTTATTAAAGCTGTTACTTTTGATTCATTGCTCCTGTTATTTACAAAACGATTGAAACATTGCACTATGTCTACACTTTTCATATTTTCCGTAAGCATTTCTTTCCACGCTTCATTCAGACACCTCCTTACCCTGCCCCATCTATACCTCATCCTCTAAAATTCCCCAGGATTTGCTCAGTTCCAAATATGCCTTCCCATCTTCAAAGTTGTTACCATGCCGCCTACAGCGGCACAAATGATGATAAAAGCGGTTGCTTTTCTATTTTTAAGTTCACATATCCTTCCAATTTGTTGTATCCTTATTCTGGAGACACCAGTATACTACAGAGCACGTTGTAACGCCTGGAGATCCAGAGCCCGGAAAGTTATCAGTTGCCGCCATCCTTCCTGCACAAATGATTGGCGCTTTTAAGCCCGTATACTTATGAAGATACCCGCTCTTATAGGGTTCCCGCAGGGATGGCAGTCACTGCCGGCGTCTCCTTTTTCAGCCCTGCCATTTCAGAAAGGAGAGGACATATGGCAGACAAAAAACGAAACACACAAAGAAAGCATATCCGGTCCGAAGGGGCCTATTCTCTTGATGAGATAAAATCCCTCACCATGGATGATGGCACCCGTGTCATCACATCTGCTGATGGTGACATCAAACGTCCGGTCTGTGCGGGCATCGATGTCCATAAGGAGATCCTTATGGCCGCCGTGTGCAAAACAGATCCCACCACTCTTAATGCGGTCTTTTATGTCAGGCAGTTCAAGTCCACGAACAGCGACATCCGCACCATGGCCGCATGGTTCCAAAGCCAGGGCGTGCAGGATATCTGCATGGAATCCACTGGGAAATACTGGATACCTGTGTTCAACATCCTGGAACAGTGCGGCCTCAGGCCGGTTCTGACCCACCCGAAATACGTAAAGCAGGCCAAAGGCCAAAAGACCGATTTCCGGGATGCCGTCCACATCGCAAGCATGTTCCGGATGGACCTTGTCGTGGCGTCCTTTATCCCGCCAGCCGACATCCGTGACCTCAGGGAGCTGTGCCGTTACCGCCTGAAGCTCACTTATATGCGTACTTCCGAGAAGAACCGTTTCCAGAATTCTATGACCGTATCGAAAGTGCGGCTGGACTGCGTGTTCTCAGACCCTTTCGGGAAATCCGCATCCTCCATCATGGAATACCTTATCATGACGGAGCCGGAAGATGTCAGCGACAAACAGATCCTGAGCATGGTGGACCGGCGGGTGAAAGCATCCGGGGAGGATATCCTCGACAGTATCCATGGCTATGAATTCATTGGCATCCAGCGGGACAAGCTTAAGGTCATAAACCTGCACCTTGGCCAGATCAACGAATGTATCCGCCTCATTGATGAGAAACTGGATTATTTCCGTCAGAAATACTCCCGCATCATCAGACACCTGACTACAATGATCGGGGTTACCGAAGAATCCGCCCTCTATATCCTGGGCGAGATCGGGACGGATATGTCCGTCTGGCGGGATGATGCCGCACTCGCCTCCTGGGCAGGCCTCTCCCCTGCAAACAATGCAAGCGCAGGAAAGAAGAAGTCCACAAGGACAGGGAACGGCGGACATTACCTGAAACCGCTCCTCGTGCAGTGCGCCCTTGCAGCTGCAAAAAGCACGAAAAAAGATCCTTACTTTCACTACAAATACGAAACGCTGAAAAAGCGCCGGGGCCACAAGAAGGCCATCATCGCCATAGCGCGGAAAATGCTCGTGGCCATCTACCACATGATCCGGGATGACGCAGACTTCCTCCCGGTTGACCATGAGGAAATCATACAAAACACCAAAAAAACAAAAGGGCTGAACTTAAACAATGTCATCGCCTTCTTAAAGGAACAGGGTGCTGACGATGACACGCTCCGGCTGGTTGAGAGACAGTGCGGTGCACAGGAAATGGATGCGGCAGAGGAAATGGAGTCCGTTTCTTCCGCAGAAAAAAAGCAATCCGTTTCAGGAAGTGCAGCCACATCCCAGCCAATACAGGAATCGGTAAACGGAAGTCCGGTACTTATCTCCGGTTCCAAACAGGGTCGTGCCCTAAATCATCATCCAAAAGATCCTGCGGTGGCAACTACTACAGCTTAAAACGAATTGCTGTAGCATATTTTACCATACCGTATCTCATTTTAAAAGCCCCTTTTCGTGGGGAGGGGGATTTTATGCCCTTTTGAACCCTCCAGGTTCTACAATGCTTTCATACTTATACAGATGATTTCTCAGGCCGCTGCAAATATCCCCCGACATGATATTTGCAAAGGATAATTTACAATCCGGATATTTTTCCGTAAACGTATTCTGCATTTCCACCATCGACATATAAACAGTATTCAACGTCATGGCAACATGGATACTCTGAATCTTATCGCTGTATAATGTTTTCAATTCCCTGTCCATATTTTCCTTTAACTGCATGATTTCCCGCCCATACCTCACATAAATATGTCCGGCCTGCGTTAGGCTGATTCCCTCGCTGGTTCTCTCAAATAATGC